>JACRLV010000172.1:0-7880 GCA_016235145.1 Planctomycetota bacterium
GGAGAGCTCCTTCGGCAGGAGAATCCGCTCATAAAAGCGCACGATTTCCGCCGCGGATTTCAGGTCGTGCGCGCGAACCGTTGCCAACGGATCATACGCCGGCTGCGGCTCCAGATTCATCCGCGACTTGGGAGTCTTGGCGGAGCCCATCATCGTCATCATTTCGTCGCCGGCCTTTTCGTCGCTGGATTCATCTGACTCAGTGCCGGCCCCTTTTGACAGGCGTCGCGCCATGCGGCCGCGTTGCGGGCCGTCGCCTCCGCCCGTCAGCATCAACCCGATCGTGTTGTAGCGCTGAAACAGCGTCGCGGTGTTGATCCACTTTTCTTCGCCGTCCCAGCCCTTTACGTTCGGCGGCTGCATGATCTCCTGGCCCATCGAGGCGGTCGCCCGTTCCGCGGCGACGAGATTCGCAATGGGAATCCCCAAGCGGCGGGATGATCCGACCACCAGCTCGACCGGGCTTTTCACCAGGCACCCGCGCGACGCCGGATCGAAAAACGCCTGGCTCTTGAACAGCGTCTTCATCGCCGGGCGAAGCTCCCATTTCTGCTTGCGAAGCTCGGCGGCGAGCGCTTCAACGAGCGGCTTCGGCGGATCCGGGCGGACGAAGAACTCGATCAGGTTGCGGGCCATGAATCGGGAGCACGCCGCCTGTGCCAGAATCGTGTCGACGATGTCTTCGCCGTTCAGCTTGCCCGTGCGACCGAGGAATTTCTTCTCGCCGTAGTCGTGGTTACGGCCGCGGAAAACAAAGCCGTCCTCGTCCATCTGCCAGCCGGTGAAGGCCCGGGCCGCTTCCTTGATATCGTTTTCGGTGTAGGCGCCGACGCCGAGCGTGAACAGCTCCATCAACTCGCGGGCCCAGTTCTCGTTCGGGTGTTTCTTTGTGCTCTTGTTGTTATCGAGATAACGCAGCATCGACGGCGATTGCCCGACCTCGATCGTGAGTTGCTTGAAATTGCCCGCGGCATGCTTGCGAAAGACATCGTTTAATTGATGCGTGTGCCAGGAGGACTTCACTTTCTGCGCAGACGTCGCGAAATGTCCGTGCCAGAACAGCGCGAGCTTTTCCTCGAGCGGGCGTTCGCTGGTGTGCATGCGTTCGACCGATCCGGACGTTCATAAAGCGTTTCAGGAATCAGGGGTGGAGCAGCCTCGTAGGGCAGAGTCTGATAATCGACAAGGAAATTCACCGCCTCGTCGAGCCCCATTGCACCCAGTTTCTCGATCTGCTCCGCGGAGCCACCAAAACCCGCCCGGGCCAGCAGGTGAGCGGCCTTTTCGGCGTCCCATTCGTTCTTCGGAAGCGGTTTGAGCGAGTGATTCGCGGCTGTTTCCTGCGCAAGACCCTGCGTAGCCGCCGCCAGAATGAAAAAAACAACCGCAGCGCGCATCGCGTCGCCTCCCCTTGAACCAAGCGCATCTGGTCGCACCGACACCCCAGACGTTAAACGCTTTGGCCGAGGTGTTATTGCATCCGCCGAGATGCCGGGAGGTTGCGGACCCGAGCGCTATTTCGGCCGGATGACGATGACTTCAATCTCGTGCGGGCGGCCCTGTGTCAGTACGAAATTCGAATCCCGCGAGACGAATTGGATTTTATCATCGACGGCGATCGTCGCGCGCAGCGCATAGGCGCCCTTTCTATCGATCGCTTTCGGATCGAAGCGCAGCTCGCAGCAAAAGGGCGGCGGGCCGGCCGATTTCACGACCGCTTTGGCCACCTCGCCCGGCTTGTCCTCGCCGCGCGTCAGATCGAGCAGCGTGACGGTCAGCTCCGCGTCCTCCGGGAGGATGAATTTCTCGCTGTAGCGGACGCTCACCTTCACGACGCCGCCGGTGACGAACGACATCCAGGTCGCGCTGAGCTTGTCCTCCGCTTCGGCAACCGCGGGAGCCAGTGCAGCGCCGGCTTCGCGCCAGACCTCGGGCCCGGCGGCCCGCAGCGCGTCGGCCTTTCGGCAAAGCTCCTCGTATTTCTCCGTCAACTCCGCCATGCGCTGTTCATAGGCCGGCCGCATCGCCTCCTCAACGGCGGCCTTGCGCTCCCGAAGGACTTCGATCTGGGCCTTGGCGGCGTCGATGCTGCGCTGGGCGGCGGCCAGCGTCTTTTCCTTTGACGTCCGCAGGAAAGACTCGACTGCGGTTCGCGCCGAATCGGCCAGCTCCTGCGCTTGCTGGGTGGCGGCATGGCCGAATTCGCGCGCGTTTTCGCGAGTCGTCTCGTAAAGTACCTGCGCCTCCTGCGTCGCCGCATGTGCGACTTCCCGGGCGCTCTCGCGGGCCGTCTGCGCGACCTTCTGCGCCTCTTCCTTGATCGTCTGCTTCAGCGGGCGATCGCTGGAAGGTGCGGATGTCGGCGTAGGATTGGGCTGGTTCTCGCAGGAAACCAGCAGGATCGCGGCCAGGAGCGGCCAACAACGCTGCCTCGAGCGACGGGAACGCGGCGCGGCCTCAGACATTCAAGACACTCCCTGCCCTTCGGGCCGAAGGAGTATATCCGTCCGCCTTTCGCGACGCGCTGCGCCCGGATCGCCCGCGTTGAAGGATCTGGATTCATGCCTGCTGCAACGCGCAGTCCGGCCCCGCAGCGCGGGCGGCTCGCGGGATATTCCCACGTTCGCCAGCGCGGAGCTCAGACTGAATCGCGTCCACTGGAAGAGCCACCCGCCGAGCGCCCTCCGAAAAACCTCGCCGAATCGCGTGAATGGTCCAGCGATTATCAGGCGGTTGCGAATCACGCAGAAAATGCACCCTTGTTTGAAACGGGCAGCGGCATATTCAAGACTTCGGTCGGGGAACCGATTTGCTTCCGCTCTCGGTAACGGGAGGTGGATCATGATCGGATTGGATACGTTGGGCGCGCCGCTCGCACCGACAGGCTTGCCGCCGCCCACAACAACACCGCCGCCGGCCGCGCAGGCCGAGCCGCGGGCCGTCGAATCGGCCGCGGATGCGTCCCTGCAAGGACAGCAGGCGGACCTGGCGTTCAGCCCGTCGCGGGCCGTGCTTCAGCTCGTGCGGCGATCGGCGGAGGACTTCGCCGAATTGCTGCATTCGGGCCAGCCGCCGGCAACCGCGGCCGCGCTAACCGGCACGCCGGACACGGGGTTCGTCGGCCCCGGCGAGTTGGTCGACGCATACGCGTGACGCGCCGGGCGCGGAGTCTGCCTACTGGGCGGACTTCGCCTTCTGCGCGTTCAGCCGACGCGCAAGCCGGCTTTTGCGTCGGGCCGCGGTGTTCTTGTGCACGACGCCCTTGTTGGCTTCGCGATCAAGCTTGCGGACCGTCTTGCGGACCGTCTCCGCCGCGGCCTTTGCGTCGCTGCCGCCCAGAGCGGTCATGCAATCGCGCAGATCGGTTTTGAGCGTGCTGCGCGTCGCGCGATTGAGCCCGCGGCGCTTGACGTTCTGACGCATGCGTTTCTTGGCAGATAGAGAGTGAGCCACCGTTTCTCCTTCCGTCGTTCCCAGGTTGCTGGTTTGATCTCAGGTTATTTCAGTTCTTCGAGCAGGGCGCGCGCCTGCCCATCCGCGTAGTTGTAGTCCTGTCGCAGTAGTTTCCCGAGCGTCGCCTTCGCCTCGTCCTTGACGCCGGCGTCCTTCCAGGCGCACGCCAGCCGGAAGAGCAGTTCCTTCTGCGTGTCGTCGCCCTGGAACTCGTGTGCGGCGAGCGCGTCCTTCAGGATTTCCGCCGCCTCGGACGGCAGACCCTTTTCGTGGAAGCAGCGTCCGAGCATGAGCAGGCTGCGCGTGCGGTTTCGCGGTTCGCCTTGCGCGGCCTGAAGCGCCGGGATCGCCTCGTCGTATTCGCCGGTGCGGAAGAGCGCGGCGCCGAGCCGATACTTCATCCGCAGATCCGTCGGATAATTCTTCACACGCTCGCGGAAGATGTCGATCTCGGTCGCGATCTCGTCCATCTCCGCGAGGCGGGCATTCTGCTGATCCTCTTCGGACGCCGTCTCCAGCGCTTTGGCCTTCAACTGCCGCGTGCCCCGGGCGACCTGCCGCAGGCGGATGTCGTCCGCCCGCATCTTGTAGCTGTAGTTGTTCGCTTCGGCGAACGCCTTCGTCAGCACTTCGATCGCTTCGTCCTCGTGTTCCCGCCGCTCGCTCTTGAGCAGCGTATCCACCAAGGCGTTGATCTTCCCCGCAACGGTCGGGTTGGCGGCGAGCTCCTTGCGGGCGGCGGCGATCAGAGCGTCGATCGTATTGGCGGCCTGCTTGATGCGCTCCTGGTCGTGCAGCAGTTTCTGCTTTTCGACGTCCAGCACGCTCTCGCGGAAGGTGCCGGCGCTGTCGTACTTGCCTTTCGTGATCGTCAGCTTGCCCGCCAGGTCGCGCTGTTCGTCGCGCAGCGTCATGTCGTCGGGGCTCAACGCCATCTGTAGCTCGACCGCCTCGACCGCCGATTCGAGCAGCATCGCCGCGGTAGCCGCGTCGTTCCGTTCGTCGCAGCGCTGGGCGACATCAACAACGGTATCGCGAAACGCCTTCGAGCGACTGGAGACTTTCTTCTCATTGCGCAACGTCCGGAGCACGTCTGGGGCGATCCATTTCACCGTCTCAAAGAACCCCGCTTTGGCGGCGTTCCGCAACACGCCGTCGAGATAGCTCGCGTTGTCCGGATCCTTGGCCCAAAGTGTTTCGGCGTTCAGCATCGCCTGCTTCGGATCCTTGCCTGTCATGGAGAGCTTCATGCTGTCCATCATGCCCGGCTTCTTGCCGCCGGTCTGCAACCGCTGAAGCGACAAGGATTTGAGCGGCATGTGGCCCTCTTCGACGGCCTCCGGCCAGAACGCCAGGCCGCCGATGTAGCACTCAATCGCATAGTCGTAGTTTCGCTGGTCGCGCAAGACGGCGGCCTTCTTGAACCAGGCGCGCGCCTTGTTCTTGTCGGCTTCCGTGAATTCCGGCGGCTGTGCTGCCCCGGCGGCGTCCCGCTCGACTTTGGCCATGCGATCCTGTCTTCGTTTCCAGCCGCTTCGCCCCGGCGTACCAACGGTCGGTTCGGGCGGCGAAAGATGGAAAGTCTCGTATGTTAGACGCATCCCGGCCCGGTCATCAATGAGGAAAATGGGCCAATTCCAGGTTATGGGCCGCTTCGTCCCGCGCTGGCGGTTGGTGCGGCGGCAGCGGCCGGCTATAATTCTTCGCTTACATGGGCAAGCGGCTTCACCTTCAATTCGTTCACATCGCCTGCGGTCTGGGGCTGCTGTTGCTCCACGGCGCGCAGCAGAAGGCCTTCGCCCTGCCGACGCCGCCCGTGCGGCAAAGTCCCGCGGATTCGGAAGAGTCCAAGAAGCCGTGCGTTACGCTTCATGACACCATTCCGGATGCATTCGCGGTCCGCGTTCGCCCGGTTTCCCTTGAGGAATCCGGGGTCGCCGGCGATCAGCCCACCTTGCGGCCGAACTTTGGTGGTCAAGAAAATCGTCTAGAGCCGATCTCGGTTGTTGCAGCCGTGCTCGGCGGCCTTTTCCCGCTTCGTCCCGCGGCAAGCCGGGCCGGCGTGCTTCCGTCCTGCGAATCGCGCTCGCCCCACGCCGCGCCGTTCCCACCCAGCATCGTCGCGACCGGACCGCCGTTGAAGTAGTGCGACGCCGGCGAGGGCCAGCCGTCGCTGACGGGACTGGCGTTTGCATCCGGCGACCCATCGTCCGCTAGTCGTTGGAATTTTCCGAACACTCGTTTTTTTCTAAGGTCCGCGAACGCGGAACGGCTACCACGTGAAATTCATGCGATCGGAAGGTCGCAAGTTCTGGAGTAACGCAACATGCAAGATCGAAGCCTCAAACAGCGCTTGATGCTCATCGGCGCGATCATCCTGGTCGGGGTTCTGCTGATCACGCCGCCAAGCAAGCGGCTGCTGCCCGGGTTGGACATCGCGGGCGGCACCTCGCTGATTTTCGAGATCGAGGAGGAGCCGGGCGAGAACAACCCGCTGCTGGCCGAGCAGATGAAGGAACTGCTTCAGCGGCGCGTCGACCCGCAGGGCGTGTACGACCTCGTGTGGCGCGTCGTCGGGCGAAACCGCCTGGAAGTGCAGATGCCGCTGCCGCCGGCGGAAAACGCGCGGCTGAAAGAGGAGTTCCAGAAGGCGCTGGACGATCTGAGTGCGCGCAACCTGAAGCCCTCGCAGATCAGCGCCATCGGGGCCGCGCCGGCGGAAAGCCGCGAAGCGGAGATGAACAAGCTGCTGGACGACTCCGCGGTCAAGGACTACCTGTCCAAGACCTATTCCGGCGACGAGTTGAACAAGCACCTGACGCGGCTCGCGGAGGTCCAGGACCAGCGCCGCAAGGACTTGCAGGAGGCCGTGGCGGCGGCCGATGCCCGCGAGATGGCGCTCGCGGCCGTCCGCGCGGCGCTGGCCACGCAGCCGGCCGGATCGCAGCCGAGCGACGAAGCCTATCAGGCGATTCGCACCAAGCTGAGCGACGCGGAAGCCGACGTTGCAGACGCCAACGAGGCGCTCTTCAAACACAACATCGATCTGACCAGCTTGCGCGACGTGCTCGATATGGATGAGAAAGCAAAACCCCGCAAGGACGGTCTCGCGGAACGCCGAAGCACCTACGCCCACCTCGAACCGCAGATCGCCGCGGTGGTCGAAAAGTACGACGGGTGGCGCGCCAAGCGCGTGCTGCTGGAAGGCTCGGCGGATCTGATCCGCCTGCTGCGCGGCGCCGGCGTGCTGGAGTTCCGCATTCTGGTGGAGCCGCCCCCCGCGGACAACGTCACGAAGTATGACCGCTACCGCGAGCAGCTCGCCCGCGAGGGACCGCGGCCGCAGCAGAACGACACGGAGCAGTGGTTCCGAATCGACAACCCGCTTTCGTTCTTCACCCTGAACACCCTGGCGGAACTGAACAAGCTTGATCCGAAGACCTTCCCATATCACGTAATCGACAAGAAGGGTTCGGACTGGTACGTCCTGTCCAGCCGAAAGCCGGAAGACGGCCTGCTGGCGACCAAAGGCGGCGGACGTCCCTGGAAGCTGGTCGGAGCCCACGCCAGCCGCGACCAGCGCGGCCGCCCCAGCGTCAATTTCCAGCTCGACGCGGTCGGCGGCAGCCAGTTCCGCGAGCTGACGCGCCGGAACATCGGCCGGCAGCTTTGCATCTTCGTCGATGACGTGGCCTACTCGTCCGCGAATATCCAGTCTGAAATCGGCACATCCGGCGAGATCACCGGCGATTTCTCCGCCGACAAGATCCGCTACCTGATTCAGACCATGCAGGCCGGTTCGCTCCCCGGCCGGCTCAAGGACACGCCGATCAGCGAACGAACCATCGGTTCGAGCCTCGGCGAAGAGAACCTGCGCCAAGCGTTGTTCGCCGGTCTGGTCGGCCTGGCGCTGGTGCTCGTCGTCATGATCGGCTACTACGCCGTCGCCGGCATGGTCGCCAATGTCGCGCTGCTGATGAACGTGCTCCTGGTACTGGCCGCCATGGCGATGCTCGGCGCCCGCTTCAATCTGGCGGGCATCGCGGGCGTGATTCTCGGCGTCGGCATGGCGGTCGACGCCAACGTGCTGATTTACGAGCGCATGCGCGAGGAACGCGAGCGCGGCAGCTCGTTGCGGATGATCATCAAGAACGGCTACGAAAAAGCGTTCTCGACCATCTTCGACTCGAACGTCACGACCTTGCTGACTTGCGCCATCCTCTACTACGTCGGCAGCGAAGAGATCAAGGGTTTCGGCCTGACGCTCGGCTGGGGCGTCGTGCTCAACCTTTTCACCGCCGTGTTCGTCACGCGCGTCGTCTTCACCGTCCTGACTCGCTACAACCTGATCAAAGACCTGAAGATGATGAAGCTCATCGGCGTGCCCAACATCGATTGGTACGGCAAACGCCGCATCTTCATCCCGC
>JACRLV010000172.1:7902-16183 GCA_016235145.1 Planctomycetota bacterium
CCCGCTTTCGGTTGTGATTAACGTCGTCGGGCTCGCGCTGCTGGTGATGCGCGGCGCAAAGGACACGATGGACGTGGAGTTCCTCGGCGGCGTCAACGCCGAGGTGCAGATCAAGAAGGCGTTCAACGATCAGTTCGACGACGCCAAGCTCCGCGGGCTGATCGAAGCGGCCGGCACGGAAATCGAAAACGCCGGTCGTCAGCTCGCCCAGGCGACCGTTTCGCCGATCGAAGGCGAGCCGGCGGCTTTCAAGGTTTCGGCGCCGGGCGTCAGCGCGCCCCTGCTGCTGGCAATGGTGGCGGAGCCGCTCGAATCCGGCGAATCGGGCAAGCTGCTTCAGCCGCGCGTCGGCGCGCAGGTGGCCCCCGGCGGCGAAGACGCCGTCATCCTTCGCGTCAAGAATGAGGTCACCGCGGAATCGCTCCGCAACGCAATCGTCGCGTTGGCCGACAACACCGGCGACAGCCTGCCCGGCGACGGCGAAAACGTCCGCCGCGCCAACATCGGACAGGTCCGCGACGTCGGCGCTCAGACCGGCGGAAAAGCCTGGAGCATCACGACGGTCTGCGGCAACAAGAAGCTGGTCCAATACGCGCTGGTCTCGGCTCTCGGCGACAAGCTCGATACCAAGCCGCGCGTCACCTATGTGTTTCACGGCAATGGAGACCAGCCTTACCCGATCACTGAGAAATCGCTGGCCGAACTCCCGGGCATGCCGCCCGGCGTGCAGGGCAATCTGACCGACTTCGTCAACGGGGCGGCGATCTACCTGGACGAGCTCAACCCGCCGCAAGACGTGGACGTGCTTCGCACCCGGTTGCGGAACATGCGGCTCCAGCCCGACTATGCCGACATTCCCTATCGCACGATCGAGCTGTTCGGCGTTACGCCCACCGGGGCCAAGAACGAGGACGGCCATCCGCTGTTCAGCAGCGTGGTGGTCGCGGTGGTCGACGACAAACACCCGTATAGCGGCGACGCGTCGCTGTGGGCCAGCGAGTTCGCGATGCCGGAAAAAGCCCTCGTGCAGGCCGCGCTCGAAAACGAGCAGACCTTGCGGCGCGTCACGTCGTTTAAGCCGCAGATCGCCTCGCAATCGCGCAACAAGGCCCTGGTCGCGGTCGGACTGAGCTGGCTGATGATCATCGCCTATATGTGGGTGCGATTCGGCAAGATGCGCTACGGCGTGGCGGGCGTGGTCGCGCTGGTGCACGATGTGTGCATCGCACTGTCGTTCATCGGCATCAGCGGCTGGGTCGGCGGCGTCAACCACCCGATCGGCTCGCTGCTGCTGATCGAAGACTTCAAAATCGACATGACGATCATCGCCGCGATCATGACGATCATCGGCTTCTCGATCAACGACACCATCGTCATCTTCGACCGCGTCCGCGAAACGCGCGGCCGGCTCGGACGCGAGACGATCGACGTGGTCAACCGCAGCATCAACGAGACGCTCTCGCGGACCGTCCTGACGACCGGCACCGTCATGCTCACCCTGATCGCCATGTACATCTTCGGCGGCATCGGCATCCGGGGCTTTACGTTCTGCATGGTCATCGGCTGCATCACGGGAACGTACTCAACGCTGGCCATCGCCTCGCCGCTGCTGCTCTGGCGCATGGTTTCGAGCGACGAAGAGAAAGCCTACCAGGCGCGGCTCGCGACGGCGTAACGCCGCGCGCGAACGTGAGAATGTGAAAACGTGAGAACGCGAGGGGCGGCACGCCTTTCCGTTTTCACGTTTTCACTTTTTCACGATTTCACGCACAATCCCCGCAGTCGCCTGGTGCGGCGAAACGCGAGGATCCTGCGATGCCTGAGTCGATCGGATTCCTGGCTGACGCGGCCGTCATTCTCGGCACGGCCCTGGCTGCGTCGCTGGCCGCGCGCCTGCTCCGCGCGCCCGCGATCGTCGGCTTTCTGATCGCCGGCATTCTCATCGGCCCGTCCGGCTTCGAGCTGGTTCGCGAGAGCGACGTCCACGCCTTCGCCGATTTCGGCCTGGTCCTGCTGCTGTTCACCGTCGGGCTGGAGCTGTCGCCGGCGCCGCTGATCCACGCCGGACCGCGCCTGGTCGTCGCCACGGCGATCCAGATGGGCGCTTCGACTGCGGCGATCGCCGCCGGGCTGCACCTGTTCATGGACGTCCCGCTGCTCGCGGCGTCGCTGCTCGGGCTGGCCGCCGCCCCGGCCAGCACCGCGATCGTGCTGAAGCAACTCAGCGATCGGGGCGAATCCGAAAGCGCCGCGGGCGGCGTCTCTACAGGCATTCTTCTGCTTCAGGACGTGGCGGCCGTTCTGGCCATGATTCTCCTGCCGGTGCTGGGCGGAATCGGCGAGAAATCCGCCGCGCTCGGGCGGGCCGCGATGGCGCTCGGCGGGCTCGTGGCGGCGACCGTCGCGGCGCGGTTTCTGCTCACGTGGCTTGTGCGGGCGGTCGTGCGCGACGCGGGCCGCGAGACGATGACGCTCTTCGCGGTCGTCGCCGCCTCGGGCGGAGCGTGGGCCGCCGGCGCGGCGGGCTGGTCTCCCGCGCTGGGAGCGGCGATCGTCGGGTTGCTGCTGGCCTCGACCGACCTGCGGCACCAGCTCTTCGCCGAAATCCTGCCGCTGCGCGAGGTATTCAACGCGCTGTTCTTCATTTCGATCGGCATGCTGGTCGATCTGCATTTCGTGCAGTCGCACGCGCTGGTGGTTGCGCTCGCGATCGTCGCGGCGATGATCGGCAAGGCGCTGTTCGGAGCGGCGGGCGTGCGGACTGTCGGCTGGCCGGGCCGCGTGGCAATCATCGTCGGCATCGGATTGTCCACGATCAGCGAATTCGGCTACATCATCGGGAAGCAGGCGGCGGATGTGAATCTGGTCCCCGCGGAGCTGCTCGACCTGTTCGTGTCGTGCGCCGTGGGTTCAATGATCTTCGGTGCGATGCTCGTGCCGCTCGGGGCGCCGCTGGCGCTGGCGCTGACGCGTTCGCCCAGCGCGGCCCGTTTTGCCGATGCGCATGAGGGCGGCGCCGCTTCGCTTTCCGGACACGTCATCGTCGTCGGCTACGGCCTGAACGGGCACAACCTGGTGAGCGTGTTGCGGGCGACCGGCATCAGGCACGTGGTGGTCGAGATGAATCCAAAGCTGGCCGCCGAGGCCCGGGCCGCCGGCGCGACCGTGCTCATCGGCGACGCGGCCCGCCAGACGATTCTCGAGCACGCCGGCCTGGCGCGAGCCCGGGCGGTTGCAATTCTCATCAACGACTTGCAGGCGACGCGGCGGATCATCGCCCAGATTCGCGCCAGGCGGAGCGACCTGCACCTGCTGGTCCGCACGCGTTTCGTGCACGAGCTGGATGAGCTGTACAAGCTCGGGGCGAGCCAGGTGATTCCCGAGGAATTCGAGACTTCGATCGAGATTTTCGCCCACCTGCTGCGCGAGTTCAGCGTCCCGTCCAACGTCATCGAGCAGCAGATCGCGCTGGTGCGCGTCGGGCGATACGGAATGCTACGCGGGCGGCCGACCGACCGCATGGCCCGGCAGGAATGGGCCCGCCTGCTCGAAACCGCCGTCACGCAGACCTACTTGCTGGACGAATCGAGCCCCTTCGTCGGCCGCGCCATCCGCGACACCGAGCTGCGGGCGCGCACGGGCGTGACCATCATCGCCGTCACGCGCGGCGGAAAGCCGATCGGCACGCCCGGCCCGGAATTCGTGCTGGACGTCGGCGACGTGCTGGTCCTGGTCGGCGGCCACCAGCAGCTCGATGCGGCAAGAAAGCTCCTCGCGGCGCAGCGGGCGGTGGTGGGCTGAGCCCACCCTACAAAATGCGAATGGGGTTGGCCGGAGGCGACCCCACATGTCCTGATCGCGGTCGGGTGGCACGGTCAAGCGGTCGCGCCGAAAGACTCTTGACTTCGAGCACGCGCATCGCGACCGCTTGGCCGTGTTTTCGCGCGATCGAGCATCCTCGCGCTTGCCCGGCCAAGCTGCCGCGAGCGCCGCAACCGCGAACCACGTCGCTGCGGCGCGGCAGCTTGACCGTGCCACCCCGCGCATGAATATCTCGATCGAAACGGATTCGGTGCGCCGGATCACGCCAGGGCGCGAACCACCAGCGTGTCGTTTTAGGTGGCCCATCATGCTCTTGATGCTGCTGACCGGCACGTTTCGAGCATTCGCGACGAACACCGTCCGGATCGCCAGCGATTCGAGCTCGACGTTTTCCTCGGTGCCAGTGCCGTGTGCGCTGATGTAATGGATGTCGGCGTGAGTCAGGCCGGCGGCGGTGATCGCCGCCCGCATCGCCGCCGAAGCCCCGCGGGCGGTTTCGTGAATGTCCGTGACGCGGAACGCGTCGGCCGTCGAGCCGTAGCCCATCACTTCGCAGTAGATGCGGGCGCCGCGGCGTTTGGCGCTCTCGTATTCTTCGAGGATCAGGATTCCGGCGCCTTCGCCGAGCACGAAGCCGTCCCGGGTGCGATCAAACGGCCGCGACGCCGTCACGCATGAGTCGTTGCGGGTCGACAGCGCGGTCAGGCGATTGAAGCCCGTCACGCCGAGCGGGTGAATCATGCTGTGCGCGCCGCCCGAGATCATGATGTCCGCGTCGCCGCGGCGGATGATCTCGGTCGCTTCGCCGATGGCCTGCGTGCTGGCGGCGCAGGCGGTGAGCGTGTTGAGATTGGGGCCCTGGGCATTGAAGCGAAACGCGAGATGTCCGGCGGCGCAGTTCGGATCCTGCTCCAGTTCACGGACGACGTTCATGTGCCGGTAGGCGACCTCCGCCCATTTCGCGGAGTCGAGGGCGCGCTTCTCCACATTCCAGCCGGCCACGGCCGCAGAGGTGAAATTGTCGAAATCGATCGGCCCCTCGCCGCCGCCGAGGTACACGCCGACCATGTCCGGCGGCACGCCGTGCGACGGGCTCAGACGGGCGTCGGCCCAGGCCATTTCGGCGGCGCCCAGCGCGAATCTCGCATTTCGGGCGGCGGTCTTGTGCGGCTCGTAGCGGTCCTTCAGGAAATTCTGAAGCTCGAAGCCCTTCACTTCCGCCGAGAAAGTCGTCGGATAGGTGCGCGCGTCGAAGTTCGACGTCGCCGCAACTCCGCTCTCGCCCTTGAGCAGGCGGTTCCAGACGGCGTCAATCTCGGTCCCCAGCGGGGTGACCCAACCCATTCCGGTGATGACGACACGGCGACGCATCAAAGCACCTCAAAAGAAAAGCGAGAAGCGAAAAGCGAAAAGCGAAATTCGGAAATACGCATCGTCGAATCTCCTCATCTTGATTCTCGCTTCCCGCTTCTCTGATCTCGATTCTCGCTTCTCATTCTCTCCACCGCTTCACCACGAGCGCCGCGTTCTGGCCGCCGCCGAGTGCGTAACCCAGCGACAGGGCGCAGCCGGCGTTGGCGTCCACCGGTTTCCCGATGTTCAACCGGATTCCGAGCGTCGGATCCGCGTGCTCGCCGTTGACCGCCGGCGGCACGGTTCCGTTGTGAACCGCCAGCACGGTGGCGATGAAATCGATCGCACCGCTGCCGGCGCCGTTGTTGCCGAGGCCGCCCTTGACCGCCAGCACGGGGGTCTGGCCGGCCTTGGCGCCCAGCACGCTTCGAATCGCGGCGGCTTCCGAAGCGTCATGGTCCGGCAAGCCCGCCGCGAATGCCGAAACCAGGTCGATCTGACCGGCGTCGATTCTCGCATCGCGCATCGCTTTGTTCGCCGCGAGCAGCGCGCCGCGCCCGTCCGCCGGCGGCTTCGCGGGCGGCAGGGGCGGTCCGGCGTTGTTGCTGGCGCCGAAGCCGACCAATTCCGCGTAGATTCGCGCCCCGCGCTTCCGAGCGTGTGCGAGCTCTTCCAGAATAACCAGCCCGCCGCCTTCGCTGACGGTCGTGCCGTCGCGGTCTTTTCCGAAGGGACGGCACGCCGCCGCCGGCGTGTCGTTGCGGCGGCTCAGCCGGTGCGCGAGCGACTGCCGAATCAGCGCCATCGGGTTGTTCTTGCTTTCGGCGCCGCCGCAGATCATGACGTCCGCCGTGCCGCGCTGGATCGTGCGGAAGCCCTCGCCGATCGCCAGATGGCTCGACGCTTCGCCGCAGGTGATCGTGTTGCTCGGCCCCTGGCAGTCGTGCACGATCGTCACGTGGCAGGCGAGCATGTTGGGCAGGAATTTCAGCAGCCACAGGGGCGTGAGGTTGTTCATGCCCTCGGTGCCCCACTTGGCGAAGCTGAACACGCCGTCGACGCCGGCGCTGCTCAGCGCCTCGGAAAGCTCGGACAGATCGGCGCAAATCAGGCCCGCGCCGATGTTGGCGCCCAGCCGCGTGCTGTCGACGTTGGTCGGTCCGGGGCAGTCGCCGCGCTCAATGAGGCACTTGGTGACCAGGCCGGCGTCCGACACCGCCTTGTGGGCGGCGACTACCGCGAGCACGATGTCGCGGGCCATGATCTTGCCGGCCTTGCGATACGCCTTCGGCACGGCGTCGTTGATGGTACAGCCGTCGATTTCGGCGCCGACCTGCGAATCGAATCCTGACGGATCAAACGCCTGGAGCCGCCGTACGCCGCTGCGGCCTTCGAGCAGGGCGTTCCAGAAATCAGCCGCACCCGTTCCGATCGGAGTGACGGGCCCGAGACCTGTGATGACCACGCGACGATCGCTCACGCGCAGACCCCTCTAAGAATAGACAATTGCGAATGGCGAATGGCGAAAAGTGAATTCCGAATGGCGAGTAGCGAATAACGAGTTGTAAAGCGCGAGAAGCGAGAACCGAGGAGCGAGAAGCGAGATCGGAATTCGGTCAGCTCTTTGCGCAGCATGAGCGATTCTATCCAGTCGGGAGCGAGCGTCGCTCCGTTATTCGCCATTCGCCATTCGCCATTGGATATTCGCCTCATAGCGCCACCTTCGCGCCGCCCTGCTGCCGGTAGGTCTTCAGCAGCGCCTGAAACTCGCCCGTGAAGACGAAATTCTCCTCGGGGAATTCGAGGCCGCTCATGTTCTTGTCGATGTGCGAGAACACCAGATCGACCTCGCCCACCGGCTCCTCGCCCACGAAAATTCTGCCGGTCGTGCTGGCGCCGGAGGCGGTGACCTCGCCGTCCACCGTCGCCTGGTAGCGGATCGTGTCGCCCGGGCGGACAAGGGTGAAGAACTCGGCCCGCTTCACCTTGGCGAGGATCACCTTTTCGCTGAAGCCGCGGGCTTCGCCGACCAGAATTCCGGCGGTCTGGGCCATGCCCTCGATCATCAGGCTGTGCGGCATGATCGGGTAGCCGGGAAAATGGTCGTGCAGATGGTCCTCAGCGAGCGTCACGTTCTTGACCGCGACCGCCCGCTTGCCGGACTCGAACTCCACGAATCGGTCGAACCAGATCCAGCGCACAAAGCCTCCACGAGAACCGAAAACCGAGAAGCGAAGAGCGAAATCGAACCGAGCCGATCTTTCAGCGATACGCAGCGAAGCTCGGGTCGCCGCTCAGCGCAGCGGATTTCCGATCTCGCTTCTCGCTACTCGCGTCTCGCTTCTCGATCTTCGCTGCCCGCCATTCGCCATTGCCTATTTGCTTGCCAGCTTCGCCTCGATGAACTTGACGATCGCCCCGACCGTGAAGACCTCGGCGAGTCGGTCGATCTCGGGGCTTTTCTCGAAGTTCGTGAGGTCGGCGTGCGGCATCGCTTTCTTGAGCGCTGCCAGGCCCGCGGCGTTGAGCTTTTTGTCGACGACGTAGTCGGGGTTTTGCAGGATGTCCCGCGGCATCAGCTCTTCCTGCGGGATCTTGATGCCGAAGGTCTTCTCCAGCCGGAATACGATGTCGAGAAAGTCGATCGATTCCGCGCCGAGGTCGCCCATGACCGTTGCGTCGGCCCGCACGTCGTCGTCGTCGACGCTCAGCGCGTCGACCAGCGTCGCCCTCACCTTGTCGAAAATTTCGTCCTTGGACATTGGCATCTAGCGATTCCTCCACTCGACCGCGCCGGTCGTTCATCCCACCTGCGATGCCGCCGCAGCCCCGGCCGGCCGGCCCGCCCACAACAGGGCCAGCAGCCCGCGCATGCGCTCGCGGATCGCGTCGTCCACTTCGCTCATCCCCGCGTCCGTCGCCGCCAGGCTCAAGTGCCGCAGCGTCAGCCGCCCTTTCACAATCTCCCGGCCGTCGACGCTTCCGCTGGCCTGAAAGACGCTCGCCTCCGGCGTCAGCTCCTTGCACGTCGACTCGATCACAAGAACCCGGCCGGGCGCGATGAAGCTCTTATACGTCACGTTTCGAGCTTCCTTGAGCACGACGA
>JACRLV010000173.1 GCA_016235145.1 Planctomycetota bacterium
GCAGGCCGTAGAATTCGAGCGAATCCGGATCGCGGGGACGGTTCCACGCTCTACGGCCGGCGGGACGCCGACCGCTACATTTTCCCTCCGACCGTCAGCGCGTGGGCTGCGGGCAAGGCCCGCGCTGAGGGCTCGGATTTCCCTCCCGCCAAAATCGACAGCCACACCCTCTGCTGAACGAAGGCGCAGCCCAACACTCCCTCTCCCGGTGATCCGGGAGAGGGCTGGGGTGAGGGCGCGATCACTCGGCTTCACGCGCTCTCGCCTCCGATGCGCCTGCCCCACTGCCTGCGCATCGAAAACCGAGTAGCATTCCCACTTGCCGCAGGGCTCCGGAAAGGCCCCGCACGATTGGGAAATGGGTTCGCCGCAATGAAGCCTTTGCTCGTCATACCGCCTTCGCCGACCCGCTGGGATTCCGTCTCCGCGCTGCTCGAAAACGCCGACGCCGCCCTGATGGCCGACCTGCACGGCCGCGTGTGCGACCGGCTCGAAGGCGCCAACGACGCCTTCGCCGTGATTCCCAACGGCTCGCTCACGCTGGCGTTCGCCTGCATCCGCCGCTCGGAAGACGTCGGCGTCTTCGGCGATCTGCTCACGCGCGCGGACCATCGCCAGCGCGGTTTCGCGCGGTCGCTGCTCCAGACGCTGCTTTCGTGGTTCGACATGACCGGCGGCAAATGGCTGTACCTCACGACGCCGCCGCAGCTCGCCTCGGCGATCTTCGAAAATTTCGGCTTTCGCAGGCTGCACCAGTGGCCGGCTGAAAACCCGACCCACGTGGCGATGATGCGGGCGCTTTCGCACGTCAGCCCGACGCCGCACCCAACGCAGGTCGGCGAGCCCGTCATCCGGCCGGTGACGCGGGCCGACTATCCGCTTGCGGTGTCGCTGCTCCAGCATTCCGCCGGGCCGGACTCGCGCGTCGCCCTCGCCGAGACAGCCGCCAGCGCCGAGACGTTCGTCGCAAACCTGCTGGCCCAGCAGGAGCGCGGCGTCTGCAAGCTGCTGGCCGCGACCAGCGGGCCGGTGCTGAGCGGCATCGCGAGCGTCGCCGTCGACCAGCTTGGCAAACGCACCTACGCCATGACGATGCCGCATGACAGCGCCCCGGAGTCGCTTGCGAGCGCCGCCGTGGAGCTCGGCCGCGCGAACGGATACGAGAACGTGGATTTTCCTCTTCGGGCGCTGACCGCGCCGAGTTCATGACGATCCGCCTGCAACGACAGCATGCCTGACACCCTGCGAATCCGACGGCTGCGCGTGTTTCGGCTGCGAGTGCCGCTGCGGCTGAAATTCGAGCACGCCGCCGCGGCGCGGGATGTCGCCGACCCGGTGATCGTCGCGCTGGACGCCGCGCGTCCGTACGATCAAGTGTCGGGCTGGGGCGAGACGCTGGCCCGGCCGTACGTCACCGGCGAAACCGCGGAATCGGTCGAGCAGACAATCGTTGCAGACCTGGCGGCGGCGCTGCGCGATTTCTCGGCGAGTTCGTTCGACGAAGCGATCTCGCGGGCGGCGGCGCTGCCCTTTGAATGCGCAGGCCGCGGAATTCTTGCAGCGCGAGCCGCCGTCGAGTTGGCTCTGATCGATCTCGCCGGCCGCGTTTACGGCCGTCCCGCGTCCGACGCCGCAGAATTCGCCGGCCTGGCCCGTCCGACCGATCAGCCGAGCAAGCCGCGCTATTCGGGAATCGTCATCGGCCGAGGTACAAGCAAGCTCAAGTGGCTGCTCCGCCTTCAGCGCGCCTACGGCCTGCGCGATTTCAAGATCAAAGTCGCCGTGCCCGACTGGGAGCGGCGGCTCATGGCGGCAGCCGTCGTCCTCGGCAATTCGATTTCACGCGGCGAAACGACACTGCGTGCCGATGCCAACGGCGGCTGGTCGCTGGACGAGGCCATCGCCGCACTACCATTGCTGGAGCGCTGCGGCGTCTGCGCGCTCGAACAGCCGCTGGCGCTCGGCGATGACCGTCTTTTGCCGGATTTGGCGCGAAAGACCCGCATCCCGCTCATGCCCGACGAGTCGCTACTCACGCAAGCTGACGCACAGCGGCTGATCGACGCCGGCGTGGGCATCTTGAATGTCCGCATTGCAAAGACAGGCGGGCTCATCCCCGCGTGGCGGATGGCTTCGCTGGCGGCGTCGCGCGGCGTCGGCGTTCAGCTCGGATGCCTCGTGGGCGAGACGAGCCTGCTCTCCGCCGCCGGGATGGCTTTTCTGCGCGCGTTTCCCAACGTGCGATTCGCCGAGGGCGCGTTCGGCCGCTGGCTGCTGCGGGATGACATCGTGCGAAAGCCCGTGCAGTTCGGCTTCGGCGGGCGCGCCAAGCCGCCGATTGGTCCGGGACTCGGCGTTGAGATTGATGAATCCGCCGTGAAAAGGCTTGCGATTGCGAGTAACGACATATCGATCTGACGCAGCTTCGAATTGCCCGCTACTGATTGGATTTGCCGCTCGCCGCCGTGACGCGATCGATCGCCCGCTTCGCGAGCGAACCCACGATGGCCAGCACGGCGAGCGTGACCGCGATGCCGATGGCAAGGGTCCAGCGGCCCGGACCCGCCTTCAAATCCAACGCCGACGCCTGATGCGCCGCCCAGACGATCAGCCCGATTCGGGGGGCCATGCCGAGCAGCGTGCCGACCGCAAAGGGGATTAGCGGCACACGCGTCGCCGCGAAGACGAGGTTTGTGATTGCGAAAGGCGAATTGGGCGGGAGCCGCAACAACGCGACGATCAGCAGCGATTTCAGCACCCCGCTTCCGAGCAGCGCGTCATAAACGGCCTTCCATTTCGGATGCTCGGAAATGAGGGCAGTCACGCGCGTGCCCGCGGCCGGTCGCGCGATGGAATAACCCAACAAGGCGCCGCCCAGAAAACCCGCCAGCGCCGCCGGATAGCCGATCGCAAACCCAAACGCCCAGCCGCCCAGAATCGCCGCCGCGTGCGTCGGAAGAATCGCCACCCCCGCCAGCAGCGCGAAACCGCCGACGTACATCGCCACGCCGAGCGAATCGTGCGACTTCAGCCACGGCGCCACCGCGTTCAGCTGACTGATGATCGCGATGAGCCCGACCAAGGGCAGCGTTGACGCGGCGATGGCCAGCGGCCCCACGGCGCCGAGACGCTGATACAGCGCGGCGACGTTCAACTCGCCGGCGGTTTCACTCAGCTTTTCCGTATTGGGCGGACAATCGCTCCGCTCTTCGGCCCCGTTCATCATGGAGATGGTAGCGGCGCCGCGCCCGAGGGCCAATTCAAGGCCGCGCCTACACGGGTGTAATTCAATACTCCGGCAGATCCCCAAGTCGGAACCCCAAGCGCCAGCGCGCGGGTGTTTGTGCGAAAGGGCGTCATCCTTGAAAAACACCCGCGCGCTGGCGCTTGATTCATCTCCCGAAGAATCCTCGCGGCGCGAGAGGATTTTTCGGGCGGCGTGTGGATCGCCGATGCACGGAGCGAGGTAGCGGCCTGCGTCTCGCAGGCCGTAGATTGGAGGCCGCCCCGATCGCGCCGATTCGACGGTCTACGGCCGGCGAGACGCCGGCCGCTACATTACCTGCCGCGCGCCGGCGCTTGGGCTGCGGGCAACGCCCGCGCTGAGGGCTCGGATTGTGCCAGAGTTTCTGGCTACACCCGCCTACGCCGTGGCGCCGACGGCCGCAGCTTCCATATCGAGCAGATCGCGCTTCTGTTGAATCCCGCCCGGGCCGGAGAAACCGCCGAGCCCGCCGTCGCTCTTCAGCACGCGATGGCACGGCACAACAATCGGACAGGGGTTGTGCGCCATCGCCATCCCAACCGCCCGGGCCGCGCCGGGACAGCCGATCGCTTCGGCCAGCGACTTGTATGAGGTTGTCTCGCCGTAGGCGACGCGAGCGCACGCCCGCCACACGTCCACCTCGAAGTTGCTGAACCCGCTCCAATCCAGCCGCACGCTGAATTCGGTGGGCTCGCCGGCGAAGTAGCGCAGAATTGCGCCCGCCAAATCGGGCATCAGTCCGTCGTCCGCGGCTGCGGACGAATCGAACTGCCGGATCGCGGTTCGTGCCGCGGCCTGCGTTTTTTCCGGCAGGTGTACGCGGCGCAATCCGCGCTCGCTTCCCACAAAACCGACATAACCCTGTTGCGTCTTCACGATGCGATAGCTGTTGGACATTTCGCCGGTGCCCTCAGTGCGAGCCGACCAAACGCAGGCTCGACAACATCGTACAAGTTGTCCCGCCGGGTGCAATGCGAATTCACGCCTTTGCGCGAATTTCGCAGTCGGCGCTATCGGCTGCGCGTCGAGCCGACTTGCATACGCGGACGCCGCGAAATCTGCCGGCCGCATGTTCTTTTCGAGCGAACATGTCGAGGCGGCGGCACCCGTCGCGGATCACCCCCCTCGGTTTTCCGAACCCCGCGACGTTCGAAAGCGGTCCAGGTCGTCCGGCCGATCGATGTCGCGCTCGACGCCCTCCGACGCACACTCCACCAGCGCAACCCGGTTCGAGAACGCCCGCGGCAGCGCGTGCAGACCACTGTCGCACGCCGCCGATTCGACAAACGCGGCGTCTGCGGCCGGAAAGACGATCGGATGCCCACGTCGGCCGCCCCGTGCCGCGATCACAACCTGCTGCGGGCCAGCCCGAAAGGCGGCCAGACAGCGATTGATGTCGGCGGTCTGGATTCCCGGGTGATCGCCGGGACAGATCATGAAACCGCTCGCTTCGACGCACTGCGGGTGCTGCCGCGAAATGCGCAGTCCGACCCGCACGGAGTCGATCATCTCGGGCAATTCGCCGTCCGGCACGACGATCAACAGATTCGGATGCGGACGAATCAAGCGCGCGACTTCGGCGCGCGTCACGAGGACGACGGCGGCGGCTTCGGAAAGCAGGAACGGCTTCACCGTCAGCTCGATCAGCGGGCGACCGTCGACGTCGAGGAGCTGCTTGACGGCGCCCATCCGTCTCCCCGCGCCGGCCGCCGGGATGATCGCCACAACACGCGTCGCGGGCTTTCCGTTCACGTTTGGTTGGTCCACGCTGAGTTGATCTGGTTGACGCGCTGCGGACTCAGCACGCCGTCGAGCAGATGCCGCATGACGTGATACACCCACACATCGACGCTGTGCGCGCCGTCGCTGTGGTTCCTTCGCAACACGCTCTGCGCCACGCGGCGATCGGGAATAACCGCAAGCCGCACCGCTCCGTCGTCGAATTCATCCGCCAGACCGGCGCCGCAGACCAACTCGTACTCGACCCCCTTGATCCGCCCGCGAATCCGCCGCCGCCCCACCGCCGGCTGATCGACGAAGAACCCGTCGCGCGGCGCGGCTTCGCGCCAGCTCCGCTCGCTGCCGAAGAATGAAGGCTTTTTGATGTACGGGCCGCCATATTCGGGACAGAACGTATCGCAGTTTCCGCATTCGTTGCAGAAATCCGCGTAGCAGGCGATCTGAAGCGTCTCGCGAATTTCGAACCTGCGGGCCGGGCCTTCGCTGACTCCGCCGGCGGGGTCGACCACCACGTCGTGGAACTCGAACGCCTCCACCGACGTTGGGTACAGAAAATTCGCGACGTTCGGGCAGACGGGCAGGCACTTGTCGCAGGTCAGGCAGTCGAACGTCGTCAGGTGCGAATCGACTCGCCGCGGAACGGTGCGGTTCCGCTCGGCGCGATAGCGGTCGCCCTGACGCGCCAGCGCCGCCGCCGCGGCCGTGTTCCGCATCGCGCACTCCGCGACCGACCACCGCTCGACTTCCGGCGTCGCGCCGTTCTGCGACTGAGTGACCTTCACGATGTACTCGTCAACCGTCCGCGCACCGAGCCGCAGCATTGCGGTTTCCAGCGCCGCGAGATAGCCCGGCAACCTGCCGTATCCGCCCGGCCGCAAGAGGTCGGTGCACGTCGTCACGGGCACGAACCCGCACGCGACCGCGAGCGGGAAATTGTGCTGATCGATCCCCGCACTGAACGAAATCGGCACGTCCGGCCCGACCGCCTCGCGAAACAGGTGCGCCAGCTCCGTGACAATGACGTGCAGCGGCTGGCCGGACAGGTACATCACCCGTTGATCAGACGGAAAGAACGATCGGTGATTCATCACTTCGAGCGTGTTCGCGAATTTGAACCCGATCCGCCGCCCGCACCGTGTCGCCGTCGCCCGGAGCCGCCTGCCTAGCTCGACCGAATCCGCCATCGACATCGCGGCGTCATACGCTTCCGGATTCACCGTCAACTCGCGATAGCCGAGCACGTCGTGCAGCAAATGCTCCAGCCGCTCGCGCCCCAGCGTCGGCGGGTTCATCTTCACCACAACGTCGAAATCCGCCCCAAGCAGCCGCTCGCAGATCCGCTCGATCTCATCAGCCGGGCAGCCGTGAAACGTCGACAGCGTGATGCTCGTCGACAGGCATGTGCGATGGTCCAGATCGCGCAGGGCCGAGCAACGCATCGGGATTTCCGCCCGCAACTGCTCGATGAGCGTCGTCGCGTCGCGCATCTGATCGAGAAATCGCCGCACCGCCGCGCTCTCGATCCCCGCCAAGTTGTACCCCACGCTCAAATCCAGCAGCCAGTCGCCGGCCGGCCCGGCGAGCGCGCCGCCGGTCAGCGACTCGGATCGCCGAAACATCTCGATCAGCATCGCCCCGGCGGCGTATTCACGGGCGGACTCGGCGAGCGTGAGTTCCTGCGACCACTCGACGTTGTAGCCGACGTTCGTCATGTCGATGCAAGGCCGCGCGATCGTCAGGCGATCGTTCACCTGCACGGTCTTCAGCTCGAGGATTCGCGCCCCCGCCACGTAGCTGAGCAGGATGTTTTGCGCCATCTGCGTGTGCGGGCCGGCGGCGGGCCCGACGGGGTTTCCCGCGCGGTGGCCATGAAAATCAACAGACAAATCGAGCGCGTCGGCCGCGGGAATATGCCAATGCCGCCGTGGAAGCTCAAACAGCGCGTCCTGCTGCGCCGGCTCGGCGTGCAGCCGCGTGACGAGGTCGGCGAATGATGCAGGACAAAGCACAGCCATCGCCGGGCAATTCTAAGAGTCCCGCGGGCGGACACCAATCAACGGGCGATAACGTGCATTGCTCGTTCGGCGGCACTGGTAAGGTTTGCCAGTGGAACGGGCGTCTCTGCCCGTTTTCGGCGGGCACGGAGGCCCGCACCACTCAAACCTTACCAGTACCCGTTCGGCGAATCAGCCAGGATTCCATCCTTGCGACGGTCGGTTCATGGTAGAATGGTGCTCGCACGGCAAATCCCGCACTGGGAGCATCGGAAATGACGAACAGCCACCCGCGGCGCGCACCGCGCGCCGTACACTTGGGGTTCCTCGCGCTCGCCTTTGCATCAAACGGAACCGGCGCCGCGCAAGACCCGACCCCGCCGCCGCCGCACGAAATCGGCTTCGATGCCCCCGCCCCTGCGGCGGCTCAGCAGCTCGGCCCCATCGCACCCTACTCGCTTCGCACGCGCGGTGGGTTTGAGAGTATCCAGGTAAACACGAACGCCGACGGGCTCAACATCGTCGGCGACGCCGGCAACGAACCGTCGCTGAGCGTCGATCGAGCGCGGCCGAACCGGCTGGTGATCGGCTGGCGGCAGTTCGCATCCATCTCGTCGAACTTTCGCGAAGCCGGCGTGGCGTACAGCCGCGACGGCGGCCACACGTGGACCAACGCCGGCGTGCTGGGGCCCGGCGAGTTTCGAACCGATCCCGTGCTGGACGTCGATTCCAGCGGACGGTTTTTCTACCACAGCCTCTTCGGAACCGCCTTGCTCGACTGCGACATCTTCAAATCCGTCGACGGCGGGCGGACGTGGCTCCCGCCCGTGCGGGCCGGCGGCGGCGACAAGAACTGGCTCGTGGTCGATCGCAGCGGCGGCATCGGCGACGGGAACGTCTACACCATCTGGCGCGCGGACTACAGTTGCTGCGGTTGGGACATATTCAATCGCTCCTTCGACGCTGGAGCGACGTTTTCGGCGCCGACCACCGTCCCCCATAATCCGGCCTTGGCGACGATGGCGGTCGATCCCGACGGCGCGGTCTACGTCGCGGGCGTCAACATCGTCAATCGCTCGCAGTTTTTCGTCGTAAAGTCCTCTTCGGCCCGCGACGCCGCCCAGCCGATTGTCTTCGAGCAATCCGCGGCCGTCGCGATGAACGGCGCGCTCACGTTCATCGCCTCCGGCACGCCGAACCCCGCCGGCTTGCTGGGGCAGCCCTGGATCGCCGTCGATTCGTCCGATGGCCCCGCACGGGGGACGATCTACATGCTCGCCTCGGTCGACCCCGTGGGAACCGACCCGCAGAACGTCCACTTCGTGTGCAGCACGAACGGCGGAGCGACGTGGAGCGCGCCGATCCGCGTGAACGACGACGGCTCCACGACTTCGTGGCAGTGGTTCGGGACGCTGGGCGTCGCGCCGAACGGCCGCCTCGACGCGATCTGGTGCGACACCACCGCCGGCGGCAGTGTGCGAATTTCCGAGCTGCGCTATTCCTCGTCGAGCGACGGCGGCAGCACGTGGTCGCCGAGCGTGGCGGTCTCCAATCCGTTCGACAGCTACCTCGGCTGGCCGAATCAGAACAAGATCGGCGACTACTACCAGGTCGTTTCCGACAACGTCGGCGCGAGCGTCGCCTGGAGCGCGACGTTCAGCGGCGAGCAGGACATCTACTTCCTTCGCATCGGCGAGTACGACTGCAACGGCAACGGCACGGCGGATTCGCTCGACATCGCGCAGCAGCTCTCGGCGGACCTCAATCACGATGGAATCCCCGACGAGTGCCAATGCCTGGCCGACCTGACCGGCGATCTGAACGTCGACGTGGCCGACCTGGTGCGGCTGCTCGGCGCGTTCGGCCGCAGCAATGCCGATCCGGCCTTCGACCCGGCCAGCGATCCGGACCGCGACCTTCAGACGGGCCTGAGCGACCTGGCGATCGTGCTGGCGCGCTTCGGCACGGAATGTCCGTAGCGGCCGATCGCCGAACAGCGGATTCACGCTAGAATGCCATACAGACGGGGCGTAGCTCAGCCTGGATCAGAGCGTCTGGTTTGGGTCCAGAAGGTCGCTGGTTCGAATCCAGTCGCCCCGACTCTTATCGAAAAGAGGCCGTTCGGCGAGCACGTCGAACGGCTTTCTCTTTGTGGTTACGAGACTTGCGCCGCCAAGGCAGCGTTTCAATAACGCGCGGCCGAGGATCGCCCGGCGGACGTCCTTTCCAGAAACGGTCCATTCACTGGCCGCGTGTTGGGCGAAGTCGAAGAGCGCCAGGACGTGCTCCCCAACGTCCGCGCCACGGGCCTTGTCGTCGGCCAGGCGTTCGCGGACGCGCTCCATTTCGATCTTGATCTCGGCCGTCTTGGCGGTGAACGCATCCTTGTCGATCGCGCCGGCCAGATACCCGTCCAACAGCCGCTGCTGCACCTGTTCGAGCTCGGTCAGGCGCTTGCGCGACAGCCGGTTCTGTTCTTCGCGCACACGGTTCTGATCGTCGCATGCGACGGCCAAGTGGCGGCGGAACCAATCGCGGCGCTCGTCGTCGGGGATGCGCAGCGCCGATAGATCGTTCGCAATGGCCTGCTCGAGTCGATCTTCGCGCCAGCGGACGACCGGGTGGTCGGGGCCGGGTTCGAGATTACCGCAGCGGTAATAGACGTACTCGTGGACCCGGCCGCTCTTCATCCGGCGCACGATTCGCTCGCCCGTGATGCCGAAGCCGCAGTGCGCGCATACGAACATGCCGCCGGCGAGGTAGTGGTTGGCGTTGCGCACGCGGCGGTTCTTTCCATTGAGCAGGTCCTGGCAGCGCTCAAAGACCTCCAGTTCGATGATGGGCTTGTGCTTGCCTGGGAATGTCTGCCCGCGGAACGTGACCATGCCGATGTAAAAGCGGTTGTTGAGAATGTACGACAGCGCCGTGCGGTGGAAGCGCGGGTAACTCGGTTGGTACGTGAAGCCCTCGCGCTCGAGCACGTGTGCGATGTCGCGGAACGTGTAGAGGCCGGTCTCGTACAGCTCGAAGATTCGCTGCACGGCCAGAGCATTCACGGAGTGCGGTTGGATCGGCTCGTCACGATTGCCGCGCACATTCTGGTAGCCGTACGGCGCGAGACCCGGAGCCCAGCCCTGGCGGACTTTCTCCTCGATGCCCTTGAGCACCTCGTGCCGCAGGTTATCCGAGTAGTACTGCGCCACGGCGGCCATCACGTTGAACGACAGCGCGCCGGCCGCACCCGGACCGAATTGGTTGTCCACGAACGCGAGCTTCACGCCGCAGGTATCTTCGAGTTCCTGCATGCGAACCGCGTCGCGCATGTTGCGGCAGACGCGATCGAGCTTGTGGGCCAGGATGAACTCGATCTTGAGCTTGCGGACGTTCGCGCGGACCCACTGCAACATCTCGTTGAAGACCAAGCGCTCCGCGCCACGTTTGGCGGATTCGGCCACGACGAATTCGCGGACGACGGTCCAGCCCTCCTTTTCCGCCTTTTCGCGGGTGACGCGCAGCTGCGCGTCGATGGAGTAGCCTTCCCGCTGCTCCCGCGATGACACGCGCGCCCAGATCACGACGTTTTGCATCAGCGTTTCCTCTTGGCCTGGACCAGCACCTCGGCGAGGTTTCTGACGTTCATGAGAATCTCGATCGCCTCCGCATCGTTCAACTCTCGCCCGTAGTACGGCGACCATACCCGCTGCGTGTCCGCGATCGCCTCGTCCGTGATCCAGGCCGCTCCCGGCGGACGGCGCGGCGGCGCGGCGGGCTGAACACACCCTTGCTCAATCCGCACCGCAAGTCCAGTCGAATTCTCGGGATTTCGCATTGCGTTTACCCGCCGCCCTTCAGGCCTGCTCGTCATTCGGATCGACCCATGCTCTCAGCCCGGCAGCGACGAACACTTCGCGGATGTGGGCGATGTCGCGGTTGATCGTGTCGCGCCCAAAGCCCAGGCGCTTGGCGATGATCCGGATGGACCAGCCGTCGCCGAGCAGCCGGCACACCTCGCGCTCGCGTTCGGTGAGCCGCGCCATTGCTGCGTCAACGTCGATTCGCAGGTCCAATGGCTCGGCGGGGGCGGGTACGCGGCGGGCCACGACGCGCGTGGCGTAGCGACTCGGCTCGGCGTGCAGCTTCTCGAGACGTTGGCTATAGCGGCGCTTGGCGCGAACGTACATCTTCACCTGCAGGTCAATCACGCTGATCAGCGCCGTGGTCCGCGATGCTCCATTGGAGCGAGCTTCGTCAAACTTGAAGTTCGCCAGCGCGGGGACGATCTGCTGCTGCAGGTCGTCAATCTCGTCCCGCCGCAGGCGCATGCGGCGCGCTCGGCTGACGATGAGCCGAGCCAGCTTCGGTTCAACCATTCCTGTGTAGCGGTTGGGGAGCATGAGGGGCCTTTCTCGCTGAATGTCCACGTCGCGTCGGGTCGCTCCCGACGTCACGCAACTCATGCTCTGCGCCGTACACGGTCAGGTATGTAGTCCGAGCGCTGCGCGGCAGAACTCATCTGCGCCGCAGATGTGGCGCATCGGTCGCGCATGTCGCACAGCGCCCAGCCCATATGTGCCACATATGTGTTTGCTGGGTCACATCTCTTTGACCCAGCAATCCAAGCCCGCAGCGGCAAATAACCGGGGTAGCAGCGTCGATGTTCGTTCGCGACGCATGCCCTCGGGAGAGCCGCTGGTGACAGCAATCGCACGCACGACCGATCCCCTCACGACCCGTGAAGCCGGGGACGAAGTCGCGATCTCTGAAAGCGCGGCGAGTCAGCGGCACTTGTGCCTGCTCGAGGTCTGGAAATCACCTGGAAGAACGGCGGCCGAGATTGCCGAGGCGGCGGGACTGAAACGTCACGCGCCCTCGCGGCGTCTGCCCGAGCTGCGCCGCGCCGGTCAGGTGAAGAACGGCCCGACTCGTCTCTGCAGCGTCACAGGGAATCCCAGCCTCGTCTGGTTGCCTGCGCCGGAGTTGAACTGATGAAACCCACCGACCTGACGAAGTTGCTCATCCGCGAATCGGCGGACATCTATCACGCGAAGAGTCGCGACTTCCTGACGTCACACGCGCTGAACGAGTTTCGTCGCTGCCCGCTGCTGTACCGCAAGAAGGAACTGGGCCTCGTGCCCGAGCGCGACACGACGGCGTACATCGTCGGCCGCGCGGCGCACACGCTGATCCTGGAGGGCCGGCAGCGCTACGAGCGCGAGTTCGCGGTGGGTGGCCCGATCAACCCGAAGACCGGCCAGCCGTTCGGTTCGCAAACAAAGGCGTTCGCCGAATGGGCCGCCGCGCAGAACAAGCCCGTGCTCGCAGATGCGCACGCCGCGCTTGTCGAGCACATGGCGGCCTCGGTCAGCGCTCACGTCTTCGCGCGGGAGTTGTTCGCCGAGGGCGTGGCCGAAGGTGTGGTTCGCTGCGAGTACGCCGGGCAGCGATGTCAGGCGCGAATTGACTGGATCAATCCCATCGACGGGCGGGGCATTGTCGATCTGAAGACCGCCGACGAACTCGATTCCTTCGAGCTCTCGATGCGCGCGTTCGGCTACCTGCACCAGGTTGCCTTCTATCGCGCGATCCTCGCCGCCGCCTCCGGCCATCTCCTACCCGTCCACATCGTCGCGGTCGAGAAGCGCGAACCGTTCCGCTGCGGCGTGTGGCAGGTCGCGCCCAAGGTGCTGGATCAGGCGCAGCGCGAGAACGAGGAGGCCATGACCGACCTGCGGCGCTGCCGCGAAGGGGGCGACTGGTTTACGCGCTACGAGTCACTGCGGTTGGTCGAGCGCCTGTGAGAGATACCAATGCCAAGGCGCTTGTCATCGGAAGTCTACGGCAACGGATACCCAACCTGTTACGCGTGCGATGGCCGCACCAGGAAGTACGGGCAGATGTGCGCCGAGTGTCGGGAGCTGGCGGATGCAGCGGAAAGACGGGCGGCGCGGGTCGAAGACCCGAGCTCGGATGAAGGCCCGGAGGAAAGGCCATTCGATATCCGGCTGGCCGAAGGTTTCGCGATGTTGAACGGAGAGCACTGTTCGTGAGTTCGGGCATGGGGCCGGATGGCGTGGCCGCGCTTCACGTCATGCCGAGCGCGGTTGGGATTCCCTGGACCGGCCCCATGTCCGCATTCACGACGCAAGCAGAAGGAGAACGAATGAAACTGCTCAATCAGATTCAGCGCGGCAAGACAGTCGCGCCGCGCCGGGCGCTGGTCTACGGCGTCCACGGTGTCGGCAAGAGCACGTTCGGCTCGATGGCCGAGCGGCCGATCTTCGTGCAAACGGAAGACGGTCTGGGCACCATCGAGTGCGAGAAGTTCCCCGTCGCCATTCAGTACACCGACGTGATCGCGGCACTATCGGCGCTCTATAGCGAGGAGCACGAGTACCGCACCGTTGTCATCGACTCCGCCGACTGGCTTGAACGGCTGATCTTCGCCGATGTCTGCAAGAAGCGCGGCGTCGAATCGATCGAGGACATCCCCTACGGCAAGGGCTACGTCTTCGCGCTCACCAATTGGCGCGAAGTCCTCCAGGGGCTGGACGCGCTTCGCAACGAGCGCGGCATGACGGTCATCCTGCTGGCCCACGCCCAAATCGAGCGTTTCGCCAACCCGGAGACCGACACCTACGACCGCTATTCGCCCCGGCTGCACAAGCAGGCCTCGGCGCTGGTCCAGGAATGGTGCGACGAGGTGGTGTTCGCGACCTACGCGATCCACACGAAGACGACCGACGAGGGCTTCGGCCGCAAGCGCGTGCAGGGCATCGGCACCGGCGAGCGGGTCATCCGCACGACCGAGCGCCCGGCGCACGTCGCCAAGAACCGCCTCAACCTCCCGGACGAAATCCCGCTGGATTACAGCGTCTACGCCGCGTTTGCGCGCGGCGAAAACCCGCTGGCAACCGCAGAGCAACCCGCTGAACAAGGAGTCTGAACGTGCCCACACTGAACGGATTCAACGCCAATGAGGTCGATCCCAACTTCGCATTCGAGCCGGTGCCGAGCGGCAAGTACCTGGCCGTGATCACCGAGAGCGAGATGAAGCCCACCAAGTCGGGCGTGGGACAGTACCTGCAATTCACCTTCCAGATCATCGAGGGTGAGTACAAGACCCGGCTGGTCTGGACGCGGCTCAATCTCGACAACCCAAACGCGACGACGGTGAAGATCGCGCGTGCCGAACTCTCCGCCATCTGCCGCGCCATCGGCGTGCCCGCGCCGAAGGACACAGTCGAGCTGCACAACATCCCGCTGGTCATCACGGTCGGGCAGAAGAAGCGCGACGACACCGGCGAGATGGGCAACGTCATCAAGGGCTACGCCAAGAAGGACGCCCTTGCGGGGCGACCCGCGGCGACGGCCGGCGCCAACGGTGCGCCGCCGTGGAAGCGCTGAAACATCCCGTCGTCCGCTCGGCGCACGTCTGGCCGGGCAGCGTGATGGCGCAAACGCAATGGATTCTTCGCGAGGTCAAGGATGACCACCATCACGTTGCCCTGGCCGCCGAGCGTGAACCACTACTGGCGCATGTGGCGCGGCCGGATGCTCATCAGTCGGCGCGGTCGCGCCTATCGCGAGCAGGTCGGCGCGTTTCTCAAGGCCGCCGGCGTAACGCCGCAGTCGGGGCGATTGGCCATTCACGTTGAGCTCTACCCGCCCGATCGCCGCAAGCGCGACATCGACAACACGTTCAAGGCGATCGGCGATTCGCTCCAGCACGGCGGCGCGTTCCTTGATGACAGCCAGATCGTATGGCTGCTGCTGGAGCGGGCGGAAGTAGTGGATGGCGGAAAGGTCGTCGTTCGCATCGCGGAGCGCACGGGAGAACCACTGCCGTTCCCGACGCTCGAGCGCGTGAGCCTGAACTGAATCGGCAACAGGAGCGAGCGATGGCGCAGGGCGAGCAGAAACGAATCTACATCGCCGGGCCAATGACCGGCTATCCCGACTGTAATTTTGCGGCGTTCCATGCCGCCGCGGAGCGGCTGGAACAGGCGGGCTGGAAGGTCTTCAACCCGGCCGAGAACTTCGGGGGCCGAAAGGATCTTCCGCGCGAGACGTACCTGCGGCTCGACCTGGCGATGCTCGCGCAATGCGACGCGATCGCCATGCTTGCAGGCTGGGAGAATTCGCGCGGGGCCAAGCTCGAATACATGGTCGCCCACGAACTGGGCTGCCTCGTCATCGACGCGGCGACGCTAGAGCCGCTGGCAAACGCGCCGACTCCGATCGTCGCGCTTCATCGACTGCGGCTGGTGGAACCGCAGCAAAACGAGTCCATCCTCGACGAAGCGAAACGCATCACCGAGGGCGTCAGGCGTGCTGAGTACGGAGCGCCGGCCGACGACTTCGGTCGCGCGGCGTATATGTGGACCGGCATCCTGGCCCGCAAGCTGCGCGATGGGCAGTGCATCACGGCGATGGACATCCCGCTGTGCATGGTCGCGATCAAGCTGGCCCGCCAGAGCCATCACCACAAGCGCGACAACCTGGTGGATATCGCGGGCTATGCGCGCACAGCAGCGATGGTCGCGGGAGAGGAGTGATGGCGAAGGCTCACAGCAAGACGATGCTCGCCTTCGGCGACGTGCATATCCCGCACCACAACGAGAAAGCGGTGCGGGTGCTGTGTCGCGTGGCCGAGCGTCTGCGGCCCGAGCTGATCATCTGCCTGGGCGATCTACTCGACTGCGGCCAGTTTTCGACGCACCCACCCACGCATGGGATGAGGGAAACCGACTACGTCGACGACCTGCGGGCCGCGAACGCGCTGCTCGACCGGCTGCAAAAGGTCTGCGATCGGCTCGTTATCGTCGAAGGCAACCACGAGTATCGGCTCGACCGTTGGGCGGCCGCGACTGCAGAAGGGCGCGGGGCATACTCGATGCTGGCGCCGCGGGTTCAACTGACCCGAGGCCGGGCGCGATGCGTGTATGTGCCCTACGGCTCGGTCGGCGGCACGTATCCGCACTACGCGATCAACCGCCGGATCATCGCCGTGCATGGCTGGTCCTACGGGCGGAACGCGACCCGCCAGCACCTCCAGATCTGCCAGGGCCGCAGCGTCATTCACGGCCACACCCATCGCGCGGACGTTTCGATCGTCCAGAACATCTGGTCGCCGGGGAAAGTCGTCCAGGCCCGCAGCGCCGGCTGCCTGTGCAAGCCGATTCCGCTCTACGGCACCGGGCGGCCCGTCGAATGGGTGAACGCCTTCATCCTCGGCTACCTCGGCCGGCGCAGCGACACGCTCTACACGATCCCGATCATGGACAACCGCTGCATCCTGCCCGACGGCACGGAGGTCGCCTGATGCAGATCCGTCCGTACCAGCGCGAAGCCGTCGATGCCGTGTACGAGTTTCTGCGCACCCGGGATGACCACCCATGCGTCGTGATTCCGACCGCCGGCGGGAAGACGCCCATCATGGCGACGATCTGCCGCGACGCAGTACAGACGTGGAACGGCCGCGTCCTGATTCTCGCCCACGTCAAGGAATTGCTCGAACAGGCGGCCGAGAAGCTGCACGCAGTTGCACCGGATATGCCGGTCGGCATCTACTCGGCGGGACTGAAACGCCGTGATCTCGGGTACGCGGTCACGATCGCCGGTATCCAGAGTGCTTACGAAAAGGCCGGCGACATCGGTGCGGTCGATCTTGTCATCGTCGACGAGGCCCATCTCATTCCGCCGGACGGCGAGGGCATGTATCGCCAGTTCCTGGCGGACATGAAGAAGGTCATCGGCGGCCTTACCGAGGTGGTTTCGCTCGACGCCCGGCTTGAGGGCGCTTTGGAGCTCTGCAAATCCGCCCGCGCGCAGCTTGAGGAAGCCGCGCGCGAGCTCGCCTCTTAACTGATTGTGCAGGGCTATCTCTGCACGCTGCGCACCAAGGCCGGTTCGCTCAAGCCCGACACCCAGCAGCTCCACGTCCGCGGCGGCGAGTTCGTCGCCGGCGAAGTCGAGGAGTTGATGGACACAGACAACCTCGTCCTGTCCGCCTGCCGCGAGATTGTTGAGCACGCGCGCGACCGCAAATCTGTGCTGATCTTCGGCTCGGGCGTGAAGCACGGCATGCACATCGCCGACGTACTGCGTAGCCGCCACAAGGTCGAATGCGGCTTCGTCTGCGGTGAGACGCTGCCGTTCGAGCGTGACGAAGCGCTGCGCCGGTTTCGGGCAGGCGACCTGAAGTATCTCTGCAACGTCAACGTCCTGACCACCGGTTTCGATGCGCCGAACATCGATTGCGTGGCGCTCGTGCGGCCCACGCTGTCGCCGGGTCTGTACTACCAGATGGTCGGTCGCGGCTTCCGCCTGCATCCTGGCAAGAGCGACTGCCTGGTGCTCGATTTCGGCGGCAACGTGATGCGCCACGGGCCGGTCGATCGGCTGCGCACTGTCGGCCAGGTCACCGGCGAAGGCGAGGCGCCCGCGAAGGAATGCCCGCAGTGTCACGAGATCATCGCCGCGGGCTATGGCATCTGCCCGGGCTGCGGACACGTCTTCCCGCCGCGCGAGAATCGCAAACACGACGCCAGCGCCAGCGGCGACGGCATTCTGTCAGATCAGGCCTCACGAGCCGAGTACGAGGTCGAGGAGACCTTCTACGCCGTCCACATCAAGCGCGACGCGCCGCCGGATGCGCCGCGCACCATGCGCGTCGATTACCGCATCGGCTTCAATAACCACGTCTCCGAGTGGGTCTGCTTCGAGCACGACGGGTACGCGCGGCAGAAAGCCGTGCATTGGTGGCGCGCACGGTCCAGCGAGTCCGTGCCTGACTCGGCTGATCAGGCCGTCGAGCTGGCCGAGATGGGTGCGCTCGCGCGCACGCGCGCGATCACCGTGCTGCGCAAACCCAACGACCGGTACGACCGCATCGTCGGCTACCAGCTCGACGACAAGCCGCCGCGCCCCGACTCGGAGGAAAACCTGCCCGAGTACGCCCCGATCGGCAACGACGAGGTGCCGTTCTGATGCGGATCAACGCACTGGCCCAGTGGTTCGGCGGCAATCGCATGCTGGCGCGGAGCGTCGGCAGGGCGCTCGGCAGGCTGCGCTGGTGCGGCGTGCCGTTCGCCGGCGGCTGCCCGGAGTTGCCGCACATCAGCACGGCGGCCGGCGTCGCCAATGACATGCACCGGCACATCATCAACCTGGCGCGCGTGGTTCGAGATGACGCGCTGGTCGAGAGGCTGGTGCGTCGCCTCGACGGGTTGCTGTTCCACCCGGACGAGTTGGCGGCCGCCCAACAGCGCTGCCGTGATCGCGAGATTCTCGACGCAACCGCCCAAACCCCCGATATCGAATGGGCGGCCGACTACTTCGCAGCGTGCTGGATGGGGCGGGGCGGCTGCGCCGGCAAGCGGCGCGAATTCGACCAGTCCCTTTCGCTCCGATGGACATCAAACGGCGGCGACTCGGCCGTGCGCTTCCGCCGCGCGACCGAATCCTTGCGCGACTGGCACAGGGCGCTGCACAACTGGTCGTTCTCCTGCCTCGACGCCTTTGAGTTCATCGGAAACGTGCGCGACGCCGAAGGGCATGGACTGTACGTCGATGCGCCGTGGCCCGACGCCGGTGAGGAGTACCGGCACGGGTTCACGCCCGAGCGGCAGTATCGACTGGCAGAGGCGCTTTTTCGGTTCACGCGCACGCGAGTCGTCGTTCGTTATGGCGATCACCCGCTCATTCGCGAGCTGTACCCGGAATCGCGCTGGACATGGCTGATCCAGTCCGGCCGAAACCAGCGCAACAACACCACGGCGGAAGTGCTGATCGTCAATGGCGAGGTGCCGTCGTGATGGCGGAAGGCCCGGCCAACGCGATGTTGCATGCGGCGCGGTGGTACGCCGAGCTGGGCTACCCTGTGTTTCCGTGCAAGCCGGGATTGAAATTCCCGATCACCGAACACGGTCTACTCGAGGCGACTACTGACGCCGAGCAGATCACGCAGTGGTGGACTCAGCATCCCTGCGCCAACATCGCTATCCGCACCGATGGCCTGATCGTGATCGACGTCGACGGCGCTGAAAATACCTGGCTCGCTGACGACCCCGACAAGCTCGGCGACCTCGCTGTCGCACCGCTTTCCATCACTGCCCGCAACGGGCGACAGTACTTTTTCCGCCAGCCAGAGGGTCGCGATTGGCGTAACACGGCAGGCCGCATCGCCCCGCGCGTCGATACGCGAGGCAACGGCGGTTACGTGCTCGTCGCGCCGTCCACTTTTCTCGCGAGGCCATATCGCTGGGAAGTCGAGCGAGAACTCGGCGTTGCGCCGCCACGTCTGCCCGAGCCGCCAGGATGGCTGATCGAACATCTCGATGCGCTCGCGATCGGGAATGACGTCGTCGCGAAGGGCGCTCCGGGCAATGAGATCCCCGAGGGGCAGCGCAACGGCACGCTGGCTCGGCTTGCGGGCACGATGCGGCGCGTCGGCATGGCGCATCCCGAAATCTCCGCCGCGCTCCAGCAGGTCAAAGCCGACCGCTGCGCGCCGCCCTTGCCGCTGCGCGAGGTCGATCAGATCGCCGCGAGCGTCGCCCGCTATCCACCGAATGAGGTCTCAGTCGCGCTGGCCGAGAACCACTGGGCGCAGGACCGCGCGCCGCCGGGACCGCCCCGTCCAATGCCCGTCCGCGAGTTGATGGCGACGCATCAGACGCTGCGCGCGCCGCTGATCCACGGCGTCTTGCGCCGTGGTGAGACCATGAATGTCATCGCGCCACCGAAAACCGGCAAGAGCTGGCTCGTTCTCGCCCTGGCGATGGCCGTCGCCACGGGCCGAAAGTGGCTCGACACGTTCGGGACGGTCGCCGGCAACGTGCTGATCATCGACAACGAGCTGCACGCCGAAACGCTCGCGCACCGCATTCCGCAGGTCGCCGAGTGCCTGCGGATCGGGATGAACGAGATCGCTGACACCGTCTGCGTGCAGAGCCTGCGCGGCCAGCTCCGCGACATCTTCACGCTGGGCCAGTACTTCGAGTCGATCGAGCCGGGCCACTATGCGCTGGTCGTGCTGGATGCGTTCTATCGCTTCATGCCGCGCGACATGGACGAGAACGACAACGGCACGATGGCGAACATCTACAACCACATCGACGCGCTGGCCGACCGCCTCGGTTGCTCGTTCGTGCTGATCCACCACGCCACGAAGGGCAACCAGTCCGGGAAAGCCGTGACGGATGTCGGGGCCGGCGCTGGGAGCCAGAGCCGCGCCGCTGACGCGCACGTCGTGCTGCGGCCACATGAGGAACCGGGCGCGGTCGTGCTCGAAGCGGCGGTTCGCTCCTGGGCACCGGTGGAACCGATGGCGCTGCGCTGGTTGTTCCCCGTTTGGAAAGCTGCGCCGGATCTTGATCCCGCCGCGCTGCGGAGCGAAAGACCGAAGCGCACCAAACCCAGCACGGAGGAGCTGGCCGAGCCACCGGCATGGACCGTCGAGCGATTCGTCGAAGTGTTCCTGTCGGACCAGCCTGCGGCCAAGGCACAGATTCGAGAAGCGGCGAAAGACGAGCCCGGGCTGTCGTGGCGGCGTGTTGCCGACCTGCTCGACATCGCGGAGTCGCAGGGCCTGGTCCACCGTTGGCGGGTGGGCAAGGCGCATCGGGCGCTCTACGCGACCGTTCCCCAATCCGCTGAGGAGGCGTGTTCATGAAACCGGTGTACCGCTCGCTCGCGCGCGCAGCGCTCAAGCGCTTCGGCGAAGCGCTCAAGCGAACTCTCAGACCCCTATCGGCGGCTTCGCTCGTGCGCGCGCGCACCCCCCACACCCC
>JACRLV010000174.1:0-7291 GCA_016235145.1 Planctomycetota bacterium
GCTCGGACGGGCGCCGCTGGCCGACGAGGCGCTGGAAGCGATTCACGAGGTGGCCGCCGGCTACTGCAATCTGGAGCTGAACCTCCAGACCGGGGCCCGCGGCGATCGGCATGAGCATGTGTGCGAACTGCTCACCGAGCTGACCGGCGCCGAGGCCGCGCTGGTCGTCAACAACAACGCCGCGGCGACATACCTGGCGCTGAATTCGCTGGCCGCCGACCGGGGCGTCATCGTCTCGCGGGGGCAACTGGTGGAGATCGGCGGCTCATATCGCATGCCGGACATCATGCGGGCCGCCCGCTGCCGCATGATCGAAGTCGGAACGACCAACCGCACGCACGTGGCAGATTACGAGCGGGCCATCGACGCCGAGACCGCCGTCCTGCTGCACGTACACACGAGCAATTATCGCGTGCAGGGATTCGTCACTTCGCCCGGCCCGGCGGATTTGGCGGCTCTGGCCAAACGCTGCGCCGCGGCCCAGGGCCTGCTCGTGGTCGATGACCTCGGCAGCGGACTGCTCGATCGATTCGCCTTCTGCGGCTCGTCCGGCGATGCCCCGGCCTGGGACGAACCGACCGTTCGAGAGAGCGTTGACGCGAGCTGCGACGTAACGCTCTTCTCCGGCGACAAGCTCCTCGGAGGGCCGCAGGCCGGCGTGATCGTCGGACGCGGCGAGCCGCTCGCGCGAATGCGCGCCGACCCGCTCATGCGGACGTTTCGGCCGGACAAACTGACGCTCGCGGCGCTCGAGGCGACGCTGCGGCTGTATCGCGACCCGACCGCTCTCCTGCGGCGATTGCCGATCTTTCGCATGCTTGCCGGAAGTCTCGGAGCGATCGAGGCGTTGGCTCGGCGGCTGGCCGAACGGCTGACGCGGCACGTCGCCGATGCGCGCGTTGAAGTTGCAACGGACGAGTCGTACGCCGGCGGCGGGTCGCTGCCGACGGTGCCATTCAAGACGTGGGTTGTGCGCGTGAGTCATTCGTCGGCGTCCGCCGCGGCGATCGCCGCCGCGCTGCGACAGGCGGAATTGCCCGTGATTTGCCGCGTTTCCGGGGGCGAAATCGTGTTTGATTGCCGGACGCTTAGCGATGACGACGCGACAGTGATCGCAACGACGTTTGGCGAGGCGTTGCAGGACGCCCAAAGCGACTCCCAATCCAATCTGTGAACGTGGGCGATCGGCTTCCAGCCGGTGTTTTCAGGTGGCACCGGTTTCCAACCGGTAACGTACGGCAATGCCTCTCCGCATTTGGGTAGCACCGGCTTCCAGCCGGTTGCTGTTGGGTGGCGCGGGCGTCTCTGCCCGGGATTACGGCAGCGTCTCTCCGAAATTTCCGAGCAGAATCCCCAAATCCTGCAAATCCACGTCGGCGTCGCAATCGAGGTCGCCGTTGGCGTAGGCCGCGTCGCCGGTGCGGGCGAAATTCGCCAGCAGATACGCCAAATCCTGCAAATCGCAGTCGTCGTCCTCGTCGAGGTCGCCGGGGATGTAGGGAATCAAGACGACGTTGCCGTGCTGAGTACGCCAGTCCTGCACCCCCACGACAGCCAGGATCCAGCCGTCGGAATTGACGTCGATCGCCCGACCGAACAATTGGTACGCCGGACGACATGGGTCGAGCAGCGCTGCGATGTCGCGCATTCCCCTGCGCGGATCCCAGACGAAGTAACTGTACAAGTACTCGTCTTGCCCCGCGATGGTTGATCGTCCCACGATGTGGGTGCGGTTGCTCATGCCAAGCAGCGTTTGCCATTCCGTCGGATCGTCCGTCAGCCAGGGAAGCACGGTGATTTGGCCGTCCGGGTCCAGCAGGTACCCCCGGTAGCGACCCGAACCGGCGATGTAGGTTCCCGCGATCTGATTGCGGTTGTTAACGAGGTCCGCGCCGGGAAACCGCAGCGCTCCGTCGATTAACTGGTCGATCGCGAGCATACCGGTGTCGGGAGTCCAGCGAAAACCGGCCCCGTCGAACAAGTCACTGCATCCGGTCCCGACAATCCACGAATTGTCGTTGATGTCGAACGCCATGCTCAAAAAGCAGCCCCCGGGTAGGTCGCCAAGACCGATCATGCCCGTTTCAGGCGTCCAGAGGAACGCCTCCTGGCCGTTGCTGCTGCTGGTGATGCCGACCGCTTCATCGTGCGCGTTGACCGCACTCACGTTGCCGCCGCAGGAGCCGCCGGGAATCCCGCCGAACCTGACCATGTTGTCATCAGCCCACCACAGCCAACAGTCGTACGGACAATTTGGATTCCCGCCGATGGCAGCGACGGTTCCGTTGGAGGCGACCGACACCGGGAGCGTCGGCAATCCGGATGGCTGCGTGATGATGTGATAGGATTGCGATTCGAAATCGAAGCGAAACCCGTATTCGACGCGCGTACTGTATTCGTACGACCAGCTTTGTCCGGCGATCTGGCGTGCATCGTTGATGCCGCGTAGTTCGTTGGGAGGGTAGTGCCCGGGCAACCAGGGCAAGGTGGAAACACGGTACCGAATGTCGCCTCCGAAGGCCAGGAATTGCGACAGCGCGAATACGGTCGATGCGGCAGCATGAACGCGTTTGAGAGTAAACATTATTACTGCCCCCGATTCAAGCGCAGCGAAAAACCCTCGTATTCATCAGCCGCAGTGGAAGAGGCCAAGCCGCGATTAGCGGTGAGAACGTCGTCAAGGCCGTCGCCGTTGATGTCCGTCACCAGAACTTGACGCGGAAATGGACGATCAAAAGGGTTCGGCGAAACGGCGAGCAGATACTGAGAGGGCCAGTGCGGGATTGAGGTTCCGGTCGTAGGAAACACTGAAATGCTCCACTCGTAGATGGGCTGCCCGCCGAATCCGGACGGAATGGTAGCAATTACGAAGTCCGCCCTTGCGTCTGCCGCGAGAATTCCGCCGGACACTATTGTTTTCGTTATCTTTCCGCTTGCGACGCTACGTTGGTCGGTTCCAGTCCCGGCGAGGTCTGATGCCTGATACACGTCAAAACTCGCTGCTGTCAATCGCGGAAACCAGGATGTTGCGGCCCCGGGCGTCATGGCGGATGCAACGTCAACGAGAGAGTCGCCATTCACATCGATCGGCGTCAGTGATTGTGATGCGAAACCTGCAAGTCCAAAACGCGCTAGTGACTGTGATCCCATCGCTCCTCGAAAATAGTAATGCCGACTCATAACTCCATTGGTCATTGCTAACATGTTGTATGTACTACCGTAGCCGCCGCTTGCATCCTCGCTCCACGCGCAAAGATCAAAAGCCCGTCCAGAAGAGTAAATCGGATCCGCTGGGGGCTGGGGCGAATTCGGTTCGACAGCGGTAATTCCCGTTACCGGAAAAAACACAAAGCCGCCCGAATTCCAGAATAGTCCCAGTGTCGGGCGGTCGGTACCCGCGTCGTCAACATAGCCGGCGATGGCGATATCTGCGTAACCATTGTTGTCCCAATCCCCGGTGGCCACGCCGGTGGGGCGCAGAATCGGGCGCATTTGATCGTCGACCGGATTCAGGGGCGACAGAGCCGTAAATCCTCGATTGCCGTCATTGCGCAGGATCTGCACTTGGTTGAGACCGAAGCCGCTGGTGCCGGCAAGCGTCACGACGATGTCATTCAAGCCGTCATTGTCAAAGTCCGCCAGTGCGAGTTTGGTCGCTCGTCCGTCTTGCTGGACCGGGATGCTCGTGGGAGCGGGATCAAATGAATAGCTGCTCGGACTCTGGCCTGCGCCCCAATAGACCAGAACAACCCCAGTCGTGGACGAGGTCGGCGATAGCTCGCATGCCAGCACAACGTCATTCAGGGTATCGCCATCCACCTTGCCAACTGCAATGCCGTACGGATTGATGCCGCGATTCACGCCGCCGGCATTCGCGTAGGTGATCTGTGCGGGCCGAAAAGAGACGAACGGACCCTGACCGATCTGCGGGTTCTTCGCAGCGCAGATGGGCCCCGGAAGCGCGTGTAACGCGAGACCATGCTGAAAAGCCGCTTCGCAGATACGCGGCTTGATATCGGTAACGAAATCGATGCCATACTCGTCCGATAGGGACTGCGCGGCAGAATAGATTTCCCTTATCGTCAGGGGATGCGCGGATTGCGTACCATACCCGCCGTTGGTGATTTGCGCCCAGTCCACGAACAGGTCGCGCGCGAACGCCAGCGCTGTCGCGTCCGTGAGCGGTGCGGTTGAATAGTAGCGCGTCGACAACTGCTCGCGAATGTCGCGCCACAATCCACCCAGCACCATTCCACCACCATGTGGTTCGCTTCCAACATAGGGATACGTCACCTCCGGAGCGCCGGGCGAGTAGTCGCGCGGAACTTCGAAGCCTCGATTGATGATTGTGTCGTCAAACAGCAAGAGGGCGCACGCATCGCCGAACCCTTCGGCGAAGGCGTCTCCAAAAACGCCGAGCTGCCCATGTACGAAGTGCCCGTATTCGTGCGCCACGACGGCGCTGAAACAGCAGTCATTGCAGAAATAGCCCGTCTCGCTCGTTCCGGCGGCGTAAAATACAAGCCGATCTCGCGCGTAATAGGCATTGCAGCCGCCACCGGGATCAGAGGTCAAGACCCTCAAGCGATAATCCAGCGCGGGAAACGTCATTCGGTCTGTGAAGAATTTACGAACTTGGGCCGCGTAGATGAGTCCGTTCATTTGCGCAGTACTCTCGCGCGTGACATTTAGTTCGTTGAGAAAGAAATCCGCAGGGAACCCTGGAACAACAGTCTCGCTGTCAGTGACCAGCGGCACGCCGACGGGAGGATCGATATCGAACCAGTGAGCTTCGTCGACCGTCGTCGTTACGGTGGTGGAACCACCGGACCAGGCAATTCCAAAGTCGCCGTTCGTATCACTGTAGCTGCTCGGCGTTCCTCCAGGACTGACACGGAGAAGGATATCCGGAACCGCAATCTGGTCGTTCAGCGAGTCCGGATCGCCGGGATCGTACGGGCCGGTCCAGGGTTCGAGTTGTTGCGTTTGCTGATTGAGGCGAACCGTCGACGTGGCTCGGGCGCGCACGTGGCCGGTGAGATCGATGTTCACTGTGTCGCGCGTGACGTGAGCCAGTTCCCCGGTCGCCGCATCGACGTAGAACGTAACTGCCTGAAACGGCGTCTGCTCGCCCTGAAAATCCGCCTGTAACTTCCATGTCTTTACGGCAGAACCAGCGTGTAGTGAACCCCATTCCTCCGGGACGCCCGCAAATACGACCAACTCCGGCGTCGACCAATTCCGGAAATATGAAAATGGAGCCGATGCTGCGACGATTCCGACGGCTGTATCCGGTGCAATCAGTACTTCCGAACAACCACCTGCCGGCAACTCGGCGACTCGACCCGAAACAAACACGACGGCGTTGGCATGTGTGGAATCCGTCAGCAACCGGAAAGTAGCAAACTCAACCGGAACACCGTCCAACTGCTGCTGGTAAGCAAAAACGTGGAAGCGCCCAAACCCGACCTCGTGCGTGCGAGTTGGCCTCAGTTCGAGACGGTCGACTCCGAAAGCATCGCCGTACGACGCCCAAAATGCCCGTTCCGCTTCCTCGGGCGTCGCCCCGGCCGCCAGCGGTCCGCCGTAGAACGCCGCCACGCGCCCATCGACCACGGCGGCCTCGACGTCCGGACGTTCCAGCAGCAGCACTTGTGCCGCCAGCGGGAGCAATTCGAACTCCGCCGCGCCCGGGGCGATATCCGTCGCTTCCTTGATTTCCGCCAGCGAAGACGGCCGGTCCGGCGGCGGCTCATCCCGCGACGCGGCGTCATCCGCAAAAGCCGGAGCGGCGAACATGAGCAGCCCTACCGAAACCGATGCGAGAGAGAGAGAGAGAGAGAGAGTGTGTGTGTGTGGGTGTCGAACGGCGGAAGCCAGGCAGCAGCATCGCGAGCTCCTTTCGTGCTCGAGGCGGCGAACCCTCACCCCGCCCTCTCCCGGAGTACCGGGCGAGGGTGCGAGAGCGCCCGCCCTACCGGAATACCGGGCGAGGGTGCAGGCAGGACCGCACCCCGAAAACCTAGCCCGAATGGACCCCTGTGCGTCTGCGCATTATAGGTCGCGATGGGGCGTCCGGGCAAGAAAAGGTCGCGATGGGGCGTCCGGGCAAGAAAAACGTGCGGCGAGATCGAATGCCTGCCCGGCGGCGGCATCGCCGGCTGGGTACTCGTGGTCGGCGGCGGACCCTCACCTTGCCCTATCCCGGAGTACCGGGAGAGGGGACGATGGACCGCAGCCGCCCCCGGCTGCTTTGCTGGCCCCGCTCGCTGGCAGCCCAGGTTACGGGCCGGAGGCCCATGCTTCCCTTCGTGTCCGCGTGCCTGCGTGCCCGTGTGCCGCCGCGGCGTGCCGCCCGACCGCATCAGCTTCGCGCCCGGTATTTCGACGCGCGAGTGCGGCGGGCGGGACGCCCGCGCTCCTCGGCATGCAGCATGTGTGGAACAGGCGTCGCGCCTGTGAAGGGGTGCAAATCGTGCCGGGTGCGTCTATCCGTCGTCGCGCTGCTCCCCGGCGGAAGCGGCAGCGCAATCGGAAAGCGCCTTCAGGCTCGCAGCCAGGCGTTCTGCCAGGGAAACCGTGCTGTCCGCGCTGGTCGCCACTTCCTGTATGTTGGTGCTGACTTCCGCGACCGTCGTCGCCTGCTCGCTCGCGGCCGCGGCGATGCCTTCGACGCTCTCGGAAGTGCGTGTGATGCCGGCGAGGATCTGCGCCAGGGCGCCGCCCGCCTGGCCGCTCCGTTCGACGCCTTCATGAACGCAATCGACCGAGTTCCTGATCAGCTTGGCGATCTCCTTGGACGCCGCACTCGAGCGGTCGGCCAGCTTTCGCACCTCGCCGGCCACAACCGCGAAACCCGCACCATGCTTTCCGGCACGGGCGGCTTCGATCGCCGCGTTCAAAGCGAGCAGATTCGTCTGGTTGGCGATCTCACGGATGGTCTCGATCATTTCGTTCATCTGGTTGGCGGTTTGATTGATCCGCATCAGGGCTTCGACGCACTTTTTGATCGCGCTGTCGCCGGCCTGGGCCTGGCTCTCCGCATCCTTGGCGATCGCCTTGGCGGCTTCGGCGTTGTCGGCGACGCTGCGGATGGTGAAGTCAAGCCCCATGATGCCGGTCAGCATGCCGGCGATCCGGGTCGTCTGCATCTGCGCTTCGTCGCAGAGCTTGACGGCGTCGGCCACGATGCCCGGCAGCGAGTTCATTGAGTCCATGGTGGCGCCGCTCCGATTCGCCAACGCGTTCCGCCATTCCGGGGCACGGCGGCCGCACGCATCGTACAGGTCAG
>JACRLV010000174.1:7341-18695 GCA_016235145.1 Planctomycetota bacterium
TCGCTTCCCGCCGGCGCCGCTACTTGGCGCCGACCAGCATGCATTTTTTCAGCTGCGCGTCGCAGCCGCGGATGTGGTTGGTGAGCCATCCGATGACCTTCTGCTGCACCTGCATGACGAACCCGAGCGTGGGGCCTTCCTTCTCGTATTGCGCCGTCAATTTCGTGAATTCCTGAAGGAACTTGGCATGCGCGTCCTTGTTCGCGGCCGAGACCGGGCAATGGTGCTTGTCCATGACGCCTTCCTCATGGGCAAAGTGCTTCTTGGCGTAGTCGCCGAGAAATGCCATCATCTTGCCGAGTTCTTCCTTGCCCTTGCCCTTGCTGCTGGCGTCCATCATCTCATTGATCATCTTGATGAGTTCCTCGTGCTGCTTGTCGATGGTGTCGACGCCCGTACCCATCGTTTTTTCATCCCACAGAATCGCCGGCATGATCTGACTCCTGATCGAGTGGCTGCGCTGCCTCATCCGGTCGGACGGAGGTGCGCGCACGCGGTGTGGACCGCAAACACGTCCGCCGCGTAGGGTCCGTCGTTGGTATCGACGCGCGGAGCGCGCAGGATGAGGCGCAGGTAGGGCGGGCACCTAACTTGGATTTATCGGACATCTGACGCTGTAATCGGCGGCTGAAACGCAATGCCCATTCGGGTTGCCGCCGGTCGGTTGAAAAGCAGGGCGTCCGGACTGACCGACCGGGCGGAACGCTTCGAGTGCCGGAAAACGCCGACGGCCGGCGGCCCCCACTGGCGCCGCCGGCCGTCGAGCGAAATCACGCGGAGATTCGCTACTTCTTGCGCGTGTAGGTGATTTCCATGGTCATCACCTCTTCGTTGCCGCGCGTCTCGTACCACTGAAACAGGTGCTTGTCGTCGCTGACGAGCTTGATGACCTCGCGGATCTTCGACTTCATTCCCGGCATCATCTCGTACTCGGAGGTGTAGGTGAACGTCTTCGAGCCGGCATCATAGGCGCCTTCGGACAGCATGATGGACGTGCTGAAGTTGTCGACCCAGCTGTTGGTGAATTTCTGCTTGACGTTGTCAAAGCCCGTGGTGCTGATGCCGTGAAACTCCTTGTCGACCATCTTGCCGTCCGGACCCGGGCAAGGCATCGTGCCCTTGTGCTCTGCAACCACGTAGCGACCGCCGAGGATGCTCTTGGCGGTCATGGTGCCCTTCGACTCCTGCGCAGGGGCCGCCGGGTCCATCCAGCACTTGTTCACGTAGGTCCATTCGCCCACCTGCCCTTCCAGCAGCTTGTGGTTCGGCCCCGGGGCGGCCATCTTCTCCATTATTTCCATCATCTTGGCCATGTCCATCTCGCCCGACTGGCCGCCGGCGTTTTGCTTGTCGGCGGGTTTCACCTCCGCCGGTTTCTTGGCATCGGCTTTCGGTTTGTCCTCCTTCTTGGTTTCCGGCTTCGGTTTGTCGTCCTTCTTTTCCTGCCCGATCGCCGGTGAAGCGATGAGCGCCATCGCACACACCGACATCACGCCCCAAATCCAGTTCGCACGCGTCATGTTAGTGCTTTGTTTGGTACTGTCAAGCCGCCGCTCGTCAGGAAGCCCGGCTCTCGAAGGCGCTGCGGGTTTTCCGTGCCAGCGCGGGGCTTCAGTCTCGGCGCTGATGCAAGTTGCCGCCAGGAGCCGAACGGCAAGACGATTCCTGCAGACCCGCCCGTCCGCAGCGCGCACGCAAACCCAGTTCCGCCGCTCTTCAAGCAATCAGCCTCACACCCGCACGGAATGCTAGCCGAACCCGAGCCGATTGAAAACCGCGGCGGTCCGCACGCCGGGAGGGTTGCAAACTTACGCGAGTTGCCTGATACTGATCTGACAGTCGCGGCCTCGGTCGCGCGGCGCGGGCGTAGCTCAGTGGTAGAGCGTCACGTTGCCAACGTGAATGTCGAGGGTTCAAGTCCCTTCGCCCGCTTTCCTTGACCGCCGTTGTCCAGACCGGACAGCGGCTTTCGTTTGACTCCAGCGCCAGTTACGACGCGCGTTCCGCCGCCTTTTTCCACGCCGAAAAACAGGCCGATCTGGCCAGCAAAGGACCGCGGTTGCCACCGGTGGGCACGGGGACGTGCAAGGTTTGGTGCAAGGTAACGCGCGCGGATCGGCGTATACGGCGGCGACGAGGGGCCGGGACGCGGCCACAAACGGTCACAAGGGCGGCAACGGGCGTTCGTAAGGAGCAAGGGCTACGCGGACGCGGGCTTGTTCGCGAGCGGGGCGACGTGGGCGTTGAACGCGGGCAGAGCTGCGAGGGCTCCGGCGACGTCCAGAAGTTGCGGATCGGTGTAGAGGTTGGCGGTCAATTCTGGCTTGCTGTGGCGTAGCGCCGCTTGCGCGGTTCGGAGCGGAACGCCCGCGGCGCAGAGATGGCTGGCGAACGTCACGCGTAACGCGTGAATGTCCATGACCCGGTTGCGGTCGTCACGCTTGGCGATCCCCGCCGCGTCGAGATCATGATCAAAGACGCGATTCAGGCTCGACGGCATCTTGAAGAGCCGCTGCTGACCGGCGCTGATGCCGGGCCGCATCGTGAGCGTACGGTTCTCGTCCATCCAATTCTGAAGATCCGCCGCGAGATCGGGTCGGAGCGGGATGGTCGCGCCTTTTCTGTTCTTCTCATCGCCCGGGTTCAGCACGATGTGAGGCACGGCACCGTCGAGTATGACCTGCCCAGCCGTGATCGACGCCAGTTCTGACCGGCGGAGGCCGGTCAACGCCAGAGTGCGGTAGATCAAGCTGCGCTCGCGTCCGTCGCGCTCCAGCGTGGCGAGCAGCGCGGGGTTGAGCTCGCTTTGTTCGCGCCCTTCCTGGCCACGCTGGTTGCTCCCAAGTTTCGCCGCACCAAACGCAGATCGACTCCGTGTTCGGTCGCACGCAGTCTGGCGTCGTGTGTCCGAAATGATAATCATGTGCGACAGTACAGGAAACCGGTCGCGCCGCCGGCTTCAAGCCGCTTGAGCGGCGAACTGAATGGATCGAAAGATGGTCCCTACGTTCGGCGAGAACATGGCGTACATCGAGCGGCGTCTGAGCGAACTCGGCGTCGCAATTCCGCCCAGCTCGCGTTTCTACGAAATGTTACGAGTTCCCGAACCCGGAAACGCACCCGCCACACGGAAGGCCGTTGCGCTGGCTCGGCAGGCGATGAAGGATCTATCGGAGATGGCGTTCATTCTGCGCGGGCTGTTCTTGGAGCCGCCGTCGGATGACCTGCTCGGAATCCTGCGGCGCGCGATGTGCGACGCGACGCTGGTCATTCGCGGCGCGAGAGGCCGCTGATCACGTGAAACCCGGGCACGCGTCAATTCCGGTTGGCTAGGAAGACGGTCGGAATGTGAACGAGTTCCCGCGTGGAGGCGGTGTAGCGATGCAGCAGGGAGTGGCGGCGCTTGTCAGGACCGTCGGTTTCGACATTCTCGGGTCCGCATTGGGACGCGATGTGCGAGATGCCATCGCGGAAGCGCTCAAGGCAGGAGTGCAATTCGGTGGCCGCTCGGCTCCGCTGCAAGTTTTCCGGGCAGCGCTCGCGGAGTCCATTCGCGACGTCTCGTCGCACAAGCGCGGGGCGCTTCTGCAACGATTTCTCAGAGACGGTCCGTACGAAGGAGAAGGGCAAATTCCGGCGGAGCTCCAAGCACATCATCTGTCGGACGAGGACACAGCCGCGGCCATCGCTTTCATCTACTCCTTCATGATCCCGTGCTTCCAGGGTCAGCTGGCAGAGCTGCTTGCCGCGCGTGCGTGTGTGCGGCTCACGACGCAGCTCCAGCGCCGCGGGCGACTGCCCGCCGGAGCGCGTTGGTACATGGGAGACGTGGTGCGCGTGCCCAGCGCGCCCGGCCGCGCCGCTGCGAAGGCCGCGGATCTTCATCTGCTGGTACCGGACGGCGCAGCCCAGGAGCGGATCATGGTCGCCGGTGTGGCCGAGGTGAAGTCGTACCGGCGCCGGCAGCGGCAGGTGACCGACCAGTTGGACAAGCATGTGCGGCGGCTGGCCCACGGTCTGTGCGTCGATGGACGGACGTACTCACCGGACGCTGTCCGTGTCCGATGTGGCGATCATGGAGCGGTCATCCGGGTCAGAGTCGTACCCGCCGACTGGAAGCTGCCACGATCCTTCCATTTTGAGCCGACGAAGAACGGTTGCGCTCTCATGATGGACGACGCACCACCGGTGCAGGCGACAGACTCAATCGACGAGATCGGGGACGACGAATGGCGCGTCACCTTGCGGTGGTCCGAGGAGGCATTGGCCAGCGCAGGAACAGCGCGCCATCGCGCTCTACAACGCCTACGGCTTCGGGTACAGCCTGGGGATGAACTTCCGCGACACCAAGGGGCGGCGCGAGATGCTGTGGCCACAGGATCTGGACGAAATCGCACAGAACGGCAGCACGCGAAGCGGTTCCCGAATTCGGAGTCCGCGTCGAGGGTAACGGGACGAACCGATCGGTTGTGTAGGCTGCTCCTGCGCGCCGGACCCAGCGAACCACGTCCCGCGCAAGAATCGATGCGACCTGTCGGCGGCGTTCGGCGGGAGCGAGCAAGGCATCCGTGCGCTTCGGCATGGACAGGCTCCTGGGCCGATCCGTGCGTCACGCATAGACGTCGTATGGTGGAATAAGAAAAGCCGACCGTCGGTTCTTCGATGCGCGTGCGCCGTATCACGTGCAAAACGACACTGCCCTAGACCTCGCTTTCGCGACAGTTGGTCCGGATATAGCAGCGCGAGGCATTCCGCAGCGCGCCGCGTCAACCGTCGAGACCTTCGGTCGCACCGGCAAATCCGATCGTTCGCAGGCAATCGCCAATTGCGGGTCATGATGCCGCCGCCCGGCGTCGATGCACGAGCAGCCCAATCACGAGAAGCGCCAGCGTCGCGGGTTCAGGAACGATCGTAATTCCTCCGATATTCGGCTCTGCGATCGGAAGTTGTTCACGATTTGAACCGTTGAAATCCGAGCGCCAGATGTGCGCCGGATTGGTGGCAGAGTCCGTGTCCGTCCAGTAGACCTTGCCGGCCGGAACGTCCAGTGCAAGCGAGTCCACGTCCTGATTCGCGACGATTGTCTCGAGACCCGAACCATCGAGGTTGGCGCGCTGGAGGGCGCCGGTGTACGACCCACCCAGCCCCAAGCGCCCCCAATAGAGTTTGCCGCCATCCGAATCGACGCCTAGTCCGACGGGTCCCCAGAGAATTCCAGACACTATTTCCTGGAATCCGGTTCCATCATAGTTGATGCGGCAGAGCCGCCCCCTCGCCCCAGTGCCGCCGGTGCCGTCGTAGTCGCTGTAGTAAATGACCTGGTTAACCGAATCCACGGCGATATCTTGAATCACGGAGTTGGCGATCGGCGCATATGTCTCAATGCCGCTGCCATCGAAATTCGCCCTTTTGAGCGTGTTGAATCCTTGGCTGAAGATGATCTTCTCGTGAACTGAGTCAACCGCGAGCGCAACGGTCACTGAGTTGTACGATCCATTGCTTGGAATGATCGTCTGGATGTTGGAGCCGTCGAGATTCGCGCGGCTGATGCCTCCTGGCGTGCCAAGGCGGAAGCTCGACCAAAACAACTGGGTCGTTGGTTCGTCAACTCCTATCCGATACGCGAAATGCAGCCCATTCGGGATGATCGTTTCCGCGGTGAAATCCGCCGTGTCCGCCCTCCGAATCGCTCCGGTTTGATCTGTGCTGCCCACATTGCGCGTCCAGTAGAGCTGTGACGAAAACGCCGACGACGCGACCGAAATCAGGATCGCGGCCCGCAGAACAACCCGTGCAGCAGTCGAATTCACCGGAACCTCCACAATCGACAGGAAATCCACCTCACCGGATAGGTCAAAAGATGCTAGGCCCCATAAGAGTGAAATGTCAATTCTCCGCACGCGACTCGGCCCGCATTGAGAGTAACTGCTTTTCCCACAATCTGTTACAACCGCACGAAAGCTGCGCCGGAGGGGTATTTCGAAGATCGGACGCTCTGCGACCCGCAACGAGTCGAAGTGGTACCAGCCAACGCCGATTCCGCAGGTCGGGGTATCCGCGCCAAAGCGGAAGGCGTTCGTTCCGGCGTAGGGGCCGCTCCTGGTTGCGTCGAGCGGGTCGAAGGCCGGGTTGCCGAACGGGTCGTACTCATAGCGGGCGGCGATGGTCTGGTAGCTCGGGCCGGGCGGGCTCTGCGGGTTGACGCCGCCGGGGCCGCCGGTGTTGGCTGTCGCGCGTTGACGGGCAGGATGCCCATCCCACCCAGTTCCGCCGCCGTCGTAGGCGAACAGGAACGAGCGATCGTCGGCGGCGGTGGTCGTGCCCGCGGTGTCGAGCGAAGCCAGCAGGCCGCCGACCTGCCCTTGATGGGGCGCGGCCGTATCAAGGGTGCCGCCGACGCCCTGAAGCGAATTGCCGGCGGGACGCCGACCGCTTCACCGCATTTCACCACCACGCGCGCCACGCACCGTACGCGCGGTCGCAACGGGCTCTCTCCGGCGGCAGAACTCTGCCCCGCTGCGCACGGTCCGCCGGCACCGCCCAAGCTGGTGAGCACAGGTTTTGAGGCACTCCAGCGCCTACGAATCCTGCAAACCCAAGCGGCGCACGTTGTCACGGCCGAATTCATCGAGCCATGGGCGCGCGTCGCCGGCCGCCAAGTGCGCGGTCAAGTTCTGAATGAACTCCAGGCCGAGCGTCTTGTCGCCGGGGGCGCGCGCGTTCACAGCGTGGTAGCGTTGAATCCAGTAGGCGGCCCGCGGGTCGTTTCCATGGTAGGCGTACAAAGCGGCGAGATCGACAGCTTCCCAGATCGTCGGCACCGCCTGAGCCTCGCAATATGCGAAGCACTCGGACGCAGCCAACGGCCGATCGATCGGCGGCTCGAACTGCCGAATCATCAATTGAAGTACGCCCTCGAATTCCGCGGCGTGGTTTCGAAGTCGAACAGGGCGCATCGGGGCACCCCGCCGGCCTTTCAAATCCTGTGAATGACTTAACGGCAGGGAATCAGAGCTAACGAGTCGAGCGATCATGACAATGATAAAGCATACGGGGCGATAGTCGTCCGTTGACGAGCGATAGAGATGGACACCCTGTAGGAACGGGAACGACAGTCGGACGAGCGTGTCCTTGCCCAGCGTGCGCCATCCGGGTAACCGGCTGGCGTATTCAGCAGCAATCGGCTTCAGTTGGTTCAACCGCAGGGTCATGCTCGCCTCAAGGCTTGATTTCCAGGATCGGACACTCGAACTTTGTCACCCTGCGAATCTCGGCGATTCGGCATTCCTTGAGACACGCATCGCCGAATTTGAAATCGTAGACAGCCTTCGGACAATTCGGATTCCCTTCTACCACGTCGAGGCGGACTGAGCCGCGCGTTCCATAGGTTGCACGGTCGCCGTCGCAATAGCTGAGCTCCAGCTGAAGCCCCTCCCCGATCTGCCCGTAGCGATCTTGATAACGTTCGATCAGCTTCTTGCAGTAGCTGTGACGCAGGGCTCCCACCCGTCCGCCTTTTCCAGGGATTTTCTGCTCCGCCCGCCGCGCCACCTCCCGCAAAAACCCAATCGTCGCCGGTGGCTTCGCAGAGCAGCCGCTGGCGGCCTTCACACCTTTGATCGCGATTGGCAGATACGTCGCGCCAATCTGGAAGCAGTTCGCTCCGTAATCGGTGGGTGACAGTGTCTTGCCCTGATCGTCGCGCCCTTCGCAGACGTTCCAGCAGGCGTCGAACGCGACCAGCCTACTGCCGCCGGCGCCGAATGTCTCGATCCCCGCCAGAATTGGACCGTCTCCTGCATCGCGGAACGCGCCGTACTGCGATGCGCACGCATCTGCGATCGCGCCGCACGTCGCTATGGGGTGACGAACCGCGTCAACCGCGCCGCCAAGCGTGTTCGTGCAGGCGTTATCGACGCCTTCCTCGAACTGTATGACCTTGTCGTACCAGGGTTGGTACTTCTGGATGCAGGTGGCTTCCGCCGAGGCCTCCATAGCCTTGGCCGACGGGGTGTTGTTTGGAATATTGCAGACCTCGATGCCGCAGGAATTCCCGAAGGAATCCACGTACTCATTCTGAATTACAAGCCGATCCGTACAAGTGATGTAGCGCTGCCGGACCTCCTCGCCGAGCGGATCGACATCGTCGATCGGCGAATTGCCGACAAATCCATACAGATTCAACCCGCCCGCTTCGCCGAGCGGGTCCCGGTTCATCCAGCGGCCCATCGCCGGCGAGTAGTAGCGGTAGCCGTAGTAGCTCAGGCCCGTTTCGGCGTCGAAGGGTTTCGTGCTGAAGCGGAACGCGTTCGTCCCGGCGTAGGGGCCGCTCCTGGTTGCGTCGAGCGGGTCGAAGGCCGGGTTGCCGAACGGGTCGTACTCATAGCGGGCGGCGATGGTCTGGTAGCTCGGGTCGGGCGGGCTCTGCGGGTTGACGCCGCCGGGGCCGCCGGTGGTTTCCAGAAGCTGCATCACATTCCCGCCGCCGTCGTAGGCGAACAGGAACGAGCGATCGTCCGCGGTCGGCACGCCGCCCGGGCCGCTGCCGGGCGCCGTCGTGCCGGCGGTGTCGAGCGAAGCCAACAGGCCGCCGATGCCGCCGGCGGAGCCGAGAGGAGACCGGCCAGAGGCCGGCCCCACAGAACCCAAATCCAGGCCCCAGGTGAATTTGCGCAGCACCGGGTATTCCGGCGGGACGCCGGCGCCACCCAGCAGATCGAATTCGAGGATCGGGTTCCAGCCGAAGTAGACGAACCGCGAGTGGCTCGTGACCGACCAGCTCGTCGTCGCGGCGGAATAGGTCGAGACCTTCTTCTCGGTCCGCCGACCCAGGAAGTCGTAGACGAAGTCGATTTTCTTGTTGCCGTCCAGCGGCGGCGACAGCATGGGCTCGACGTGCGTCAGCCGGTTTTCGGCATCCCAGGCGTACTTCGAGCGCAGTGTGCCGTTGTCGCTCACGCCGAACATCGAGAGCAGGACGTTCATGTCCTCCATGTCGACGTCGCAGTCGGCGTCCATGTCCGCCCGGGCGAACATTTCGTCCGAGATGCCGGGGTGGCCGCCGCAGTACAGCCCGAACATCGGCATGAACGCGGACAGATCGTCCAGGCTGACTTGGCCGTCATTGTTGATATCGCCGGTGATCAGCGATTCGGTGATGTTGCCGTCATCGTCATAGGTGAACACGCGGCCCGATGACGGGTTCGCGACGAGGTACGTGTCGATCTGATTCAACTCGTTGGCGTTCCACGTGCCGTTGCGCGTCGTGCCTTCAAGAGTCGAGGTGCGGTTGCCGATTTCGTCGTAGGCGTAGGTCCGGTTCTTGGCCGGCGCGGGCAGATCCGTGCTGGGCGGAGCGTTGTTGCGGTAGCGGGTCGAGGCGGTCAGCTCGCCGCGCGAGTCGTAGGTGTAGGCGTCGTAGTGCGGCAGGGCATGAGAGTTCACTCCGTCAAAGGCCGCTCCGCTGCGCACCGTCCACTTGCGCCGCCCGAGCGCGTCCGAGGCATAATCGTACTGCGAGAGCGGCGACGCGAGAGCCGAGGCGACGTTCGAAAGCCGCGTCAGCACGCTGCGATTCGGCTCGTAGCTGCGCGTCCACTCGGCGATAACCGTCTGGCTCGCGTCCTTGAAGGTCGTCCTTTCCAGCAGCGGCGAATTCGGCAGGTACGAGTAATTCGCGCCGTTATCCGGCAAACCCGGGCCGCTGACGCGCGACAGCAGGCCGGTCGCCGCGTCGTAATCGTAGCCGGCGCTGTACAGCGCGTCCGGCGTCGCCGACGTGCCGAACTGGACGGCCTCGAGCCGCGGGAAGGTCGCGGCGCCGACGGCGTCCTGGTAGTCGGTCGAGAGCAGCTTTCCCGCGAGCGGACCGGAATTGAACAGTTCGGATTCGGCGAGGCCAAGCGGGTCGTAGTCGAAGGTGCGCTTCTCGATTTCGCCCTGCGACGTGAACTGCCGCGCCCAATCCAATTCTCCGGAGCGGCGGTAGGCGAATTCGACGTCCGGCGTTACGTCCTGATCGTCGTAGAGAATTCGCCTGAGGGCGCCGGTCATATGCATCGGATCGGCTGGGTCGTCGTAATATTCGAAACGGGTGCGGAGCGGGTTGTTGTTGGCGTCATGACGGGCCCAATCGCGGTACGCGAGCCGCCCGTCCGGCTTGTAACCGAATGCAACCGTCTTTCCGGTCTGCCAGGCGGTCCCGCTGATCCCAATCCGGATGCCGAATCCAGTCCTGCACGGCCGAATGCGAGCGCCCCACCGCGCGGGCCAGTTCCCGGATGCTGGACGCGGTCCGCGCCGCGCTCGACCCGTGTGGCAACCTGGAAGCCCCGTCCGCCTGCCCTTCCGCCGATCCCAACCCTGCCGTCGCCGGGCCGCCGGTGCGTTTCGTGCGGGATTCCCCGTTCTTCTTGCTTCTCGCACTCACCACGTCACCTCCGCCGTGAAAACCCGGCAACCTGGCAACCCGAAAAACCGGCAACCCGAATTCGCGCGACCCCGGGGCCTCGTCCCACCCGCAAGGCCGGCCCCCCCGCGGGAAGGAACCGTGCGATCACGGGGAAGCATCGCTAGTAATGCCGTTATTGGTATATATTCTATCACACTCCAGGTGCGCAGGCACGAAATGCGCAGGGCTGTTGCGCGCTACACGATGCGTCACCGGCACCCGTCACTTCTGTCGGTTCTCCCTGAAGGCCTGAACGGGCCATGTGAGGCGTGCCAGCCGAGATGAGAAGGGGCGCCACCCCCTTTTGGCAGTTTTGTCAGTTGCCCGATCCGGAAAATGGCCATCGCGTACGATCGTGGGAGTGGCGAGGCCCCTTTTGGCAGTTCTGTCAGTTGCCGGTTGGGACAATTCCGCCGTTTCGCAAGACGACGTGGCCCAGCAGCTGCTCGTCACATACTCATGCCCTTGCACTTCTGGCCTGATGCGAACTACACCGGAAATGTCTATAGATGCCAGGACCGGTACCCGGTGCCTGCAAGGTCCAGTGCAAGGTGATTTCGCATGGATCGCTAACCCTTTTGACGACGCAAGTTAGCAACTCCGCGCTTGCACGTTGCCAACGTGAATGTCGAGGGTTCAAGTCCCTTCGCCCGCTTTCCTTGACCGCCGTTGTCCAGACCGGACAGCGGCGGCTTTCCTTTGACTCCAACGCCAGTTACGACGCGATCGCCAAGCGGCCTTTTTCCAGCCGAAACAGCGCGCGTTTATTGATCTCTGCATAAATAATGCAACGATCACGGCAAGCGTATCGGGAGGGCGGACTGGTGGACGCACCAGCGGAGCTTCGTTTGCGAACGACGTAGCCGCCGCTTGGTCTTGTGTAGAGCGGCCGACAGATCATCCA
>JACRLV010000175.1 GCA_016235145.1 Planctomycetota bacterium
GATCATCCTGTGCGAGCGCGGCATCCGCACGTTCGAAGACTACGTGCGAAATACGTTGGCGCTCGCCGTCGTGCCTGAAGTGAAGCGCGTCAGCCGCTACCCGATTCTCGTCGACCCGTCGCACGGAACCGGACGCACCGATCTGATCGCGCCGATGTCCCGCGCGGCGGTCGCGTGCGGGGCCGACGGCCTGCTGATTGAGGTGCACCCCGACCCTGCCCGCGCCTGGAGCGATGGCTCGCAGGCGCTGGATCTGGAGCAATTCCGAAATCTGATGAAGGGACTGGGAGCGCTGGCGAGCGCATGTGAGCGTGCGCTATGAACTCGACCGCGTGGATTGCCTGCATCGCGCTCGTGATGCTCTGCGGGCTGCCTCGCACGTCGGCGCAGGCCGTGCGGCCGTTCGAGCAGGACGATTGGCCGATCCCCGCGAACATCGTCGTCGAGCAGGTGCTGGCAGGATTGCGCGAGGCAGGTCTGGCGCCGGCGCGGCCCTGCTCCGACGAGGTCTTCATCCGCCGCGTGTTTCTGGACGTCATCGGCGCCGTTCCCAGCGCCGCGGAGGCGGTGAAGTTCCTGGAGGACAAGAGCCCGAACAAACGCGCAGCGCTGATCGACTCGCTGCTCGAACGGAGCGAGTTCGCGGACTATTGGGCGATGAAATGGTGCGACCTACTGCGGGTCAAGGCGGAGTTTCCGATCAACTTGTGGCCGAATGCGGTGCAGGCCTATCACCGCTGGATTCGCGATGCCGTCGCGCGAAACATGCCCTACGACCAATTCGCGCGGGAGCTGCTCACTTCCAGCGGCAGCAATTTCCGCGTGGGGCCGGTGAATTTCTATCGCGCCGTGCAGGGCCGAACGCCCGCTGCGATTGCCGGCGGCGTCGCGCTCACGTTCATGGGGACGCGCTTCGAAAACTGGCCGCCGGAGAAGCGCAGCGCAATGGAGTTCTTCTTTTCTCGCGTGGCTTTCAAGTCGACCGCTGAATGGAAAGAGGAGATCGTCCACCTCGACCCGAATCCGGTGGCGACATGCGACGCCGTTTTCCCCGACGGTTCCACCGTGCACGTCAACCCAGGCGACGATCCCCGCCGGATCTTCGCGGACTGGCTGATCGCCGCGGATAACCCCTGGTTTGCCCGCGCGGCGGTCAATCGCATCTGGGCGTGGCTGCTGGGGCGCGGCATCGTCCACGAACCGGATGATTTTCGGCCTGACAACCCGCCCTCGACCGAGCGTTTGCTGGCCTGTCTGGAGAGCGAGTTGCTGAAGGCCAAGTACGACCTGCGGCACGTCTACCGACTGATCCTGAACTCGCGAACGTACCAGCAATCGTCGATTCCCGTGAAGGCGAATGACAAGGCGGAGGCGCTGTTCGCACACTACCTGGTACGGCGGCTGGACCCGGAGGTGTTGATCGACGCAATCTGCACGGTGCTGGGCTCGACCGAACGCTACACCAGCGTGATCCCCGAACCTTTCACCGTGATTCCGGAGGGAGAGCGGGCGGTCGCGCTGGCCGACGGCAGCATTTCCAGCCCCTTCCTCGACATGTTCGGCCGCCCGGCCCGCGATACGGGGCTCTGGTCGGAGCGAAACAACCAACCGACCGATGCGCAGCGGCTCTACCTGCTGAATTCGTCGCACATCCAGAGGAAGATCGAAAGCAGCCGCCGCGTGCAGGAGATTCTCGCCTCCAGCGGCCGCGACCGGCGAAAAGTCGTCCGGGCCGTTTATCTCGCGATTCTCTCGCGCGGGCCGACCGACGCCGAGGTGACGGCCGCGTCGAAGTACTACGACAACAAGGACCTGAATGGCAAGGCGGCGCTGGACGATCTGGTGTGGTCGCTGATCAATACGATGGAATTCACCTGCCGGCACTGAACCGAGCGCGGTCGTGCCGCGGCGAGGAAATTACGATGAGAGCCGTCAACCAACCGAACGACCTGACGCGGCGTGAGGTTCTGATGCGCGGCGTCGCCGGAGCGGCGGGAATGGCCCTGCTGGGAACGCCCGGCGCGCTCGCGTTGCCGGCGCAGTCGGCTCCGGCGACGCGGGCCGCGTCCCGTGCCGGCTCGGTCATCCAGATCTGGATGTGGGGCGGCCCGGCGCACCTGGACACGTTCGACCCGAAGCCGGAAGCGGGCGGAGATTATTGCGGACCGCTGAACAAGCCCATCGACACGAACGTCGACGGCCTGCGAATCGGCCAATTGCTGCCGCTGCTCGCGAAGCAGGCCGACAAATACGCCGTCATCCGCAGCATGACGCACGGAGTCAACGCGCACGAGACGGCCTCGTATCTCGTGCAGACGGGTCGCCAGCCCGACAGACTGGTGTACCCCGGCGTCGGCGCAGTCATCTCGCTTTTCAAGGGATATGACCACGGCTACCGGGGCGCGGTCGCGCCGTACATCGTGCTTACCGAAGCGCAGGGACGATTTTCCGAGGTGGGTTTCCTCGGGCAACGCTACAAGCCCTTCGCAACCGGCGGCGATCCCAACGCCCAACGATTCGCCGTCGAGGGCATCATCGCTCAGGGCATCACGGAACTCCGCCAGCGCAGTCGGCGCGAGCTTCTGGAAAGCCTTGAGACCTTTGCGCGGGCCACGCCGAAGACGCCGCGGACCGAGCCGTTCCAGCGCAGCGCACAGGACGATTATGATCTGATGTTCGGCGAGGCGCGCAAGATTTTCGACCTGTCGGCGGAAAAAAAGGAGCTGCGCGACCGCTACGGCCGCAACACCTTCGGCCTGATGGCGCGCCGGCTGGTGGAGCACGGGGTGCCGTATATCACGATCAACTACAAGGGTTGGGACACGCACAAGCAGCATTTTCAGACCATGAACCGCAAGCTGCCCGAAATGGACCAGGGCATGGCGGCGTTGCTCGAGGATCTATCGAGCCGCGGCCTGCTCGACCGCACGATCGTCTGGTGGGGCGGCGAATTCGGCCGCACGCCGCGCGTGCAATGGGAACCGCCTTGGAACGGTGGTCGAGGGCACCACGGCGCGTGCTTCTCTGCCGTGGTCGCGGGCGGCGGGTTCAAGGGCGGCACGGTCGTGGGGCAATCGGACGAGCACGGCATGAATGTGGCCGATCGCCCCGTCTCCCCGCGCGATCTGATCGCCAGCATCTACACGCTTCTCGGCATCGATCCGGAAGGAGTGCTGCCGAATCCGCGCGGCATCGAAACGCGCTTGCTGCCGCCGGTCGAAGAGGGCGCCGAGTCCGGCGGCCTGCTCCGGGAGATCATGGCGGTATGAACAGAGTCTGGCGAGCGTTGCTGACCGTGTTGCTGGCTCTGGGAGCGGATGCCCGCGCTCAGCAAGCACAGCGCGACCCGCACATCGCCTACGGTTATCCGGCCGGCGGCCGGCAAGGCAGGACTTTCCGCGTCACCGTCGGCGGGCAGGCCCTGCGCGGCGTCACGGGCGCCAGCATTACAGGCGCGGGGGTCCGCGCCAGATTCGTCGAACACTTTCCGCCGGTGAGAAATCTCACCAGTGAGCAGCGCGAAGCGCTCGCGGAGGCGATGCGGTCGGCGATCGCGAAACGCTGGGATGAGATGCGCGACGAAGCGGGCTTGAGCGCACAACCGCCCTGGCGCGAATTGGGTTTGCCGCCGCGGCTGAGCAGAAACGCGGCGAAGGATGCCATCGACCCTGAGGAATACAAGCTGCCGCCGCATCCGTTGTACTACGATCTCGAAAGCAAGAGCCTGCGCGAGCTGCTGCACGTGCGCGACGTGCTCCTGACGCAGAGGGGAGCGCAGCCGAACCCGCAGCTCGCGGAATCGGTGATGCTCGAAGTGACGATCGATCCGAATGCGACGATCGGAGATCGAGAGCTGCGCCTTGTCGGTCGGTCGGGGCTCTCGAATCCGATCGTCTTTGAAGTCGGCGCGATGCCTGAAGCAGCCGAGCTGGAGAGCAATGATCCGGGAGCGGCGACCTTCCTGCCGCCCGAGCCGCCGCTTGAATTGCCCGTCGTCATCGACGGCCAGATCCTGTCGGGCGACGTGGACGGATTTCGCTTCCAGGCCCGCAAGGGCCAGAAGATCGTCGTGGACGTCGACGCGCGGCGGCTGATTCCGTTTCTGGCCGACGCCGTCCCAGGCTGGTTCCAGGCCACAGTCGCGGTCTACGACGCGAAAGGCGATGAGGTCGCGTACGCCGACGACTACCGCTTCGAACCGGATCCCGCGCTGATGTTCGAGGCGCCGGCGGACGGCGCGTATCAACTGGAAATCCGCGACTCGCTCTATCGCGGGCGGCAGGATTTCGTCTATCGCATCGTCGTCGGCGAGCTGCCCTACATCACTTCGATCTTCCCGCTGGGCAACACGAAGAACCGCGGGCGATCGATCGCCGTCGAGGGCTGGAACGTCGCCGCAAAGAGTCTGTTCCTCAAGACCGAATCGGAAGCGGAGGGCGTGCACCGGCAGCGGCTCGCGTACGCCAAACGCGAAACCAATCCGGTGGAATACGCCATCGACGATGTACCCACGCACAACGAGACCGAGGACAACAATACAACATCCGGCGCACAGCATGTCGCCATGCCGCAGATCGTGAACGGGCGCATCCAGCCGGCCGGAGACGCGGACGTCTTTCGGATCCACGGCGATGCCGGCGAGGAGATCGTGGTCGAGGTCGTCGCCCGGCAACTCGGCTCGCCGCTGGATTCGCTGCTGCGTGTGTTCGACTCGACCGGCAACGTTGTGGCGTGGAACGACGACTATGAGCAGACGTCCGGAATGCTGCACACCTCCGCCGGCCTGCTCACGCACAGCGCCGATTCCTACGTCCGGGCCTATCTGCCGCAGCATGGCGAATACTACGTGCAGGTCAGCGATTCGCAGGAACAAGGCGGCCCGGAGTACGCCTACCGGCTGCGCGTCAGCCGGCCGCGCCCCGACTTTTCGCTGCGTGTCACGCCTTCGAGCGTCAACATCAGCGCCGGCGGCGTCGCGCCGATTCGCGTGTTCGCCCTGCGCAAGGACGGATTCAGCGGCGAGATTGATTTGCAACTGAAGGATGCGCCCGCGGGATTCAAGCTCAGCGGCGCTCGGATTCCCGCCGGTCGGGACCAGGTGCGCCTGACGATCGCCGCGCCGCGCCAGCGTGCGGATTCGCCGCTCACCATGCACCTCGAAGGCCGGGCGCGAATCGACGGCCGGACCATCAGCCGCGAGGCCGCTCCGGCGGACGACATGATGCAGGCGTTTCTCTACCGGCATCTGGTGCCGGCGCAGACCTTCATGCTCGCCGTGTTGCGGAGCCAGTCATCGGCTGCCGATGTCACGATTAGCGGGGAAAGCCCTGTTCGCATCCCCGTCGGCGGCACGCAAAACGTGCGCCTGAACGTTCCAGCCAGTGTGAAGGACTCGAAGGTCGAGCTCAGCCTCAGTGAACCGCCGCCGGGAGTCACTATGGAGCAGGTGGAGCGCACGGACGGCGTCGTGACGCTCGTGCTGAAAGCGGACGCCGCCTTGTCGCAGGTCGGATTCGCCGACAACCTGATCGTGGAGGCTTTCATGGAGCTCGAACGGCCGCAACGGGGGGGAAAAGGCCAGAAGCAGCGTAGCTCCGTCGGCTTTCTGCCGGCGATTCCGATTGAAATTGTGCCAGCGACGGCGGCCGCCAAGTGCCGCGCGCGGCCGGGCATGGGGTTTCTTGACGGTCCGATCCTTCGCAACGGTTTGCAAAGTCTGAGGCGTTTCCAGACGGAAAGTGCGGAATGGAGTTTCTTGATCTTTCACGCAGCACCACCCCTGCCCGAGTGCAGGTCTCGCGATTTCAGGGAAGCGGCGGCGTCCGCGAGCATCATCTGCTCATTCGCCCGACGGAGGCGGCGAGCCTCGCGGCGCAACTGGATTGGATTGGGCGGGGATACGCCGACGCGCTTCATGCGCTGAATCTGAACGCCAATAGCGTCCTGTTCCGCCGGTTATTCTGCCGCGATTTGGCCGGATGCGCCTCGAATCTCGCGGTTCATCCGGTTGCGCGTCAGTCAGACCCGAACGAGCCGTGCGCCGTGTCGTGGGTGGATCAGCCGCCGACCGCGCCCGCACAGGTCGCAATGTGGGCTTATCACGTAAGCGACCCGGCCCGGACGCTGGAAAAATCGCACGACGGCGTCACGTTGACGTGGACGCGAAACGGGCTGTCGCACTGCTGGACGACGGGAATTGTTTCGCCCGCCGCGGTCTCCGCATTCGACCAGACGCGAGCTGCGTTCGAGCAGTACGAAGCACTCCTCGCAAAGCGGCGTCTGTCGCTCGCGCAGCATGTGGTCCGCACGTGGCTGTTCGTCAAAGACATCGGCGCGAACTACGCCGGCGTAGTGGACGCCCGCCGCGAGTGCTTTGAGAGGCACGGTCTCACGGCAGAGACGCACTACATCGCCAGCACCGGGATCGAAGGCGCGGGCGTCGACCCGCGGGCGGTGATCACGCTCGACGCGTTGGCCATCGCGGGTATGCGGCCTGAGCAGATCCGCTACCTGTCCGCGCCGGGGCACATGTGCCCGACGTATGCCTACGGCGTCACGTTTGAACGCGGAACAGCGCTCCACTATCGCGACCGGACGCACGTCTTCGTCTCCGGCACGGCCAGCATCGACGCGCAGGGGCGGATCGTCCACACCGGCGACGTTTCCCGGCAACTCGACCGGGCACTGACGAACATCGCTGCACTGCTGCGGTCAGCCGGCGGCGACCTGGCGGACATGGCGCTCTTCATCGCCTATGTCCGCGACGCCGCCGACCAGGACAGGGTGAGCCGGATGCTGCGAGCGCGATGCGGCGGCGCGCCGATCGAGGTCGTCTCCGCGGCGGTCTGTCGTCCGGGCTGGCTGGTCGAGGTCGAGGGCATCGCCGTGCTCCCGGCGCAGCATCCCGAACTTCCCGTTTTCTGAGGCGGTTTCGTGCGACGCGCAGGGGCCGGCGCACCGAGCGGAAATCCGCCGGGGTGCGCCGGAAGAGTGAGCACCAGTAACTCCGCGCGGGGCACTGAACCGTCATAACAACCGGGACAGGTTTGGGGCAGCAGGTCGGAATTGGGGACACTGGTAGGGTTGACAATGGAACGGGCGTCTCTGCCCGTTTTCGGCGGGCACGGAGGCCCGTACCACTCAAACCTTACGAGTGCCGAATTGGGGCGCCCCCGACAAATTGCGTCGCGAAACGCTATCATTACTGATTGGTCGTTCCCGGATTCATCGGAGAGTACGCCATGTCGACCACCGCGATTCTGGAATCCCTTCAATCCGCAATCATCGACGGCGACGAGCAGAAGGCGCCGCAATTCGTGCAAACCGCATTGGCGGACAAGCTCGATGCGCAGACGATCCTCGAGAAAGGCCTTCTGGCAGGGATGGCGGTAGTGGGGCAGCGATTCCGCGACGGGGACTATTTCCTGCCGGAAGTGCTGATCTCCGCCGAAGCGATGAAGGCGGCCATGACGGTCCTTTCCCCCATGCTCAAGGCCCAGAACGTGAAGGCCCGCGCGACCGCCGTGGTCGGCACGGTTCGCGGCGACCTGCACGACATCGGCAAGAACCTGGTCGCGATCATGCTCGAAGGAGCGGGGTTCGAGGTGATCGACCTGGGTGTGGACGTGCCGCCGGAGAAATTCGCTCAGGCATGCCGCGATCGCAAGGTGGACCTGGTTGCGATGAGCGCGCTGCTGACGACCACGATGCCCGAGATGGAATCGGCGATCCGGATGCTGCAGCGCGAGTTGCCCAATCCGCCGCCCGTGATCATCGGCGGGGCGCCGGTCACGCAGCAATACGCGGACCGCATCGGCGCGGCCGGCTACGGACGCGACGCCGCCAGCGGCGCGGAGGTTGCGCGGGGGCTTTGCGCGAAGGCAGGCTGATTGTCGCGCCCGCCGGATGGGAACGCATCGCGTGGCAACCACACGACCAGTCGCGACGACGCCGACGGCGCTCACGCCGCGCGAGCGCGTCTCGCGAGCGCTGGCCCGCAAGCCTCACGACCGAATCCCGATGTTCGACTGGTGGTGGATGGAGACGGAGATCGCGTATCTGCGGGAGCTGAACGACCCGCGCATCGCATACGAATTTTCATCCCCGGGAGTGGACGCCGCCCACGTCGCGCGGCGGGGAGAGGGGCTCACGCTCTGGGAGTATTTCGAGCTGGACCTGCTCCAGGTCGGATGGCCGGACCAGCGGCTCCGGATGGTCGATCCCGTCGTACTCGATGAAAGCGACGAATGGATCGTCCAGCGCGACGGCAACGACGCGACGCTGCGCTGGTGGAAACACCGCATGGGAACGCCGGAGCACATCGGCTTCGGCATCAATTCGCCGGACAAGTGGAACGCTGCGAAGGCCTCGCTTCAGGCCTCGCGCGAGCGAATTCGCTGGTCGGAGTTCATCCCGAAATATCGTCGCGCCCGAAAAGACGACCGTTTCGTCTGCTACGCGACCGTCGAAGTCATCGAAAGCGCGAAGGACTCGCTCGGCCACGAACAGATGCTGCGCGCGATACTCAAGCAGCCGGAGTGGGTTCACGGCGTCTTCGATACGTACACGCGTTTTTTGATCGATATGTTCGAACTGGCGTGTTCCAACGGGCTCGAATGCGACGGCGCCTTCGTTTACGGCGATATTGCCTACAAGAACGGCCCGTTCATGAGCCCGCGGCATTATCGCGAGTTCGTGCAGCCGTATCACCGCCGGCTGTTCGATGCGTTCCACGCGCGCGGCATGCCCGTGATCTTCCACTCCGACGGCGACATCCGCCCGATCCTCGACGATCTGATCGCCGCCGGCGTGGACATGATCAACCCGCTCGAATCACGGGCCGGCATGGACGTACGCGAGCTCGCGCCGCGCTGCGGCGACCGCGTCGGCTTCTGCGGCAACATCGACGTGACGATCCTGGCGACCAACGACCGCGAGCAGATTCGGGCGGAGGTGCAGTCGAAGCTCGCCGCCGCGATGCCGCACAACGGCTACATGTATCATTCGGACCACTCGATTCCGCCCGGAGTGCGGCTCGACACGTACCTGTTTCTTCTGGATGAGGTGCGGCGGCTGGGCCGCTACGGCTGAGCGAAGCAGGAGCAGAGCATGACTCGTCGTGAAATCGTGCAGCGCGCCATCACGTCTCAGAATCCGCCGCGCATGCCCATGAAATTCGACATCGTCGGCGTGAACGACTGCTACGACGTCTGGACCATCGATCCGACCGGCTGGACCTGGAATTTCGGGCCGGAGCGGTCGGACGAGTGGGGCTGCATCTGGCGGCGCTCGGGCGTTGATAACACGGGCCTGG
>JACRLV010000045.1 GCA_016235145.1 Planctomycetota bacterium
ATTTCGTCATCGCTCAGCGGCTCGCGCTTGTCTTCCGCCTGAACGATCTCGTGGACTTTCGCCTTGATGCTGTCCCAACCGAGGATCTCGCCGCTGGCGGATTCGGTGCCGCCCGTGAAAAACCGCCGCAGCGGGTACACGCCGCGCGGCGTCTGGATCCACTTTTCATCCACGGTACGGCTGATCGTCGAGGGGTCGCAGCCGAAGCGGTCGGCCAGGTCGCTCATGCGCAGCACTTTCATGTGCTGCTCGCCCTGGTCCAGAAAGTCCTTCTGGGCCTCGATCACCGCCTTGGCGACGTCCAGCAATCGATCCCGGCGATAGCTGACCGCGTCGATGATCGCCGCCGCGGCCTCGATCTTCTGCTTCATGAACTCGCGGGCGGACTTGTCGCCCTTGGTTTTTTCGAGAGCCTCGCGAAACTCTTCGGAGATACGGAGTTCGCGGTTGTTCGTACGGGTCAGGCGCACCTCATACGTGTCCTGGTCCTCGATGTACTCGACGATCAGATCCGGCACGACGATCGCCGCGTCGCGCGCGTCCGCGTCCGCTCCGGGATGAAGCGAAAGCCGGCTGATCGCCTGGATCGCGAGCTTCACGTCGTCCAGTTCGACGCCCAGAGCCTTGGTGATCTGCGGCAAGCGGTTCTTCTGAAGGTCCTCGAAGTGATTCTCGATGATGGCCCGTTCAAGTTCCGTGTCGGCCGGCAGCGCTTCGAGCTGAAGCAGCAGGCATTCCTGCAATGTTCTGGCGGCGACGCCGGGCGGTTCGAGCTGCTGGACGCGGGCCAGAGCGTCCTTTACCGCGGCGACGCTGGCGGGCGGCTCGAGCACCGCCGCGATCTGCTCGAGCGGCGCCGAAACGCGGCCGGTTTCGTCGACGTGATCGATCACGGCCTCGCCGAGGCGGCGCGTCCCGGCGTCCAGATCGAGCAGGGCCCACTGCTCCAGGAGCGATTCGCGCAGGCTGATGGGACGCGCGGCGGTATTCGCCATCGCGTCCATCTTGACGTCGCCCTCTTCGCTGATCGCAGCCCGCGAGCGGGTTCCGCGATATTCGGACTCTTCCTCGAAGAATTCGTATTCGCGTGAAAGGCTGTCGAGCCGCTCGAAATCGCGGGCGTCGCCCGCCGCGACCACCATGGCCTGTTCGTTCTCGGATCGTCCTGTCTCGGCCGGCGCGGGCGATTCCGGCGGGCTCGGCGACTCGTCGTCGCCAGGCACGATCTCGAGCGCGGGGTTGCCGTCGATCTCCTGCGCGATGCGCGATTCAAGGGCCAGCGCATTGAGCTGGAGAATGTCCATGGCCTGGATCAGTTGCGGCGTGAGGCGCTGCTGCTGCGAGAGCAACTGCCGCGGGATTTGGGATAGCGCCTGTGCCATGGACCCTTCGCTGCCGAACGGCGTAGCAGATCATCCGTCCTTGCCTGAAAACCATCCTGAAAACAGGCCCGGCGAGCCTCGCAAACGCGAACCAGCCGGGCCGCGCGAGAGATTCCGCTCAAAGAATAGAGCATAGTTTCCGGGCCAAGGTAAGTCAAAATGAAAACGCGCCGCCCCCCGTCTGATCGCGAAGAGGCGAGCATTCCAGGCGGGATCGTGCGGCTACTCGACCGTCACCGCTTTCGCCAGGTTTCGCGGCTTGTCCACGTCGCAGCCGCGCAGCACGGCGGCGTGGTAGGCCAACATCTGGAGCGGAATGACGGTGACGAGCGGGCCCAGCAATTCGGGCACGTCCGGCACGTAGAGCACGTGCTCGGCGATGTGTTGGATCTCCGTGTCGCCTTCGGTCGCGACCGCGATGACGCGCCCGCCGCGGCTGCGCACTTCCTCGATGTTGCCCACGCTCTTGTCGTACCAGTGCCCGCGCGGGGCCAGCACGACTACCGGCATGTCCTCGCTGATGAGGGCGATCGGGCCGTGCTTCATCTCCGCCGCCGGAAGCCCCTCGGCGTGGATGTAGCTGATTTCCTTGAGCTTGAGGGCGCCTTCGAGCGCGACGGGATACTGGATGCCGCGGCCGAGATAGAGCCAATTCTCTGAGTTGACGAAATCCGCCGCGATGTGGCGGCATTGATTGTTCAAATTCAGCGTGTGCGCGATCTTCTCCGGAATGCCGGCGAGGGCTTCCAGGTATTCGTGCAGCCGTTCATGGCTCAAATGGCGGCGGCGGCCGAGAAAGCCGGCCAGCATGGCGAGCACGGCCACCTGGCCCGTAAAGGCCTTCGTCGAAGCGACGCCGATTTCGGGGCCGACGTGCAGATACACGCCGGCGTCGGTCTCGCGGGCGATCGTCGAGCCGACCGCGTTGACGATACCGAGCACCAGTGCGCCCTTGTCCCGGCCTTCGCGCGAGGCCGCGAGCGTGTCGATCGTCTCGCCGGACTGCGAAATCGCCAGAACCGTGGTGCCAAAATCGATGACGGGATTGCGATAGCGGAACTCGCTGGCGTACTCGGTTTCGCAGGGGATGCGGGCCAGCTCTTCGATCAGGTACTCGCCGACCAGCCCGGCGTGCCAGGCCGTTCCGCAGGCGGTCAGGATGATGCGTTTCGTGTTGATCAGCTCGCGCGCGACCGAAGTCAGTCCGCCCAGCACGACGCGGCTGTCGTCCAGGTCGATGCGGCCGCGCATGCACGTCCGGAGCGATTCCGGCTGTTCGAAAATCTCCTTGCTCATGAAATGCTGGTGGCCGCCCAGCTCGAGCTGCTCCAGCGTGTATTCCAGCTCATCGACGTGCTTGTCGACCGGAGTCGCTTCGAGGTTCGTGGTCTTGAAGCCCTCGGGCGTCACGATCGCGACTTCGTTGTCCGCCAGGTAGATCACCTGCGAGGTGTGCTGCACGATTGCGGCGGCGTCGGACGCGATGATGTACTCGGCATCGCCCACGCCCACGATCAGCGGGCTGCCGCGACGGGCGGCGACGATCTTGTTGGGCTCGTCCGCGTGGATCGCGGCGATGCCGAACGTGCCCCGGGATTCGCGCAGGGCTCTGCGGACCGCATCTTCCAGGTTGCCTTCGTAGAAGTGCCCGATCAGCTTGGCCAACACCTCGGTGTCGGTCTGGCTTTCCATGGTGATGCCCTGCGTCTCCAGGTACTGCTTGAGGACGCGGTAGTTCTCGATGATGCCGTTGTGGACGATCGCGAGCCGGCCCGAGGCGTCGCGGTGCGGGTGGGCGTTGCCCTCCGTCGGAGCGCCGTGCGTGGCCCAGCGCGTATGGGCCATGCCCACGCGCGCCCCCGCAATCTGCGCGTCGAGCTTCTCCTCCAGGGCGGCAATTCGGCCGACAGACCGGCGTACCACCAATCCGCCGCCCTTGATCACCACCACGCCGGCGGAATCGTAGCCCCGATAATCAAGCCGCTTCAGCCCCTCGATCAGGATTGGGGGCGCTTCTCGCGTACCAAGATAGGCGACGATTCCGCACATGGCCGGTTCCTCCTGCTGCGTGGAATGCACATCGGCTGCCGATTACCGGGAACGTGAATTCTATCAGGCTTTTTCGGTCGGTACGAATCCGAACTCGCTATGTTCGGACAATTCGGGCGCGAATTTGAACAGTCCGGCGGCCGGGCCGATGAAAACATGTGGAACCCCGTCCGCGTGCTCGTGGCACCGTCGCACGGGTTCCCCGGCCACCATTGCCAGGCGGCCCCTGATCTTAATAAAGGGACAGTTCATGACCGGCTCCACGCCCTCGAGTCACCCGCTTGTGTCGCAGCTTCTGGCGGACGATCCGGACCTGCGCGACATCGTGGTTGAGTTCGTCGATGGCCTGAGTACGCGGATCGCCGAGTTGAACAGCGCCCACGAAAAGCTCGACTGGGAGCGACTGAAGACGTTGGCCCATCAGCTAAAAGGCGCCGGCGGCTCGTATGGCTATCCGGACATCACCACGCTGGGAGCCGAAATGGAAACGGCCTTTCGACAGAACGA
>JACRLV010000176.1:0-5171 GCA_016235145.1 Planctomycetota bacterium
ATTCGTATCTGAGCTTTTGATCTGGAAATGCGGCTGGAGGAAGCCATGCGGGCACTCGCAATTTCAACATCGTATGCATGCGGCGCATTGGGGTTATTGGCGGCGGGCACGGCCCTCGCACAGGAGGTTCCCTTCAAGGATGCGACCATGCCCGCGCCGGCGGGCGAGATCGCGCCGGCGGGGGCGGAAACGCTGACCACCGGAGTCCAGAGGAGCACCTACACGGCCCGCGTGCCGAATTCAAACTCCGGCCCGCGAATGAGCGGCAAGCCGAGCTTCGCGACAGATTCGCAGACCGGCGAGATGCTTGTGCCCACCACGCGATATTTCCTGCCCGAAGGGTGGAACTGGGGCGGCGGACTGGTGGGAGTCGATTCGCTGGGGCAGCCGATCGTGAACCAGCCACTCGGTTGGGTGGGCTGGACGCAGGCGGATGTCGATGCGTTGCGCATCGCGATTTCCAATTACCTGCCGCATGCCGCCGAATCGCAGGAGGGCGCCGGCGTCGTCGGTAATTTCATCGGCCAGGCCGTCGTTCGCGGCATTGAGATTCCGGACGTTGATCTGACGGCGCTGCGGTCGGACGCCGCGGGAGCGGTCCTGGAGCGAATGCACGCCTATGAGCAGGCCCGTTTCGACGCCGCGGCCACAAGCGGCGTAGCGTATGAACCCTCGACCTACCCGGAGCGGATTCAGCGGTTCGTCGCGGCCCAGGGCGTCTCGCTGGCGGACATTCTTGCGATCGACGAAGTCGAAACCGGAGGAATCGACGCGCGTTCCGCGCCGTCCGGGTGCTACTTCCGGCAGCCGGGCAGCGGCTACGGCCTCAACCTGCTGGTCAATTCGACGACGATCTGGGAGGCGGATGGAACGGACGACGCACAGGCGGACGTTCCGATCGGGTTCGGCTTCGAGTTCTACCGCTGCGCCGACGCGGACATCAACACCGCCGTGCGCGTGTCTTCCAACGGATACATCACGTTCTTCCAGCAGGGCGGCGGAGCCCTGAATGGAACGGAGTTCATCAACGTCCCGATCGGCGACAGCACGACTACCACACGTTTCAGATCGTGCTCCACGAGCACAGCGTGGACTATCCGAACTATTCGCCGATCGTGCTGGCGTACGGCGCGCCGGGGACGTACTGGCTGGCGGATTCCGTCGATCTGGCGACCGTGGGCATGGAGAGCTTCAACGGAACGGACGGCGAGTGCCTGGACACCTGCGATCTGCTCACCAATCTTCCGCCGTCGAATTTCATCTTCTATCCCTTGAACAACGATCTTTGCGAAGACGCGACGCCGCTCACGCCGGACGCTTTGCAGAGCGGCGATCTGCGGTTCGCGCACAACACCGCCGGCACGTGCAACACGACCAACGCGGACCGCTGGTTCCAGTTCTACGCGCCCTGCTCCGGCACGCTGACGGTGGACACCTGCGGCACGAATGACGTCGGCGGCACCGACCAGGGCATCGACACGATCTTGTCCGCCACGTCGAGCTGCCCCGGCGGCGGGGGAATCGTGCTCGCCTGCGACGACGACGGCGGCACGACCTGCGGCGACCAGGGCGTCGTGCGCGACTCGAGATTGGTGCTGAACGTGCAGGGCGGCAGCACGGTCTATATCCGCGTGAGCTCGTTCGCACCGATCACGACGCGCGGGTACTTCCGCCTGAACAGCTCGTTTACGAGCGCCGGCGGGCGCCCCGCCAACGACGACTGCGCCCAGGCGCAGCCGATCGGCGCTGCGGACAGCGCGTCCGGCAACCTGCTCTGTGCGACGATCGACGGCTCGGACGACTTCGGCTTCCCCGGCCGCGATGTCTGGTATCGCTTTGATCACACCCTCGCCGGAACGCTGCGCGTCACGACGTGCGGCACGCACGACCTGTTCGGAATCGACACGGGCATCGACACGGTGCTGTCCGTTCACGGCGGTTGCCCAGGCAACGCGCAGAATCAGATCGCGGTCAACGACGACGCGCCCTTCTCCGTCTGCGGAGCCGCCGATCAGGCCTTTGGGTTCGACTCGCTTGTCTACGCACCGCTTCAGGCGGGGCAGACGGCGCAGATTCGCGTTCGCCCGCTGGGAGACAACCCGCGGACCGGCGACTACCGCGTTCAGACGTTCTTCTTGGTCGGCGACCTCGACGGCGACTGCGACGTGGATCTTCAGGATCTCGCGTTTCTTCTGAGCCACTTCGGCCAGAGCGGGTCCGGCCTGACGGGCGACATCGACGGCGACAACAACGTGTCGCTTCAGGATCTCGCCCACGTGTTGAGCAACTTCGGATTCGGCTGTCCGTAATCGTTCGCCGGGGGAGCGAACGGTGAATCGTCAGCGGGCCGCGCGACGCCAATCGCGCGGCCCGTTTCGCCGCGCCGTCGACCGGCGACGACCACGTGTTCCCGAGCGGAGTCGGCGATCTGTCGGTTGGGCGGCGCTAGGCCAGACAATCCGCGGCGATTTCAAGAGCGTGCCGCGGTGTGACGTCTGCATGATGTGCAATTTGCTCGCGGCAACTGAATCCGCACACCGTGACCTCGGCGTCGCCGCGCGCCTGCACCGCCGGGAAGAGCCGCTGAGAACCGACGGCTCGCGAAACGTCGTAATGGGCGGCTTCGTGCCCGAACGAGCCCGCCATGCCGCAGCAGCCGCTGTTGATCTCGGCGGCGCGTCCGCCTGTCGCGGCGTTGAGCATTGCGAGCGTGTTGCTGGTTCCCCAGAGCGCCTTCTGGTGGCAATGGCCATGCAAGAGCACGCGACGCCCCGCGTCGGGGCGAAACGGCAAAGCCGTCGGGTCGGCGGCCAGCGTTTCGGCGAGCAGCGATTCCGTCGTGCGAACGCGAGATGCAACAAAACGAGCCGCATCCGACCGGACAAGATGCGGGTACTCGTCGATCAGCGCGGACACACAGCTCGGCTCGCTGCCGACGATCCAGGCGCCTCGCGCGGCGAAGGGCGCCAAGAGGTCAATATTCTCTTTCGCCAACCGGGCAGCCTCGTCGAGCAGTCCCTTGCTGATTGCCGGCCGTCCGCAACACGCCAACCGCGGCACTAGCACTTCGTAGCCCGCCGCCTCGAGCAGCCGCACCGCCGCGATTCCCGCGCTCGGCCAGTAATATTTCGTCCAGGTGTCCGCGAAATACACTACCAGTCCGCGCGTACCCCGGCGTTTCGGGAAATGGTCCTTGTGCCAGTGGAAGAAGGACTGATCCGCCAGCAGCGGCGGCGGAATTCGCGAATCGAATCCGAAGAGCCGCTCGATCAATGATCGGAACCAGGCCGATTGCTGCACCGCGTTCGCCAGCCGCGGCGCGAGCGAGCCGAACGCGGCCATGCGCGGGGCCGCCGCGACGAATCGTGACGCGCGCGGCACGCCGCGCTTCTGGTGTCGCAGGTGCAGCCAATCCGTTTTCAGCCGGGCCATGTCGACGCCGGTCGGGCATTCGGTCTTGCATGCTTTGCAGAGCAGGCACAGGTCCATCACCTCGTCGAGCGCGGCATCGTCGAGCCCGACGATGAGCGAATCTTCGTGCAGGGCTGCGCGCAACGCCAAGGCACGGGCCCGCGTCGAGTGGCGCTCGTCGAGCGTCGCCATGTACGACGGGCACATCGCGCCGACCAGTTTCTGCCGGCACGCTCCGACGCCGCTGCACATCCCGGCCAGTCCCGCCATGTCGCGATGCGGGCCGTAATCGAATGTGGTCGCGAGCGGCAGCGATTTCCGGCGGGCCGCCTGGCGGAGCCGCTGGTCCATCGGCAGCGGATCGACGATCTTGCGCGGATTCAGCAGGTTTTCCGGGTCGAACGCGCGTTTCAATTCTCCGAAGGCGCCGACGATTCGCGGGCCGTACATCCGTTCGAGCCACTCGCTGCGGACGATCCCGTCGCCGTGCTCGCCCGTCATCGCCCCGCCGTAACGCAACACCAACTCGGTCGTGCGCTCGGCGATGCGGCGGAGTTTGCGCACGTCTGCTGGTTGTTTCAGATTCAGCGTCGGCCGCACGTGCAGGACGCCGACGCTGGCGTGCGCGTAATAGCCGATTTCGGAGACGCCTTCGGCGCGCAGCATGGCGTCCAGCTCGGCGATGTAGTCGCCCAGCCGGGCCGGGTCGATCGCCGCGTCTTCGATGAACTCATAAGGATGCGCGTCTCCCGGCCGCGACATCAGCAGGCCGAAGCCCTTGTTTCGCAGCGTCCAGACGGCCAGTTGCGCGGCGGCGTCCCGCACCAGGCGGGCGGGCTGGCCGATTCGTTGCGCTTTGGCTTCGCGGTCGAGCGCGGCCAGGCGGCGCTCCAGCTCGTCGCGCGAGTCGTCGTACAGCTCGCAAATCAGGATCGCCGGGGGGCAGCCGTCGAGAAAGGCATCGCACGCGCCCGGCGGCGCCTGCGAGATGCCGGCGCTCAGGATGAGCCGGTCCACCAGTTCCAGCGCGGCGGGGCGGTGCGGCAGGATCGTCGGCGTCGCGCGGATCGCATCGAGCACCGACGAAAAATGGAAGACGAGCAGCGCCTTGTGGGCCGGCAACGGCGTCAGGCGCAGCGTCGCGCCGACGACCAGCGCGAGCGTGCCCTCGCTGCCGATCACGACCGTTGCTGGATTGGCCCGCTGGGATAAGCAGAGCCGGTCGAGGGCGTAGCCGCCGTTTCGGCGCAGGACGCGCGGATAGCGGGCGAGGACTTCGTCCCTGGACGCGCCGCGAATCTCGTCGAGCGCGATCAGAAGCGGATCGGCCTCGGCGAAATCCGGTCTGGGCGGAAATTGCTGCGGCGGCGGCAGAGCAGTCGCGCGTTGCGGCGGATGACCGCCTGGAAGCGGCGGCAGATCGGAATACGGATAATGCACCCAGCGCTCGACGCGGCCGTCGGCGAGTACGCAGGTCAACGCGGCGACGTGATCGACCGTCCGCCCGTAGTAGACCGAGTGCGATCCGCAGGAGTTGTTGGCGATCATCCCGCCGAGCGTGGCGCGGCTCGACGTGGCGACATCCGCCGGGAAACAGAGCCCGTGCGGCGCGAGGGCGGCGTTCAGATCGTCGAGCACGACGCCCGGCTCGACCGCGACTGTCCGTGCCGCCGCATCGACTGGGCCGATGCGCGTCATGTAGCGTGAAAAATCGAGCTGCACGCCCCAGCCGATCGCTCCGCCGGCGATGCCCGTACCGG
>JACRLV010000176.1:5196-10594 GCA_016235145.1 Planctomycetota bacterium
CGCGGGCGACGATGGGCGTAGCGTGCGCCCGACACACCCGCACGGCGGCCTGCACATCCTCGACGTCCCGCGGCATGACCACGCCCGCGGGGGTGATCTGATACAGGCTCGCATCGGTGGCGTAGATCGTCCGGCTGAGCCGGTCAAAACGCACGTCGCCGCGGACGTTGGCGCGCAGGTCGCGTTCAAGCGCAGCGCGAGCGCTCGCCGATTCCGAATTCCGGACGTCGATCATGATGATGATTGTCGAGCCGCGCGAGGCCTCGCGTCCAGCGGCGTGTACCGCTCGAGGATTCGCACGGTTTCGAAGAAGTCAGGTGACGAAGTCAAGTGCGATGTCCAGTCCCGTCGCCGAATGCGTCAGCGCCCCGACGGAGATGCGGTCCACGCCCGTTGCGGCGATTTCGCCGATCGTTTCGAGCGATACGCCGCCGCTGGATTCCAGTTCGATCTTGCCACGCAGGCCGAGCGCGTCGCGCAACTGAACCGCCTCGCGGAGCTGGGAGGAATTGAAGTTGTCCAGCAGGATCGTGTTCACGCCGACAACTTTGCACACTTCGCGCAACTGGTCGAGGTCATCGACCTCCACCTCGACGAACGCCGGCTTTGCGTCGAGTTCGCTCGCGCGGTTGAGCATTTCGAACAACTCGGCCGCGAGCCGCGGTGTCGGAATGCCGGCCAGGTGGTTGTCCTTGATCAGGATCGCGTCGTACAGGCCGAAGCGGTGGTTTTCGCCGCCGCCGCAACGGACGGCGTATTTGTCCAGCTCGCGCCACCCGGGCAGCGTCTTGCGCGTGTCGAGCACGCGCACGTTGGGATTGGCAGCGCGGGCGGCATCGACCAGGCGGCGGGTGAGCGTGGCCACGCCGCTCATGCGGGCGAGGAAGTTCAGCAGCGTCCGCTCGACCGTGAGCAGCGTCTGGGCCGAGCCGCGCAGCGCGCCGACCGCATCGCCTGCTTTCACCGCGGCGCCGTCGGCGAAGGGCGCCAACGCCGCCCAATGCAGCGGCGAATCGAGCGAGATTGCGTATTCCGTGCAGATCAGCGGCGCCAGGGCCAGTCCGGACAGGATTCCCGTGCCGCGCGACACGACGCGCGCGGCCGCGGGCTCGTCGGGCCGTCCGACCAAACGCGACGTAATGTCTCCCACGCCGCCGAGGTCTTCCTCGCGGGCGGCGCGGATGAGTTGCACCGTAAGTTCCGACCAGTTCACGCGAATCCTCGTGCGCGACTTCGCGCCGTGCCAGCCCTTCCCGTTGAACCGAGGCCTATCGGATGACGGTCGGCGGCGTTCCCTCTTGAAAAAAATGCAGCCGGGGCGGCTGCGGTACATATTCACGAAATGCAGCCGGGGGCGGCTGCGGTACATATTCACGAAGTGCAGCCGGGGGCGGCTGCGGTACATTTTTCGATAGACGCTACGGTTTCTGCTGTGCGAGCAGCTTCTTCAGTCGGTCGCGCAGCTCCTTCACGTCTTCGCCGGTCTTCTCGACCTGATTCAGCCAGATTTCGTGCGCGGCGCGGGGCTGGCGGGCCCGTAACGCCGTCTGGACCAGTGCGATTCGCATGGCCGGCGAATCGTCGAGCTCCAGCGCGGTTTCCGCGACTTCGGCGGCGAGCTTCTCGTTTCCGGCGGCGAGTTGGGCGGCGTACGCACGGCCGGCCTCCTCCCGGAGGAGCTGCACTTCGGCTTCCTCGACTTGCGCTCGCATTTCGGGATCCATCTTTCGTCCCGAAAGAACCTGGCCGGAGGAGTCCATGCTCTTCCGCTTCCGCAACCGCTCGACCGGCTTTCGATCGATCTTGCCCATGTCGGCCCAGCGGGCTTCATCTTCCAGAAACGGCAGCAGCAGGTGGTCTATGCGGCCGATCGTCTCCGCCGCGTCAGGATTGTCCTTGACGCGGTCGAACCACTCGATGGTTCGTTGCGATTCTTCCAGCGCCTGGTTGAGCACGATCCAATCGCGCAGCGGCTCTGCTGCTCGTTTGGTTTCGCTCTCGAACTTCTTGGCGGTCGCGTCCCGCAGCGCAATCAGCCGCTCGCGGGCCGGCTTGTGCTTTTCGGCGAGCGCCGTCAGGTCACGGATCATGAACGATCCGCGCACGCCGATCAGTTCCGGATACTCCGTCGGGATCTTCTCCCACAACCAGAAGAACTGGTCCGTCGCTTCTTCATACTTGCGGCCCTCGGCCAGCCGCTTCGCCAGGTTCAGACGCTCCATTCCGGGTAGCTTCTTTGTCCCCGATTTCACTGCGGCGAGCAGTTCCATCGCCTCGTCGATCGCCCGCTTGCCCGCCTTGACGCGCTCCAGCCAGGCCAGGAGGGTGTCCGCGTCTTGATAACCGACGACGCGATCGAACTCCGCGTCGTTTTTGAATGCGATCATCGTCGGCAGGGATCCGACTTCGAGCGATTTCGCGGCCTGGGCCTGCTCATCGACGTCGAGCTGAATGGCCAGGCCGTTCGCCTGCACCCACTTCACGATCCGTTCGTCAAGCCAGGAGGTCTTGTCCATCTGCTTGCACGGCCCGCACCACGTGGCCGTGGCCTTTACGATCAGCGTCTTCTTCTCCGTCTTGGCCTTGGCCCGGGCCTGTTCGTAGTTGAGTTTGGAGAACACCGGCGGGAGGTCTTCCGCGCTGGCGCCCGCGATGGCCAGAATCGCAAGAAAACAGGCTGTCATTCGCATTGGGGATCTCCAGATTCGAGCCGGTGCGCAGGCGCGGCAGCGGTCTCGGCGATACGATCTACCGCAATGACCAATCGAGCCGTCGTCATCACGATCTCCGATCGCTGCGCCGCCGGCCAGGCGGACGACCGCAGCGGCCCAGCCATCATCGAGCAGCTCGCCGCGCTCGGCGCCGCGCTGGTTCATCGCGAGGTCATACCCGACGATCAGGAACGCGTTCGCCGGACGGTGCAGACCTGGATCGATCGCTGCGAGCTGATCGTCACGACCGGCGGCACCGGCGTTTCCGCCCGCGACGTCACGCCCGAGGCGATCGAGCCGCTGGTCCGCCGGCCGCTACCGGGCTTCGGCGAAGTGATGCGGCAACGGGCTTTCGAGCACAAGCCGACGTCGGCGGTCTCGCGCTGCGGCGCGGGCATCACCGGCGACACGCTGATCCTCTGGCTGCCCGGCTCGCCCGGCGCGGTGCGCGAATGCCTCGATTGGCTGGCGCCGGCGATCCGCCACACGTGCCAGTTTCTGCGCGGCCAGAATCCGCACTGATCCGCCGCAGGCCGCCTCAGCGGACGAGATTCAGCGTCCGCAGGGCGTCGATCAGTTGCGACCAGCGCTGCTCGACCGAGCCGGTGTAGCCGATCGACATGCGCACCAGCCCCTGCGGAATGCCGGCGCGTTTCAGATCATCGGCCGACAGTTCGCTCGACGTGCTGACCGCGGAGCACGACATCAGCGTGTCGAAATAGCCCAGGCTCACCGCCATGTAGCCGAAGCGGTCTTTATTCTGGAGCAGCTCCATGAACGCATTCGCCCGCCGCAGATCGCCCGCGTCGATGCAGAGAATCCCGCCCGCGCCGTACGCAGCGTTTCCCAGCTTTCGCAGCAGCGCGTGTTGCGGGTGGTGCGGCAGACCCGGATAGATGACCGGCACCTTCTGTTCGTGGAGGCGGTTCGCGAAGATCTGCGCCCGGCGGCTGTGCTCGACCATGCGCAGTCCCAGATGCGGCAGCCGCAGGCTGATCTCGAACGCGGCCCGCGGGTCCATCGTCGGGCCGAGCAGCATCAGCGAGCCGCGGTGCAGGTCCATCATCTGCATGATGAATTCGTTGGTTCCGCACACGGCGCCGGCGATGATGTCGGACGCCCCGTTGGCGAATTTTGTCAAACTGTGGACGACCACGTCCGCCCCGTGCTGAAGCGGCGCGACGATCAGCGGCGTGAAGGTGTTGTCGACCACCAGCTTCGCGCCGCGGGTGTGGGCGATTTCCGCCAGCCGCGGCAGATCGGCGACCGTCAGCAGCGGATTGGCCATCGTCTCGCAATAGAGCACGCGCGTCCGTTCGGTGAATGCGCGGGCGACCGCTTCGTGGTCGGTGATGTCCACGAACGTCGTGCGAATGCCGGTCTTCTCGGGCAGGAAATCGTGCAGCAGCGCGAACGATCCGCCATAGATCGTGTTGCTCGCGACGATGTGCTCGCCCGCGCCGCAGAGTTGGAGCAGCGCGCCCGCGATGGCGCTCATTCCGCTGGCTGTGCAGTAGCCGGCCTGCGCGCCTTCGAGCGCCGCCATCTGCCGGCCCAGCACGTACACGGTCGGATTGAAGTGCCGGCCGTATAGATAGCAGCCGCCGCCTGCTTCATCCGGCCCGCGCCGGCCCTGGAAAATCGCCGGCATCATCTCGGCGTCCATGACCGTAAACGTGGTGCTGGCCTCGATCGACATGTTGACGCCGCCATGCTCGCCGAATTCATGCCGGGCGGCCGCCAATGCTTCGATCGGATCAAAGGTGGGCATCTGTCGCTCCTTGGCGAATTGCGTCTACGAGAGTCTACTCCGCGGCATCGCGGCGGCACACGGCGAGCCGCGTTCACAACGGAATTTCTGCGGACGGAGACGTGTCGGAACGGTTACCATGTCGCCATGCGCAGGCGGCCCGCGGACATCCGAATTCGCGCGATACAGCCGGGCGACCGCGAGTGGGTCGCCGAGGAGTTCTCACGCCACTTCGGCGGCGTTGAGATCGGTTCGCACGATGAATGGTTCGATACGCGCGAGCTGCCGGGCTACGTCGCGCTGATCGACGATCACATCGTCGCCGCGGTCGTCTACACGCCGCCGCAGATGGGCGGCGAGTGCGAAGTGATCGCACTGGCCTCGCGCGAACAACGGCGCGGCGCGGGCGGGGCGCTGTTGGACGCCTGTGTCGCGGCGGCCCAGTCGGAAGGCTGTCGGCGCGTGTTCCTCACCACCAGCAACGACAACCTGGCGGCTCTGAAGTTTTACCAGAAGCGCGGCTGGCGGTTGGTTGGCATTCACCGCGACGCGATCACCCGCGCACGGGCCCGCAAGCCGGTCATTCCGCTCTATGGCAACGACGGCATCGTGATCGCCGACGAGATTGAACTGGAATATCGCCTCTGAATCTGCGGGCGCAGATCGGGCTATCTCGTCGCGTCGATCGAGCCTGAGTGTCTTCGTATGTACCGGCGCCGGCGCTTGGGAATCGAGTCTGCCCGGGATTCTCACCCCACGCGGCCAGAATCACGCAAGCGCCGGCGAGTATCGTGTGCTACAGGCAGCTATTCCCGAAGTTTGACAGCAAACGCGTCAGATCGTCGAGATCCACGTCCGCGTCGCCGTTCGTGTCGCCGTCCATCCGCGTCATGTTGTTCGGCGCGCCGAAGTGCCCGAGCGGCAAGTCGTGCAAGGC
>JACRLV010000046.1 GCA_016235145.1 Planctomycetota bacterium
CGGGGAATCCAGATTGGTCGCCTGGCAAACCGCCGGATCAACACGTCGCGACTCCGCACGAACATCTTCGCGATTCGGGTTGACCGATTCGTGCGAATCGACTCCCGGATCGCAATACGCCCCGATCCGACCGGATTCTCCCGGATCCTGAGACCGGCTTTTTCAAACCAGCCGATTCGCGGTCCAGACGTGCAATTCAAGCGGCATCCTGCTAGAATCCTGCCACGGTGTTTAGCGCGCCGGCGCCTATGGATAGGCCCCCGGCCGCGGACGTCACCAGGGCGCGGCGTGCGGCGTCTGGAGCACCGATCGGGCCACCCCGATGCCGGGTTTGGTGGTGCTGAGGGAGCGCGATGCCACCGATGCGCTGGTTTCATCGTAATCATGCGGGGGCGGCGACGTTGGGAGATCGACAGATTTCAGAGCTATCAGACCTTTCGCCGGGCCGCCGAAAGAACTGCTGGCTGGCTTTTTTCGCGCTGCTCGGGTTGGGCCTGGTAAGCGGGTGCGCCGTCCCGCAGCCGCGCGGGGCCGGCACGCTCGAGCGAGTTGTCGAGCCGACCACCAGCCGCGGCTACTGGCGCTACCTGCCGAAAACCTATGTCGCCTCGTCCAGTTCCGAGCGCAGCACGCGGCGCTGGCCGGTCGTCGTCACGTTCCACGGCATGAAGCCGTTCGACAACGCCCATCCGCAAGCCCTGGAGTGGGAAGCCGAGGCGGATCGGTACGGGTTCGTCGTCGTGGCGCCGGAGCTGCGGGCTCCGGACGTGCTGGGCGAGTTTCCCGTTCGCCGGGTGCATCCGGCGTTTAAGCAGGACGAGGACGCGGTTCTCGCGATCCTGGACCATCTGTTCGCATCCACGCAGGCGGACCCGGCGAACGTCCTTTCGACGAGCTGGTCTTCCGGCGGCTACATGGCCCATTACATGCTGAACCGCCATCCGGACCGCTTCAACTGTCTCGCCGTCCGGCAGTCGAATTTCTCATCCAGCGTGCTCGACACCGGGATCGCATCCCGATCCGTTAACCATCCCGTGCTGATTCTGAACACGCAAAACGACTTCGCGATCTGCGTCGCGGAATCGCGCGAGGCCCGCGCGTGGTATCAAAAGGCGGGCTATCACAATCTGGCGTGGGTCGTCATCCGCAGTCTCGGCCACGAACGCACGCCCGATCTTGCGGCGGATTTCTTCGCACACGTCGCCGGTGTCGAACCGCTCACGCCGCCGACGGTGCTGGTCTCGCGCCAGGCGATCGACGGCAATGACGAGGGCGTTGCGTTCCTGTCGGGAAAGATGAGCTTCGCCGGAAACACCGGCCGGTCGGCGACCAGCGGTGCTCCGGTAACGCTGGCGGCAGCCTCTGAAAGACCGAAGGCAGGCTCCTCCGGCGGCAGCCCAACGGCGACCGTATCGACAAAGCCGATTCCACAGCGAACAGCGACGCCCCCCCGCCCGACGCCGATTACGGCCAGTTCATCCGGCGGCCCGGGCTCGGCTGAACCTCCGCCGGCGATGACGGTGCGCGGCTTGCCGTCCGGACAGGCGCCGGATTACTCCGGCGTGCGACAGCTTCCCAACTCTCCGCCAGCGCGGAGCAGCCCGCCGCGATTAGCGGATTATCCCGATCTCGGCAGCACGGCGGCGAAGCCGCAGGCGAATGCGACGCCCACCCGCGCCGCGGCAGTACCGAGCCGCCCCACCGTGCCGCGAAAAGATCCGCTTTCGATTCGGGTTTCTTCGGCGATCGGCATCGAGCCGCTGCATCTGAACTACTCCGCGGAATGCCCGCTGGACTGGTACAACAGCGCCAGCTTCAGTTGGACGCTCGGCGGCGAGACGATCGGAAGCGGCGTGAACGGCCAGCGCACGATCGCGAGCGCCGGCGAGCATTTGCTTTCGCTGCTGGTCGTGACGGCGGACGGCCAGGAATACCGTTCGTCGCGCCTGATTCGAGTAATCCCCAAGCTGAACGCGGCGGCTGCATCGGGCTCGAAACCCTGATTGTGCGGTGTAAACCGAGGTGCGCTCATGGAGCTATTGAACGGAAAGTCCGGGTTCATATTCGGCGTCGCGAACGATCACTCGCTCGCCTGGCATATCGCCGAAGCGTGCCATCGCAACGGCGCGAGGCTCGGGTTCAATTACCTGCCGAACCCGAAGATGGAAATGCGCGTCCGCAAGCTCGCGGAGCCGATCGGCGCCAAGGTCATCCTGCCGTGCGACGTGTCGGATGACGAGCAGATTCGCGCAACCCTGCACCAGGCCGCCGAGACGATGGGACCGCTGGATTTTGTCGTGCACTCGGTCGCGTACGCGAGCCGCGAGTCGCTCTCCGCTCCATTCTATCAGACGACGCGGTCCGACTTCCTTCAGGCCATGGAGATCAGCGCGTATTCGCTGGTGTCGGTCTGCCGACACGCGCTGCCCTATCTGCGCGAGGGCGGCGCCGTACTCACGCTGACGTACATGGGATCGGTCAAGGTGATCCCGGCGTACAACGTCATGGGCGTGTGCAAAGCTGCCCTGGAGGCGTCCGTGCGTTATCTGGCGACGGAGCTCGGCCGCGAAAAGAAAGTCCGCGTCAACGCGCTTTCGGCCGGCGCGGTCAAGACGCTCTCGGCCGCGGGCGTGAGCGGTTTTTCGCGAATGCTCGACCACTACCCGGAAAAATCCCCGCTCGCGCGGAACATCGAGCCCGAAGAAGTCGGAAAGAGCGGCCTGTACCTGCTGAGCGATCTGGCCAGCGGCGTAACCGGCGAAGTCCACTACGTCGACGGCGGCTACAATATCGTCGGTGGGTAGCCGGCCGACCAGGCGCCGTACTCCGGGCGAAAAAAAACAAAGCGAAACGAAACGACTGTGCGGTCCCCACTGCCGGAGTCGATCCATGCGGAATGCCTTTCCCTGGCTGCTCTTGCTTTCCGGTCTCGCGTCGCCGCTTCAGGCCGACGTCGACCTCGCGGCCCGCTACCCCGCGACAATCGACCGCTCCGACCCGCCTCGCCCGCTCGAGTGGACCGCCACGCGGGACGATGTCTGGCGGCTTTCCGCGTTCAACTATTCGCAGGCTGAGGATCTGAACCTCGCCCTGGGGCCTTCGACCGTCGTCTTTGGCGTCCATGAAAAAAACGTGCTCTGGGCGGCGGTTTTTCCGGATGCGCCGGGAACCCTGCGTTCGTCCGGCAAGCCGACGCCGGAAAAGATCGCGAGTTGCTGGATTCGCCTGCATCCGGCTCGTGTGGACGAGCTGTTTCCGAAAAGCCAGGTCGCAGGCCCCGGCGACGAGCGTTTCGCGCGCCTGGCCAAGCGCATGTGCGCCTGGAAGATCCGCGGCTCGATGCAATCCGGCGATCTGCCCGTTGTTCCCCAGCGCGAGTGGCTGATCTTCGATCTTGACACAGCGGACGCGGTACGGCGGTTCTATTTCGCCGACACAACCGCCGGCACGGTGCGATACGAAGGTGCTTTCGAGAAGCGGCCGCTGCCTCCGCTGGAGGCGATCGACCCCGCCGACGCAACGAGAACGTTCGACCAGGTCTGGTCCGAGTTCGATCGCGAATACGCGATGTTCGGTTTGCGTCCGGAGGTCGACTGGAAGAAGCTGCACGGAGAATTTCGTCCGCAGGCCGCCGCGGCGCGTTCATCATACGAGTTAGCATGCGTGCTGGGCGATATGCTCGCCAGCCTGAAAGACCTGCACGTCTTTGTGCGCGTCGGTGACGAGTTCATTCCCGGCTTCAACCGACCGCGGCCGCTCAATGCCAGCTTCGACGGCTCCGCGAAACTCGTCGGCGGATTCAAGGAAAAGCAGACGGACATGGCCTGGGCCCGCACGCCGGACGATATCGGCTACATCAACATCTACCGCCTGGCGGACAAGGATCTGCCGAAGCAGGTCGATCAAGCCCTCGAGTCGCTGGCGGACACCTGGGCGCTGATCATCGACCTGCGTTTCAACGGCGGCGGGAACGAGGATTTGGCGTGCAAGATCGCAGCGAGATTCACCGACTCCCGCCGTGTGTATAGCGTGAATCAATATCGCTCCGGCCCGGAACACGGCGATCTCGGAAAGCGGCATGAACGCACGATCGAGCCGCGCGACAAATGGCTGTATCGCGCTCCGGTCCTCGTGCTCATCGGTCGGAAAACGATGAGCTCGGCGGAATCATTCGCCCTGATGCTGGCCCAGTGCCCGCAGGCGACGACGATGGGCGACCGCACCGCTGGTTCGAGCGGAAACCCGAAATTGCTCACCCTGCCGGGAAAAATCGCCGTAAATCTGCCGCGCTGGATCGACCTGGACCCGAGCGGAAAACCGATCGACACCGTGGGTGTTGCACCCGCGATCGCGAATCCGTCGAGAGAGTCGGATTTCAGCCCGGAGAACGACGCGGTGCTGGAAGCCGCTCTGAAGCGACTACGCGAAAAGCCCGCCGGCGAACGCAAACCAGGCAAGCGCGAATAGGCCCGAGACAGGCTGCATGAACGCATCTTTTTGGCAAAGCAAGACCGTGATCATTACGGGAGGATCGAGCGGCATCGGGCAGGCGCTCGCCGAATACATCGCCCCCAGCGGCGCACGAATCGGTCTGCTCGGACGCGATGAAGCACGGCTGCGAGCCGCCTGCGAGAGCGCCCGCACGCTCGGCAGCGCCCAGGCGGAATGGGCCGCGTGCGACATCACCGACGCCGCGGCGACGCAGGCCGCCATCCGCACGTTGGAAAGCCGACTCGGACCCTGCGACGTGCTCATCGCCGGCGCGGGCATCCACCGCCATACGAACGGCCGCACGTTTCTGGCTGAAGACGCGAACGCCGTCGTGGCGACGAACGTCAACGGCGTGATCAACGCGTTCGGCGCGGTGCTTCCCGGCATGGTCGCACGAGGCGGCGGGCGCCTGGTTGCGATCTCGAGTCTGGCGGCGCTGCGCGGTCTACCGACCTCCGGCGCCTATTCGGCGAGCAAGGCGGCGGTGCGGACGCTGTGCGACGGAATTCGGGTCGACCTGCGCCATACCGGCGTGCAAGTGACCACGATCCTGCCCGGCTTCGTCGACACGCCGATGCTGGGTCGCGAGCGACGCGAGAAGATTCCGAGAATCCTCTCGCCGGGTCAGGCGGCGGATCGCATTGCGTCGGCAATCGAACGCGGACGGACCGAATGCGCCTTTCCGCTGCGTACCCACTTGGTGGCATGGATCATCAGCCGCCTGCCGCTGTGCGTCTACGGTTGGCTGTGGGATTGGGCGGTGCAAAAGAAACGAGCGCGGCGTCAGCCAGGCGGACGCTAGCGGCCTGGAGGCAATCGGCCACGCAACCGTTGCGCTCCACGGGGCTACTTCGGCTTGTTGCCGGTTTTGCCCTCGGCGAGCGTCGCCGGTCGGGCGGCGAGGCAGAGTTTCAGTACATTGACCAGCTTCTCGCGGATTTGCTCGATGCTGGGATGGGTTCGCAGCGCCTCCTCGAGCTCTTCCGCCGCCACGGAGATGATCTCGAATCCGTCGCAGCCCGACGTACCCTTCAAATCGCGCAGACCTTTGCGAGCCGCTCCAGGTCGCTTTTTGCGAAAGCGGACTCCAACTCGCGCAAGCTCGCCGGCAACGCCGCCACGAACGGATCAATCAGGCTGATCATGGAGCGATCGTGGATCATCGAGCTGATGATGGGCTCGCTCATCATCGACCGGATGGCGTTGGTCAGCGAGTCGCGCGTAAAGGGCTTTTTGTGAATCGCCGTGCAACCGGCGGCCAGCGCGCGCTTCAGAATCTCCGAATCGGCGTGCGTCGTCAGCGCCAGGATGGGGCGGATGAAGCCGGCCTCTCGCAATTCGCGCGCCGTGGCGATTCCGTCCTTTTCCGGCATGTCAAGGTCGAGCAGAATCAGATCAAAGACCCCATTTCTCGCCGCTGCAATCGCCTCGTCGCCGCTCTTGAACGCCGTAATCTGGCAGCTCAGGTGGTTGAGCAGCCGCGGCACGAGCTGATGAATCGTGGCGTCGTCGTCGCAAAGCAGAAGGCGAAAATAAGTGGCCCCGCGATGAAACAGCGCGATGTCGATCGGCGAATCGAATCGAATGCCGACTTCGTGCAAACGCGTGGAACCGGACAAGTACCGGCAGCGCACGACCTTGGCCGCCACCAGGTGCTGATGGTTGTGCAGACTCAGCAGCGATACGCGACAACGGGTGCCAGGATAAACGAAATGGTCCGTCAGAATCGAGAGGCCATCGCGACTGATGTTGCGCGTGGGAATCATGCGCCGAATCCACGCTCCGCTCGCGTCCGCAAACTCGACCGTCACCTGCGCCGCCGCTTCGTCAATCGAATCCAGCGTCGAGCGCAGCATGGTCGGGTCCGTGCGCAAGATGCGAACATCGTCGTGTGCCATGATGCAACCTCTAGTATTCCACCCCGATGCACGGAGGCTGGCGCCGAGACTCCCACTGGATTATTCGGTACGCGAACCGGGTTGTTTGGAGAGAAGGTTTCGCCGCGCACTTTAGCAGACATTATCAGAGAATCGATCTCAGGGAACGCCGTTCGTCGAGCAGGCCCTCAGAGGATCGGCCCGTGCGGCGGGAACGCTATTCAGGCTCCAGCAGCCAATCCACAACCTGCTGCGTCGGCGCATCGAAGTGATAGTCGCGAAGCTGCCCCACGCGCACCCAACGCAGCTCCGATCCGGCGGGCGCCGCCACATTCGGGATTCGAATTCCGCAAATGTAATAGCGATACGTCACGCTGTGATCGCCGAAGTTGTGCACAAACGGCGGCTGGCCCTGGAGCAGTTCGAGCTCAGCCTGAAACAGCGCGCGGAAGATACGACGCAGCGCTGCTTCCGGCGACTCGCGCCGCTCCGCGCGACCGCCGGGGAATTCCCACGGGCAATCGTCATCGACGGCGCGCGGCTTGAGAATCAGCATCTCGCGCTCGCCGCGCTCGATCAAAGCTCGGACGTCGACGTGTTCCGGTTTGGAGGGTCCGCGCGGCGGCATTCTCACAAGGCTAATGCCGCGCGACATGATCGTCCATTTCAGGGCCGCCGCGGCGGCACGCAGGTCGCCGTCGCCTTGCCCCGCAGCCGTAAGACGGGACAATGGGGGTTCGGTCCGAACCTTGGAGAGCCCATGCGCGTGACGTTCCTCTTCCTGCTCGCTGCGATCACGATCGCTTTCGCAGGCTGCGAGCGCCCAACCCAGCCTGCTGCGACAGGCGGCCCCGCGGCGCCGGCCTCCCTGCCCGAGCTGCGGCTCGGCTACTTCGCGAACCTGACGCACGCGCAGGCCGTGCTCGGGGCCGCGTCCGGCGACTTCGAGAAAGCCGTCGCACCCGCCAAGCTGACCACGCGAATCTTCAACGCCGGCCCGTCGCTGATCGAAGCCCTCTTCGCCGGAGAACTCGACATCGGCTACGTCGGCCCCGGCCCCGCGATAAACGCCTGTGAGAAATCGCACGGAACCGGGGTACGGATCATCGCGGGCGCGGCGGCCAACGGCGTCGGCGTCGTCGCCCGGCGCGACGCGGGAATCAAGACGCTTCAGGATCTGCGCGGCAAGCGCATCGCCACTCCGCAGCTCGGTAACACGCAGGACATCTCCGCCCGGCACTACCTGACGTCCCAACTCGGCGAGAAGAACATCAGCAATGTGCTGCCGATTCCGAACGCCGAGCAGCTCGCCCTGCTCCAGCGCGGCGAAATCGACGCGGCCTGGGCGCCGGAGCCGTGGGCATCTCGCCTGATTCTCGAAGCGGGCGGCGTCCTGGTGGCCGAAGAGAAAGACCTGTGGGAGGGCGGACGATTTACGCTCGCCCTGATCGTCGCGTCGCCCGAATTTCTCGCGAAACACCCCGACACCATCCGCCGCGTGCTGGAGGTGCACAAGAAATGGACGAAGCGGCTGCGGACCGAGCCAAAAGCTTGCGTGTCCCCGCTTTCGGAGGCGCTGAACGAGCTGACCGGGAAGAAAATCCCCGCCGAAGCGTTCAGCCAGGCCGTGGCGCGCACCGAATTCACCAACGAACCGCTTGAGGCCACGCTCAACAAGTTCGCCGAATGGTCGTATGATCTGGGCTTCAGCAAGTCGCGGCCCGACCTGACCGGCTTGGTCGACACGAGCGTGCTTCGATCGATCCCGGACTGACGGACGCGAGGCTCGACCGCCGCCGCTGGGACGCGACGCCGCTTGCTTTCCGGGGATCTGATGCCGAGCGCAGCCGCCAAGACGCCCGCAAGTCCCGCCCCGGCCAAGCGCGGCCTGCTCGAATTGCGCTGCGTCTCGAAGGTCTTCCGAAACTCCCCCACGGCCGCGATCCAGTGCATCGACCTTTGCTGCCAGCCCGGCGAGTTCGTCGTCGTCGTAGGGCCCAGCGGCTGCGGCAAGAGTACGCTGCTGAACATCGCCGCCGGGCTGATTGCGGCCGACAACGGCGGCGCTTGGATCGACGGCCGCAAGATCGAGCTTCCGGGCCCGGATCGCGCCATGGTCTTTCAGGAACATGGGCTGTTTCCGTGGCTGACTGCGGAGGAAAACATCGAGTTCGGCCTGAAGATGAAGGGCATGCCGCGAGCTGAGCGAGCGGACCGGGTGCAGCGGGCGCTGCGGATGGTTCACCTGCCCGACGCGGGCCGCAAACTCGTTCATGAACTTTCCGGCGGCATGCGGCAACGGGTGGCGATCGCCCGGGCTCTGGTGATGGATCCCGACGTGCTGCTAATGGACGAGCCCTTCTCGTCGCTCGACGCACAGACCCGCACCTTGCTGCACGAGCAGCTTCAGGAAATCTGGCTGGCCAACAGCAAGACGGTGCTGTTCGTCACGCACTCGGTCGGCGAGGCCGTGCGGCTCGCGGACCGCGTCGTCATCATGCACGCCAACCCCGGCCGCATTCGCCGCGAAGTCCCGGTGAAAATCCCCCACCCGCGCGACTTCGACAGCCCCGATATTTCAGAGGTCGTCGGCGTCATCCGCACCGAAATCGAGGACGAGGTCAATCGCATCCATGCTGAAACGGCTGAGCAGGTCTCGCACGCTTAGGGCGATCGCCGTCTGGCTCGTCGCGCTCGCTTTTTGGGAGGCGGCCTACCGCACGATCGGCTGGCGGCCCTGGATCTTTCCCGCGCCTTCGCACGTGCTCGATGCGATGATCGACATGCTCGGCGGCGAGACCCGCTTCGGCGAGCCGCTCGGGGCGAACTGGCCCTGGCCCGTAGCCGGCGACGGAGAGCCTCCTGCTGGGCGGCGCGATCGGTCTGTTGATGTGGCGCTACCGTTTCGTGGACGACGTGCTCGGACCCGTTTTCCTGGGGCTGCAAACGCTGCCCAGCGTCTGCTGGGTCCCGCTCGCCATTCTCTCGCTCGGAATCAACGAGGGGAGCATCCTCTTCGTGCTCGTCATGGGCAGCTTCTTCGCGATCGCGATCGCGCTGCGCGACGGCCTGCGCCAGATCCCCCCCATCTACCGGCGGGCCGCGCTGATGCTCGGCGCCCGCCGGTGGCGCCTGTACCGCTACGTGATGCTGCCCGCCGGCTTGCCGGCCGCCACAGGCAGTCTGCGGCAGGGATTCTCATTCGCGTGGCGCTCGCTGATGGGCGGCGAGTTGATCTTCATGCTTCAACGGCGGGGTCTGGGCTTCCTGCTCAACGCCGGCCGCGAATTCGCCGACGTCGCCCAGGTGGTGGCCGTGATGGCGATGATGGTGCTGATCGGCACGCTCGCGGATCGGTTCGTTTTCGCCCGGATCGAACGCCGCGTCCGCGTCCGTTTCGGCCTGACGTGATCGCCCTGCCGCGGGTTCGCGCTTCTAAATCGGCCGATAGAATCTGCGAGCCGCCGCACTCCGAATTCGCGGCGTGGAAGGCGCTGACCGTGTCATCGAACCTGCAAGAATTGCGCTCCCGGCTCGACGCCGTCGATGCGCGGCTCCTCGACGATCTTGCCCAGCGCCAGCAGCTCGTCGGGGAAATCGCCGCCATCAAGCTCGCCGGCGACGCCGCGGTCCGCGACCTGGCGCGCGAAGAGGCCCTGCTGACGCAACTGGTCGAGCGCGGCCGGCAGCTCGGCCTTGACCCGCACCACGTCACGCGGCTCTATCGCGAAATCCTGGAACACTCGCTTCGCGCCCAGCACGAGCGGCTCGTCGATCGCGACAACCCGCAGCGCCGGGCCCAGCGCGCGATCCTCGTCGCCTATCAGGGAACTGAAGGCGCGTACAGCTATCTCGCCGCCCAGAGGCATTTCGGCCCGCGCGGCGGCGATGTCGCCTATCGCGGGTACGACTCGTTCGCCGAAATGCTCGAGGCCGTCCGCGACGCCGCCGCCGACTACGCCATGCTCCCGATCGAAAACACGACGGCCGGATCGATCAACGAGGCGTACGACCTGCTGGCTCGCATGAACCTGGCGATCGTCGGCGAGGAAGTGCAACGAATCGAGCATTGCCTTCTGGCGCTGGAGCCGGTGCCGCTTTCGCGCATTCACCGCGTATTCTCGCACCCCAAGGCGCTCGATCAGTGCACCGATTTCCTGCGCGAGCTGAAGGGCTGCCACGTCGAGAGTTACACGGACACGGCGATGGCCGCCCGCAAAGTGCGCGACGACCAGGATCTTTCGCAGGCGGCGATCGCGAGCGAGGAAGCCGCCCGCATCTTCGGCCTGCACGTGATCCGCCGCGACATCGCGAATCAGAAGGAGAATTTCACCCGCTGGGTGGTGGTGGCGCGCGAGCCGGTCACGATCGACGCGCGGATTCCGTGCAAGACCAGCGTCGTTTTTGCAGCACGGCACGAGGAAGGCTCGCTCGTAAGCTGCCTGAACATCCTCGCCGCCCGGCATCTCAACCTGACCAAGCTTGAATCCCGCCCGCGTCTGAACATGCCGTGGGAGTATCTCTTCTACGTCGATTTTGAGGGCAACCTGGCCGACGCCGGCGTGCAGGAGGCGCTTCAGAAGCTCGCCGCGCGCGCCAGCTTTCAGAAAGTGCTCGGCTCCTATCCGGCCCGCACCACGCGCGAAGCTCGGCCCGTGCAGCCGCAGCCCGGGGCGGCAGCCGAGACGTTCGTCGAGGCCGAGAGCGAGGCGGCAGCCGCTTCGCACCCCGACGTCCTGAAAGAGCTCGAAAAGAAGCCATACAAGCTCGCCTCGCGCGCGTCCCGCGCCAAGGACTCGATCTTCCGCATCGGCGACGCGGCCGTCGGCGGCGATCATCCCGTCATCATCGCCGGCCCGTGCTCCGTCGAATCGCGCGACCAGATTTTTGCGTGCGCGCGGCTGGTCAAGGAGCTCGGCGGGCACATGCTCCGCGGCGGCTGCTTCAAGCCGCGCACCTCGCCGTACGCATTTCAGGGCATGGGTTACGAGGGGCTCGAACTGCTCAGCGCGGCCGGCCGCGCCTTCGGCTTGCCGATCGTCACCGAGGTCATGCACCCGGCGGATCTGGAGAAGGTGGCCCGGAAGGCCGACGTGATCCAGCTCGGCGCCCGCAACATGCAGAATTTCTCGCTGCTCAAGGAACTCGGCCGCGTCGACCGGCCCGTCATGCTCAAACGCGGCATGATGGCCTCCATCGATGAATGGCTCGCCGCCGCAGAATACATCCTCGCCCACGGCAATCAGCAGGTGATCCTCTGCGAACGCGGCATTCGCACGTTTGAAACCGCGACGCGCAACACGCTCGACCTTTCTGCCGTGCCGGTCGTCAAGGAACTGACCCATCTGCCGGTCATCGTCGATCCGTCGCACGCCTGCGGCACGTGGCGCTGGGTCCCGGCGATGGCGGAGGCGGCCCTGGCTTGCGGAGCGCACGGCGTGATGGTCGAAATCCACCCCGAGCCCGCCCGCGCCCTGAGCGACGGCCCGCAGGCGCTCGATTTCGACGTCTTTCGCGCGTTCATGGCCCGTGTAACGCGCAGACACGCGTGACCTGCCCTAGCCTGCCGTAGTCGGCGTACAGGGCTCAACTCCAGGCGCGACAAACCACAAAGAGAAAGCCAAGCACCAAGCGCACGGCCAGGGATTTTTGACGCACGATCCGAGCCCTCAGGGCGGACGTTGCCCGCAGCCCAAGCGCGAGCGCGCGGCGAGAAATGTAGCGGGCTGCGTCTCGCAGGCCGTAGGTTGGGAGCGACTCCGATCGCGCCGATTCGACGATTTACGGCCGGCGAGACGCCGGCCGCTACGATTCTTGCACCGCGGACCCGCGGCGTTTCGCGCAAGAACGCGGGCGTCGCACGAGGAGCTCGCACGACGCCCGCGTTGCTTTCCTCGCCCACGGCGCCTGATGCGGCGCCGCGCTGCGATTCGGCCACGAAACCTTCAACTCATCACGTGCCGAAGTTGCTCAGCAGGACCGTCAGGTCGCTGAGGTCAACGTCTCCGTCGCCGTCGAAATCGGCGTTGGGGTTGTACGTCGGCTGACCGGTGGTCGAGCCGAACGACGACAGCAAGAGCGCCAGGTCGGCGATGTCGACGTCGCCGTCGCCATCCACGTCGCCGGGCCGATTGCCGCCGCCGAGCACGAGCATATCCAGGCGAATCGGCCGGGTCAGGTCGACGATCGGCCGGCTGGTGTTGACCGCACCGGAGGTGGTGATGCGCACCCAGCGCCCGGGGCTCGTAGTTGTGAGACGGCGTCGGCGCGAGGTTGTCTCCGGTGCTGCCCGAGAACGTCGGCTCCTGGAAGAGCACTTCGTCGCCGAGCGCAAACGCCTCAAAGTCGGCGACGACAAAGTCCGCTCCACCCACGTCCGCGCCGACGTTTACAACGTTGTCGACGTAGATCGTGTACTGACCGGAGCTGCGGTCGGCCGACGCACTGTCGATCGTGATCGCCAGGTGCTCCAGCGTGCCGAAGCCGTTCGGCGAATCGATCACGCCGTTGCCGCCGGCGAAGTTCTGCACCGGACCGGCGATCGGGTCGAAGGTGTACGTATGCCAGTTCGCATCAGGCGAAACCGGAATGCCCTGCGGCGCCCCGGAGGCGACCGAAGAGGCGCCGATCCACTCGATGCCGCCGACGGTTCCGCTGCCCTGGCTGCCCAGCGGGCCGGTGTCGCCGGTCTCGCGGACGCCGATGCAGACCTTGATGTCGCCGTTGCCGTTTCCGACTTCGAGCGGCAGCGAGTTGGGGCTCGTGCCGGACGGAAGCGTCTGCTTGGCGGTGATGCTCTGGAAGCGGTTCAGCCGCGGCACGGTGATCGACGCGGAAGGCGCACCGGCCGGATCGACGCTGGCGATCGGCGAGCCGTTGGCATAGACCGTGACGTTGGTCGCCAACGGGCTCAGATTGGTGACCTGGACTGTCGTATCGCCATCCTCAACCGGAGCCAGAACGACCGGCGATTGCGGAAGCTGCGGGACGATCAGCACGTCCATGCGGATCGGCTTGGTCAGGTTGATGACCGGATTGCCGACGTTGGCGGTGCCGGAGGTCGTCAGGCGAATCCAGCGGCGGCCCTCGGAGCTGATGAAGCACCAGCTCAGCTTGCATGACTTGTTCGGGTTGCCGAAGTCCGTGGTGACCGTGGAAACGTTCGGACCGCCGTTGGTCGTGGTCTCCAGGTGTGCGCTAGTGGAGCCGGACAAGTTCGGAGCGCGGAAGAGCGCCTGAACTCCGATGTTGAGGTTTTCGAAATCGGTGACGGTCGCATCGCTCCCGTCGGGATTACCCTGGACGTTAACGACGTTGTCGACGTAGATCAGATACGCGCCGGTGCTGCGTCCCGACGATCCGCCGATGACCGAAACCGCCAGGTGTTCCATGATGCCGAGACCGTTCGCGGTCGACAGGATGCCGTCGCCCGTGAATCCGCGAATCGGATCCGTGGCCGGGTCGAACGTCACCGTCTGCCAGCTCGTGCTCGTCGCGAGCGTCTTGCCGGTCGGGGCGCCGCTGACCGTACCGGTGGCGCCGACCCACTCGATTGCAGCGCTGGAGGAGCCGCCGTTCGTGCCGATCGGTGTGCCGTTCGGAATGACCGCTTCGCGGATGCCGAGCGTCAGGTACAAGTCGCCGTTTCCGCGGCCGACTTCCTTCGTCCCCGTGTGGGCGCTTTCGACAAAAACGGACGGATCGGTGATGCCGACCGTCGCCGAGATCTGGTCCAGGTGAACCAGCGGCGTCACCGGCACGGCCAGTTGCGTCTGGCCGGCCACCGGCGCGGTGCCGATGATCGTGCTGCCGGAGTAGATGCGGATCGTATCAACGCCCGCGGGTATTCCGCGCACGCTGACCGTGACCTGCCCCGATTCGAGCGGCACCATGACCGAGGTCGGGGCCGCGGGCGGCGGGAACGGATAAACCGTGACCGGGTCCGAAGGCGGGCTGGTCAGGCCGGAGCTGCCGTCGCGTTGTGTGGCCGTGAAAACATCGCCGGTCACAGCCTGGCTGCCCAGCGTGAAGACGACCGGAGCGTTGCTCACCACGTCCTGCGGAGCGCCTTCCTGCAAGTTATTTCGGTACAGCGTCACGCGGTTCACGGTGGGGACCAAGCCGCTGACCGTCACGGTCGGGTCGCCTGTAATAATCGGCGCGTTGACCGTCGGCTTTACCACGTCATCCGGGACCGGCGACTCGAACTGGAGTTCGTCGATGCCGACGTCGATGATTCCGGCGCCGTCGCCCGAGTTCGTGAAAGCGATGTGTTCGAGGACGCCGAACGCCGGGCTGACGTCAAACACGCCATTCCCAGTAAATCCGGCCATGGTGGCAGTGATCGGCGTACCGTCGACCGTCACGCTGCCCGTAGCCAGGTTCCATTCCATGACGTAGGCGACCGGCGAAGGCGGCAGGCTCACCGCCGGTACCGGAACGCGTTCGCCGGTCTGGCCGATGAAGAACCCCCGGCGGAGCTGATCATCCCCCGCGGGGACGGTGTCGATCACGCCGTTGGCGCCGGGTGTGATCGCCGCAGTACCAAGGTCGAGCCCCATCGCCCCGATGTTCGTTCCAACGACGTAGACCTGGAAATCGTCGCCGGTGGCGATCGTATCGACGATGCCGTCCGTGCCGGCGGTGATGCCGTTGGGCGTGTTGCTGACGCCGACCCATTCGATCGCGCCGCTGGCGCCGCCGTTGGCGAGCATGTTGACGTCAACGCCCGTTTCGCGAATTCCCAGGCAGACGCCGACGGTTCCGAGATTGAAGATCGAGTCGCTGCGGTTGGTGACTTTGAAACGCACCTTGCCTTGGACGTGCAGGGCGGGGTTCGGCCGCGTGGGGCCATTGAAGGTGGTCAAACGGAGCCATGAATTCTGATCGTACGGATCGACCCAGTGCCAGAACGCTTCCAGAGCGGCAAGGCCCTCGGTCTGGAGGCCGGCTGCGCGATAGGACGCATTCTGATCGAGCTGGCCGACGGTGTTCAGGACTACAAACTGGTCGGTCGAGCCGGACGCCTGCGGCGCCAAAAACATCTCCTGCGACGTCGCCGGATTGTCGATGGGCGGACCGTTGAACCCGACCACCTCCGAGTTGTACTGTGCGGTCGCCGAAGCGGGCAGCAGCATCGCCGCGGCCGCCAGGGCGGAGCCAAAAAACCTACGCAACATCTGCATCCTCCGTTATGGGTAAATTCCGCCGTCCCGGCGCGGGATCACGCCCGCCCAGGAGCTTGTTTACGAACAAACAGGCCAGCGCGCCGCGCGGACGAACCGGCGGCGCGCCATTCTAGCTTTCCAGCGTCCCTGCGCTTATGACCGTCGCCGGGCGAATCCCGCCAGGCCAAGCGCGAGCAGCGCCAAGCCGGCCGGTTCGGGAACCAGGCGAATGCTCATGTTGTCAAAGCCGGCGCCGCCGCCCGCGGAACTCAGGTCCGACGGGCCGCCAAAGCGAAGCACATTCCAACCCAAGGCGCTCGTGTCATTGGTAGCCACGAGCCGGGATGCGTCCACGCTGCCGTCGTCGAGAAAGTCGAGTTCAAACAACATGCTCGTCGGAAGGATCGTGCAGCGGAAGTGGTGCCACCCGGCCCGGATCGCCGGATTCCCCGGAAAAGCGACCCAGTTCGACGGACTGCCGCCCACGTTCACCGTTCGAATGGCATAGCCGGCGACGGTGGCGCCGGTTTCCGGCAGCACGTTGTTGTTGTGGATTCCCATCTCCAGGATTGCGGTCGAGAATCCGACCCGCAGGCCGCCGGTGATTCGCTTGTTGCTCGACAACCCGTCATCGAGGAAATCGAATTCCCAGACGACCGAGTTTCCGCCACCAGCGGACAGCGGCGTGATGGAATGGCGATTGGTCTCGCCGCCGGGATGCTGCGCATACTGGCCCGGATTGCCGCCGGACGTCATCAGCACGCCGAGGGGCGGCGTGCCGGCATCCTGCACGCCACCCCAGGCGCCCGGCGCGGCCATGTCCGC
>JACRLV010000196.1:0-12979 GCA_016235145.1 Planctomycetota bacterium
GACAGGCCGGAGAGCCTGTGAATTTTTCTCTTGACGGGCGTGATATGATTTGATGCATGATTAAAGATCAAGAGCTTCCGGGCATGGATGGGTTGGTGGCGGAGGGGGCGGCGGAGGGGGCGGCGGGGAGGTCCGCGAGCGGAGCGGCGGCCGGGCCGGCGGGGGCGCCGCGGCTGCGGCGTCCCGATCGGCTTCAGGTGGTGTTGGAGCCGGTGTGTCTGGAGGAGCGGCTGGCCGCCGATCATCCGGCCCGGGCGGTCTGGGCGGTCGTGCAGCGGCTGGACCTGGCGAAATTCCAGGCCGGGATCGCGGCCCGCGGCGAGCGGCCGGGCCGGCCGACGACGGATCCCGCCCTGTTGATCGCGCTCTGGCTGTTCGCCACGATCCAGAACGAGGGCAGCGCGCGGCGGCTGGCCGCGCTTTGCGAATCGCACGACGCGTATCGCTGGCTGTGCGGCGGCGTGTCGCTGAATCATCACACGCTGAGCGACTTTCGCAGCGAGCATGCGGCGGCGCTCGACGATCTTTTCACGCAGGTGATCGCGGCCCTGGTTCACAAGGAAGTGGTGAAGATCGATCGCATCAGCCAGGACAGCCTGCGGACGCGGGCCAGCGCCGGCTCGTCCAGCTTTCGCCGCGCGGAGACGCTGCGACGGCTGCTCGAAGAGGCCCGCGCCCATGTCGAGGCGGTCAAGCAGCAGGCCGACGAAGCGCCCGCCGACGCGGCCCGCCGGACGGCGGCGCGGCAGCGTGCGGCGGCCGAGCGAGTCGAGCGGATCGATGCGGCCTTGGCGCTGTTGCCGGAGTTGCAGCGCGCCAAGCAGGTTTCGCAGAGCGGCAAGCCCTCGAAGCAGCGGCCGGTACGGGTCTCGACGACCGATGTCGAGGCGCGGCGGATGCGGCTCGGCGGCGGCGCGATCGCGCCGGGCTACAACGTGCAGTTCGGCGTCGATACGGCCAGCCGGGCCATCGTCGGCGTCGACGTGGTGAACGACGGCAACGATCAGCAGCAGAGCGAGCCGATGCGGCGACAGGTCGAGCGGCGCAGCGGCCGCAAGGTCAAAGAGCATCTCTTCGACGCCGGCTTCGTGAAAAAGGAACTGATCGATCAGGCCGAGCAGAACGGCACGGCGATCTACGCCCCGCTGCCCAGCGGCAAGGACGGCCAACCCTGCACGCACTGCGACGACGACGATCCGGGCGTCGCCGCCTGGCGCGCCCGAATGACGACGCCCGAGGCGCAAAAGCTCTACCACCTGCGGGCCGCGACGGCCGAAACCGTCAACGCAGAGACGAAAACGTATCGCGGATTGAGCCGCTTCCTGGTCCGCGGTCTCGCCAAGGTCCGCTGCATCGCGCTCTGGTCGGCCCTGGCCTACAACGTTGTCCACTTCGCCAAGGAACTCCTGGCGACCGAGGGCTTTGCGAAAGAACTCATCACCTGAGGAGGACGCCAAAACCCCGCCCGCCGCCTCGACATGCCCCGAACGCGGCCGCGAAACCCACAACCCCCGCCCCCGCGCTCAACAACCCACCCAACCCCACGCCGCATCCACCCAACCGGCCGCGACCGAGAAAAAAGAAAAAACGAAAACTCCAAAATATTCACAAGCTCGGAGGCCGGCCCCACAGAACTCATCACGGAAGGGCACCCTTTCTCGGGTAGCGACCAGAAAATCAATGGTTGACAAGCCAGTAGTACTTCGTCCGTCTTTGTCTTTCGGGTGGTAGGGCCGCCCCGGCCGTCAACCGGGCGGGGCGCCCGTACCACCCACCCGCAACCTCAAGTGCGCCGGGCCACCAGCGCCTTTTCGGAACCGGCCCGTTGTGACGCCGAGCGAGGTCGGATTCGGCCGCACAAAAGGCCGTCTTGCAGTCCGGCGGACTCCTCATCGCGGCGTTCGTGGCCTGCCGACGACGCAGCGCACAACGCACCCGCCGGCAATCGCGATGATCGCCACCCAGGCATACCAGGGCCACCCGGCCACGCTTTGGAAGAACGACTCCATTTGCGGCTCCTTTCATCGAGAGCACGCAACCGGATTCGCCGCCTTGGCGTTCCTATTTCCCGCTGATTTTGGAATGCGCCCAAACTGCGGCCGTAATACCTTCGCCCTCGGAGCGCCGGGAGAGGCGGAAATGTCCCCACGCGCCGGTGCGCGAGGCAGCGCGCCAGGCGTCGACTGCAAGCCGGACGCCATGTCGCGCCCCAGAGCGGGCAACCTCACCCGATGACTCTTGGTTTGTCCCAAAAGATGTAGTCGGTGTCCACCGCCGCTCCGCCCAAGTCCTTGACCAGCATCGTGATTTGGCCGCGATGGTACCAGGCGTGCCCGAAGACCTGGGTCAGAAGATCCAGCAGCCGCCACTCGTAACGCTTGCCGTCGCCGCCCGAGCACTGGAAGTTGCCCGCAAGATCGGCATCGCCGAGGGAGGCCAGGTAAGCCGTCCAGCGTTGCTCGACGGCCTCGATCGCGCTCGGCAGTTCGTTGAGCGTAGTCGCCGGAAACCAATTCCCTGGATGATCTGACACGACGCCAAGTCGAAAGAGCCACATGTGGCGCGCCGCCACAAGATGGGCCAGCTTTCCCACGGCACGCGCAAACGCGGGGGACGACTGCGCCGCGGGCGGCACGGATCGCAACATTTGGAGAATCTTGCGGTTGCAGTCCTTCTCGTACTCGTACCAGTGGCGGAATCGCTCGATGAACGACAAAGATGGTGTTTTGGTCATGGCCGTCTCCCTCGGAGATTCTACCGGCCGATCTGGAATGTCGGCGGTGGGTCGGGGCGGATTCCCGCAACCAGAGCCCGAGGAAAGCCGGACGACGGCGCGCTCATCCGCGGCTGCCGCGGCGGTGGCGGCAGCACAGAACTTTGGTGCGGCCTGCGAATATACTGCTTGCGATGATCGTGCCGCGGTGCGCCTGCCCATGCTTCCCGTCCGTCGCTATGCGAGCAATGCCGCGCACGCTCGTCGTCATCCTGCTGGCGATCGCCTACGGATTGCCGCGGCCCGCCGCCGCCGGCTGGCTGGCGGACGCGTATTTCGAGTCCGGCGTCTGGGGCTACGCGCGAGCCGCTGGGCGAAGTATGCTAGCCAGAGAAAAACCGCGTACAATCAATTGCGACAATGAGCCAGAAGTTCACTATCTTGGTTGAGGGACGAGACGGCGGCGTGCCTGCGGATCGCTTTGTCGATGTCGTGCACAGGGCGCTGGCGGTCCTGCGAGACCTTGACGCAAATTGCAGCGAGGACGGAAAGGCGGCGATCCACTGGAACATCACCAAGGCGACGACCAACAGTCCGCTCACGCTTACACTGGAAGCTCACCTGCCCGCCCAGCGACGCGATACAAGTCGCGCGGTCATCAAGACGTATCTGCGAGGAATGCGCAAACTCGAATCGGGAAAAGGCGTACCCACCGACTTTAGTAATGACACGCTAAAGGAAGCCCGAGCCTTGCTCGGCCTACTCGACCGTGGCGTTTCGCGAATGGAATTCGCCGCGACGGGCGAAGAGACGGTCTCACCCACACTCCGCTCTGCCGCGCTCATCGACGAGTTCTTTGGGCGCCGTGCCTCGTATCGGGTGTCGGACACAACGGTAGAAGGTTCACTGGAGACCGTCACAATCCACGGCGGTGAAGCTTTCGACGTTTTCGACCAGCTTACGGGAACCCGCGTCCGCTGCATCCTTCCTGAGGGGCAGATCGCCGAAGTCGTGGGCGCTCTTGGCAAACGAGTAGCGGTCACAGGCCGAGCAAAGTTCAGCGAGAAGGGCCGCCCGATCTCGATCGAGGTCGAGGGGATCCGCGTACTCCGCAATAAGAGCGAGCTGCCTGCCGCGTCGGACTTTGAAGGAGAGGGCAAGCTCGATATCACAGGGGGCATGGACTCCGCAAAGTTTGTGCGGAGGCTGCGTGATGCCTGAGCGGGTCTACTGGGACACCAACTGCTTTCTCGGATGGTTCCAGCAGGAACCCAACAAGCGAGACGCTCTGCAAGAGTTGCTTAATCAGGCTGAGGCCGGCGAATTGATAATCGTTACTTCGGCACTGACAATTACTGAATGCGCCGGCCTTCCAACTGTGCGGAAGGTGGATGATGACGCATCCCAAAAGATGCTCGCCTTCTTTGAGCAGGAATACATCGCGCTCCGCTCGGTCGAACGACTCGTTGCCGAGAAAGCTCACAACCTGACGCGCAAACTCGCCATTAGGCATGCAGACGCTATCCACGTTGCCACAGCTTCTTTTTCGAACGTCCGCGTGCTGCACACCTATGACGAGGGAATGCTGAGGCACAACGGTTCGGCGGGGGTTGGCGTTCCGATTGAGAGGCCGCCCGATCCCAGCGAAGGCACGCTCTTCGAGAAACCGAAAGGTGACTAACGGCGGCTGACTGGGGCAGACTCTTGAAGCGTGGTGTGGATGGGGCGGGCCGCCTGGCCGCCAGTTCGGCGCGAGAGAAATGCGGAAGGCGGGCCGGAGGCCCACGCTCCCCATTGTGGCCGCGAGCCTTCGTGTCTTGAATAACGGGCCGGAGGCCCATGCTACCCGAGCGCAGGTGGGCACGGCGCCGGCGGTGTGGGGTGCCGCCGCGGCGGTTCAGTGCGCCGGCCCGGCCTGCGAATATACTGCTTGCGATGATCGTGCCGCGTCATGTCGCCAGCTTGCTGTTCGCGCGTGACCGCATATCGGCGCGCGCCGATGTCCGCTTCCCGCTGCTTTTCACCCGCGTGCTGCCGCGCACGCTCATCGTCATCCTGCTGGCGATCGCCTGCGGATTGCCGCGGCCCGCCGCCGCCGACGTCACCGGCGAACAGGTGAAACGCGCGATTACGCAGGGGACGCGGGCGATTAAGCGGATTCAGAACGACGATGGAACCTGGCCGGAGCGGCATTACGCCGGCGGCGAGACCTGTTTGGCGACGCTCGCGCTGCTCCTTTCGGGCGAGGCGGTCGATTCGCCCGCCGTGGCGAAGGCCCTGCCGCAGATCGTGCGGCTCCAGAACCAGCAGGTTTACGTGGTCGCGCTCAAGATCATGGTGCTTGCACAGGCCGACCCGACCCGCTTCCGCCGCGAAATTCTGGCCGCCGCCCGCTGGCTGGCGGATGCCCAATTCGAGTCCGGCGTCTGGGGTTACACGCAAGCCGCCGGGCCGTTCGACAATTCGAACACGCAGTTCGCCCTGCTGGGGCTGCACACCGCGGCGCAGGCGGGCGTGCCGGTTCCGGGCGGCGTGTGGCAGCGGGCTCGGGCGCGGGTGCTGGCGCTTCAGAACAAGGACGGCGGCTGGTCCTATCGCAACGACCCGACCAGCTATGGCAGCATGACGGCGGCGGGCGTGTGCAACCTCATCATCCTGGGAAGTTCGGTCGCGGCGCCGCAGGAAAAAGGATGGAACGACGGCGCGGCGCCGAATTGCGGACGGTACCTGGGCAGCCGCCCGCTCCAGAACGGATTGACGTGGCTGGGGCGGAATTTTCGCGTCGATGAAAATCCGGGGCGCGGGGCGAATTGGCAGTTGTACTGGCTTTACGCCACCGAGCGGGCGGGAATTCTCTCCGGCCGGCGCTTCATCGGCACGCACGATTGGTATCGCGAGGGCGCGACCCACCTGGTCGCATCGCAGCGCGACGACGGCTACTGGGGCACGGGGTTGGCGGACACCTGTTTCGGCGTGCTGTTTCTGGCGAAGGGCCACAAACCGCTGCTGGTGCAGAAGCTCCAATGGTCGGAAGATGAGGACTGGAACCCGGATCGGCATGATCTCGAGAATCTCATTTCGTACATCGGCAACACCTTCGGCGAGCCGACCGCGTGGCAGACGGTCGCGTTCGACGCGCCGCTCGAAGAATGGCTGACCGCACCGCTGCTTTACGTGCAGGGGCATGTCTTCCCGACGTGGTCGCTAAAACAGTGCGAGAAGGTCCGCAAGTACGTCGAGCAGGGCGGCACGATCTTCTTCGAGGCGTGCTGCTCCCGCGATGATTTCCGCACCGGCATGGAGCGTTTCGCGCGGGCGACTTTTCCTGACGCGCCGCTGCGCGAGCTCGACGCGGGTCATCCGGTGTACAGCGCTCATCACAGCTTGAAGCCGAGCGGGCTCAGGGGCATCGACATCGGCTGCCGCACGAGCGTGTTATACAGTCCGCGCGACATTTCGTGCCTGTGGGAGCAAGGCAAGATCCCGATGCTCAGCGAGGACGCATTCAAGCTCGGGACGAACATCGCCGCGTTCGCACTCGGCCGCTCGGCGCTGCGCGATCGGCTCGACGTGGTCGTGCTGCCGGGCAACCCTGAGCGAGCGGCCGGCCGCCCGCCGGTTACCGAAGGCGCGCTGCGACTGGCGCAGGTCGTTTACGACGGCGACTGGCGGCCTGATCCGCAGGCGCTGGTTCATCTGGCGGAGGCGCTGCGCGATACGGCGCAGATCGACGTCGTCACCGAGTACGCGACGCCGAAGCTCGACGAGCACGCGCTTACGCAGCATCCCATTCTGTTCATGACGGGGCACTATGGTTTCAGCCTGCGCGATGCCGAACGGGCGGCGCTGGCGAGCCACCTGCGGCGCGGCGGCTTTCTGCTGGCCGAAGCCTGCTGCGGCCGCAAAGCGTTCGACGAGTCGTTCCGCAAGCTGGCGGCCGATCTCATCCCCGGTCAGACGCTGAAAAAACTCCCGCTCGATCACCCGATCTTCCGCGGCGAACCGGGATTTCGCATCGCCCGAATCGGCTATAAGGAGGCCGCGCTGGCGGAGCGGCCGGACCTGACGACGTCGGAGTTGTGGGGAATCGAGATCGAGGGGCGGTTGGCGGTGGTTTACAGCCCTTATTCGCTCGGATGCTCACTCGATGGGCACAAGTGCTTTGACTGTCGCGGCGTGATCGAGGCGGATGCGAAGCAGCTTGCGGTGAACGCGGTGCTGTACGCACTTTCACGCTGATGCAACCGGGACCGAATAGCAGCCGAGGGCGGCTGCGGTACATCGCGGCGGCTGCGGTACATCAGAAATCCAAATAGTCGGCGCGTGGTGCCGAAAGGCTCGGATTTGGCCGGGCAAATCGCTATAGTGGTCGAATGATGACTCCCCGCGCCGACCGATCCGATAACAACCGCCCGCAGGTTTCCGTCGTTGTGCCGATGTTCAACGAGGAGGCCAACGTCCGGACCGTGCTGGCGCGTTTCATCGAGTCGCTCTCCGCCCAACGCCGGACGTTCGAGCTGATCGTCGTCAACGACGGCAGCCGCGACGGCACCGGCCAGCGGCTCGACGAACTGGCCGGCGGCGAACCGCGGCTGCGGGTCATCCACTTCGCCCGCAACTACGGCCAGACCGCCGCGATGATGGCGGGATTCTGGGCCAGCCGCGGCGAGGTGATCGTCCCGCTCGACGGCGCCGGCCAGAACGAGCCAGACGAGGTCCAGCGACTGGTCGATAAGCTCGACGAGGGCTACGACGTGGTCAGCGGCTGGCGAAAGTACCGCCAGGATTCGTGGCTGCGGACGCGCATCTCGCGCGTCGCGAACTGGATCATCGGGCGCATCACCGGCGTGCGGCTGCACGACTACGGCTGCACGCTGAAAGCCTATCGCGCCCACATGGTGAAGGACGCGCGGCTCTTCGGCGAGATGCACCGCTTCATCCCGATCTACACGTCGATGCACGGAGCCCGCATCTGCGAGATGGTGGTCAAGCATCACGCTCGCACCGCCGGCGTGAGCAAGTACGGCTACGGCCGCATCGTCAAGGTCGCGCTCGACATCGCGCAGGTGCGGCTGCTGCAAAAATACCGCACCAAGCCGCTGCACTTCTTCGGCAAGATCACGCAATACGCGTGGCTCGGCACGCTCGCATGTCTGGTCTTCGCGACGATCAACGCCGGCTGGCTGCTGGCGGCGGGCGGCGGCTGGGACGCGGCGTGGGCGGCGTTCTGGGGCAAGGCCCCGCTGGTGGGGGCGATCTTCTTCGTGCTGGGCTGGATCGCGATCATGGCGGGCCTGGTCGCCGAGTTGGTGATGCGCAGCGGCTTCGAATACTGCCAGGGCCGCTACTGGGAAGAGGCCCGGCACGTGAACTTCGGCGGATCGCCTCCGGAATCGCCGATGAGCCTGCCGCGCGAGCAGGTGGAGCCGCGGCGCGAGGAGATTGTGAATCGCTGAGCCGACGCCGCCTGTGATTGTGGATGTCCCCTGGATACCGCGCTCGCCGATTCGGGTGAAGAGGGTCGTCGTTGGCGCTGTCGTCGGATTTCTGCTCTTCGTCGGCGTTGTGTTTGGCGGGTTGTTGTTTGGGCTCGCCCTCTCGACCTTGGTCAACCAAGGCACTGCGATCGCGATCGGTATGCTCAGTGCTGCCGCCGTGCCCATAGGGGTGGCGATTCGCGCGATACGTCGCCGCCGCCGGCGTTTCGTCGCCGATCTTGGGGAGAGCAATGCCGATTCGGTCGAAGCCGCGGCGCGCATCATTCTCCCCAGGCTTGGCGAGAATCCGATCTTCGTGCTTTCCACTCTCGGCAAGTATCTTGTCAGCGCCGGGCAAGCCGGTCACGTAGTCCGATTCGGACCGGAATCGGCGCTAACGCCGGTCGAACCGATCACCGTGCCGTTTGAACCTCTGGCGATGGACGAATTCCAACCGCGCTTTTCCGCATTTGTCCTTGCCAGCGAAACATCGCAACCAGCTCACGGACTCACGGCAAGGCTAATGAGTTGGATTCGCCAAGATGCGAACAGCGCGTCGGTGCGCCGACTGATGGTTCGAAGCGATTGGGTGTTACTTGGCCCAGGCATCTTCTGCTTGCTTGCCGCCGCTGATTGGGCGCGAACGGGCTTTCGGTCGTATCCGCCCGGATTCACGAACATCGCGATTCTGTGTGTGGTGGTTTGGTTCAGCCTGCGTGCGAATCGCCAAGCCGCCACCGAGATCTCTGTCGTACCCGCTGGTCTTGTCGCGCAGATTCCCGGCCGATCGCTGTTTTCGCCTATTCGTCACCTTTTCGACCGCCGGAACAGCGTACTCTGTCTCTGTCCTTCGGTAACGAACAAGTTTGAATGGCAGTGGGTCGTGGCAGATGGGGAAGCGCAGTGCCACTCGTCCTCCACCGCGGCGGAAGTGCAGGTGCTGCTCCGCGCCTGGCTCAGCCCGCTCGAGCCGCCGAGCCTTGAACAGCTTGAGAATCCGTGCTAAACGAGAATGCGGTCCGTGCGCGAGCCGGTGCTGGAACTGCTGCTGGAATTGTTGCTGGCGCGAGAGTCCTTTCTCGCACCCCGTCTTCGGGAATCCGTTCCCGCAGTTGCAGGAGCGGGAAAGGATTCCCGCAGAGGTGCGTGCGAGATCGGAATCTCGCACGAGCCGGCCCGGGTACCCTAATTACCGGCAGGGATGCCGGTGCTACCCGGTTTGAATTCGCCATTCGCCATTCGCCATTGTCTATTTCCCCCTAATATCCCGCCGCGCAGCCGTCCTTACGCGACTCCGACGCGCCGACGTAGACGTCGTTTGTCGCGTCGTAGAGGATCGCCTGGTAGCCGCCGAACGGGCCGACCTGCGGCTGGATCTTGTGGCCCATCTGCTGGAGCGTGCGGACGACCTCCGGCTCGACGCCCGACTCGAGCGCGACCACGCCGCCGTCGGTCATCTTCTGGCCCATCGGCTCGCTGCTGCCGGTGTGGTACCAGCGGGCGGCGTCGCCGGCTTCCTGCACGTTCATGCCGAAGTCGATCAGGTTGCAGACGATCTGCACGTGTCCCTGCGGCTGCATGTCGCCGCCCATGACGCCGAAGGCCAGGTGTGGCTTGCCGTCTTGGGTGATGAAGGCGGGGATGATCGTGTGAAACGGGCGTTTGTGCGGGGCGTAGACGTTGGGGTGGCCGTCTTCGAGCGAGAAGAGCGCCCCGCGATCCTGAAAGCAGAAGCCCAGACCGTCGGGGCAAAGGCCGCTGCCGAAGCCGCGGTAGTTGCTCTGAATCAGCGAGACCATGTTGTGGTCCTTGTCCGCGACGGTCAGGTAGACGGTGTCGCCTTCGCGGAGCATGCCGTCTGCGGAAGCCAGACCGGGAATATCCAATGGCGAATGGCGAATGAGGACTCGAAATCCGCCGCGGCGACGTCGCCAGCGGGAAACACGCGACCCGCGCGCTTTGGGTTGATCAGCTTGCGGCGCTCGGCGGCGTAGTCCTTTGAGTTCAGCTTTTCGATCGGGATCTTCGCGAACTCCGGGTCGGCGTAGTAGCGGGCGCGGTCTTCGTAGGCGAGTTTCTTGGTTTCGAGCTGCGTGTGCAGATACGCCGCGCTGTTGTGGCCCATCGCCTTCAGGTCGAAGCCTTCGAGAATGTTCAGCATTTGCAGAGCCGCGAGGCCCTGCGTGTTGGGCATGATCTCCCACACGTCGTAGCCGCGGTAATTCGTGCTGACCGGATCGACCCAGGTCGAGGCGTGCTCCTCGAAGTCGCGCTTTCGCAGGAAGCAGCCGACGTCCTCGCGGCGGCAGAAGGCGTCCATCGCGTCCGCCAGCTCGCCTTTGTAGAAGACGTCGCGCCCGCCGGCGGCGATTTTCGCGAGCGTCGCGGCGAGCATGGGGTTGCGATGCACCTCGCCCTTGGCGGGTGCTTTGCCATTTGGCAGAAACGTGGCGGCGAAGCCCGGATAGCCCTTCAGCTTTTCGCCGGCGGCCCAGTAGTACGCGATCAGCTCGGTGACGGGAAAGCCGTCGCGGGCGTAGCGGATCGTGGGGGCGAGGATGTCCGCCATAGGCAGCTTGCCGAACCGATTGTGCAGCTCGAACCAGCCATCGACGCAGCCGGGCACGGAGACGGGCAGCGGGCCGAAGTCAGGGACAAGACACAGGTTGGAAACCTGTGCCACACTCGATGGGTTGGAAACCTGTGCCACACTCGATGGGTTGGAAACCTGTGCCACAGATGACGACGCATTGGAAGCCTGTGCCACATTCGAGGAGAGCGCGGCCTGTTTCGCACGCTTGCGGAGCTCGTCAAGCGTCAGACCGTAGGGGGAGCGGCCGCTGGCGTTCAGCGCGTAGAGCCTGGCGGTCTTCGCGTCCCAGACGATCGCGAACAAGTCGCCGCCGATCCCGCTGCCGGTCGGTTCCATCAGGCCCAGGGCCGCGTCCGCGGCGATGGCTGCATCCACGGCGGAGCCGCCGGCCTTCAGCACGTCGAGCGCGATCTGCGTGGCGAGCGGGTGGCTGGTGCACGCCATGCCGTGCTGCGCGATCACTTCGCTTCGCGTCGCGAAAAAGCGGCCGGTGACGCGATCTCCGCCGGCGGCGAAAGGGAGAGAAACAAGGAAACAAAGAGACAAGGCAAGCAGAGGGCAGGCCGTTTCGTTCATCGCATCGCTCCCGAGAAGGGCGCCGGCGTACAGGAACGCGGGCGTCCGATCCGCAACACCGAGCGGCATTGTACGCTTGACTGAGCGGCATCGGCTGTGCGGTTGGTCGAACGTGCGTTAAGCGAACGGGATGGTCTTCGCCCGGCAGGGCGGACGATGGTTGCCAGGCGTTTCAACGCCTGGTCCGGGAGGGCGCTCGCCTATTTTTCGGCCCGGAGGGCCGATGAACGCCCCGTTCGTCCTCCGGACGGGAAATCCAGGAGAAAGCCCGCACCAGCGACTGAAGTCGCTGGCAACGCCCGCACGCCCTGCCGGGCGAAGCAACGCGACGCGGCACAATCGCACCCAACGACGGGCTCAGCACCCCATTACCCCCAAACTTGATGCCAACCCAATACAGCTTCGCAAGCCCAGAAATTCGTTGTAACTCCAGCATCATGGACGCTACGATTGTCGATCAGGGCGTTCGTTGGCGAAATCCGGCTGCTTGACGGCCTTGAGCTTGTTGGGATGGGAGGTCCGCGTGCCCCGCGGCGCGCGGTCGCAACGCGGTACTGCCCAGACGGACCTGACGGAGAAATCGCATGCGTATCACGCTAGTGTTCCATCATGCTCGATTCTTCGGCTGGTACGGCCGTCTCGGCCGTCAAACGGGCGAGACGCCCGTACCACCCACCCGAAATTCCAAGTGTGTCGGTTCACTAGTCTCGCTTGGCGCGATCCTGTCGGGGTTCACGCTCCATTTCGCGGCGGCCCAGAACGGATTCGTGAACTGGGAAACGCCGACGGTACACCCGCTGGAACTCACGCCCGACGGCGCCCGGCTGCTGGCAGTCAACCTCCCCGACAACCGCATCGAACTCTTTGACATCACCGGCGGCTCGCCGCTGCACCTCGGCGCGATTCCGGTCGGGCTCGATCCGGTCTCCGTCCGCGCGCGAACCGCCGCCGAGGCGTGGGTCGTCAACCATGTTTCCGACAGCATCAGTATCGTGAATCTTGCGACCGGGAACGTGGTGGCGACGCTGCGGACCGACGACGAGCCTTGCGACGTGGTTTTCGCGGGTTCGCCGCCGCGTGCGTTCGTCTCCTGTTCGCAGGCCAATACCGTGCTGGTCTTCGACCCCGCCAATCTCGCGGCGGCGCCGACCCGAATTGCGCTGCTCGGCGAAGACCCGCGCTCGATGGCGGTAAACGTCGCCGGCAATGAGGTCTACGTGGCGATCTTCGAATCGGGCAATCACTCGACGATCCTCGGCGGCGGGGCCGTATCGCGGATCGCCTTTCCGCCGAACGCGGTGGACAGCACGTCGAGCCCCTATTTCGACGCCGGCCAACCGTTCTCGCTCGGCGTGAATCCGCCGAACCCGCCGCCGAACGACGGCACGAGCTTCAGCCCGCCGATCGCGGGCGGGCTTGGCGCGCCGCCGCGCGTCGGGCTGATCGTCAAGAAGGATTCGCTCAACCGCTGGATGGACGACAACAACCACGACTGGTCAAACATCGTCAGCGGCGCGCAATCCAGCGAATCCGGCCGCCCGGCGGGGTGGGATCTTTACGACCACGACGTCGCCGTGATCGACGCGGCCACGCTCCAGGTGCGTTACGCGACGGGCTGCA
>JACRLV010000196.1:13021-13599 GCA_016235145.1 Planctomycetota bacterium
TCGCTGGCGGTGAATCCGGCCAGCGGGCGTGTCACGGTGGTCGGAACAGACGCGACCAACGAGGTGCGGTTTGAGCCGGTGCTCGAAGGGCGCTTTCTGCGCGTGCAGCTTGCCGCCGTCGATCCCGCGGCGCCTGCGACGCTGAGCGTCATCGACCTGAATCCGCACATCACAGCGAGCTACGGCCGCACGATTCCGTTCGTCCCGCTGCCGCAGGATCAGCGCGAGCTGTCCATCGGCGATCCGCGGGCCGTCGTCTGGAACGCCGCGGGGACGCGCGGCTGGGTCGCGGGGATGGGATCGGCGAATGTCGTCGAAATCGACGCGGGCGGCGCCCGGGTCGGCGGCAACAACCCGATCGTCGTCGGCGCCGGGCCGGCGGGTCTGGCGCTCGACGAAGCCCGCGGACGGCTTTACGTACTGAACCGCTTCGAGTCGACGATTTCCACGGTGGACATCGCCGGCCAGACGGAGCTGCTGCCGCGGGCGGGGCTTTTCGACTCGACGCCGCAGTCAATCCGCCTCGGCCGCGACACGCTGTATGACACGCATCTGCATTCGGGGCTGGGGCACATCTC
>JACRLV010000196.1:13643-22644 GCA_016235145.1 Planctomycetota bacterium
GACGCGCGGATGGACAAGCTCGCCTGGGATCTCGGCAGCCCGTCCGGCGCGATGAAGATCTTCAATCAGAACTGCAACGCCGGCCTGCCGCTCGGCGGAACGTGCGCCGACTGGCATCCCATGAAAGGGCCGATGGTTACGCAGACTTTTCAGGACATCATCGGCAAGGAGCCGCACCACTGGCGCGGCGACCGCGACGGCATCGAGGAATTCGCCGGGGCGTTCGTGTCACTGTTGGGCGGCGACGCACCGCCGGACCCGATCGAGATGCAGGACTTCGAGGATTTCCTTTCCGGCATCACGTTTCCGCCGAACCCGTTCCGCAATTTCGACAACACGCTCCCGACGAATCTGCCGCTGCCGGGGCATTACACGACCGGCCGCTTCGGACCCGCGGGGCAGCCTCTTCCGAACGGAAACGCGGTTCAGGGATTGGCCAACTATCGCACGGCGAACCTCGACGGCGGCCTGAATTGCGTCACTTGCCACACGTTGCCGACCGGAGCGGGAACCGATTGTCGATTCAGCGGCGCCACGTATCAGCCGATCGCGCCCGGCCCGAACGGCGAGCGGCACCTGGCGGTCAGCAACGCGGACGGCTCCACCAACGTCAGCATCAAGATCCCGCAGCTTCGCAACGAATATGAGAAAGTCGGCTTCGAGCTGACGCAGCTTCGCAACCTTGCGGGCTTCGGCGTACTGCACGACGGCAGCATCGATTCGTTGTCCCGATTTGTCGCGGAGCCTGTTTTCAGCGTGACTTCGGACCAGCAGATCGCGAACCTGGTCGCGTTTCTCCTCGCGTTCTCCGGCTCGGATCTGCCGATGGGTTCACCGAGCACCCTGCTTGAGCCGCCGGGGCCGCTTTCGCGCGACACCCACGCCGCGGTCGGCTGGCAGACCACGATCAACACGCCGACGCCGCCTGCGGACCAGCAGACGTTGATCAACAACATGATCGCGCAGGCGAACACGGGCAAGGTGGGGTTGGTGGTGAAAGGCCGTGTCGCCGGCGTGCAGCGCGGCTACATCTACAACACCGGCACAGGGACGTTCCAATCCGACCGCGCCGTTGAAACGCTGACGTCCGCAGCACTTCAGGCGCTGGCGACGATCGGCGGCGAGTTGACATACACGGTCGTGCCGTTTGTCGCCCGCGTCCGAATCGGGATCGATCGCGACAGCGATGGATATTTCGATCGCGACGAAATTCTGGCCTGCGCCGATCCCGCGGACGCCAGCAGTACGCCGGTGACCGCACAGCTTCCCGGCGATCTGAACGGCGACCACGCCGTGGATCTCTCCGATCTGGCGGCGCTGCTCTCGAATTTCGGCACGCTGAGCGGTGCGACGTACGCCGACGGCGACCTTGACGGCGACGGGGACGTCGACTTGCCGGATCTCACCCTGCTGCTGAGTGCGTTCGGTTCGTCCTGCGGTTGAGCCTCGATCCGGCCGAGCCGCCGTAGCGGCCGGCGTCCCGCCGGCCGTAAGGTTGGGCGTAGGAGAACCTTTCGATTCCTACGGCTGACGGGACGCCAGCCGCTGCGCGCGAGACCGCACGGGCGCCGGGCTGTTGCGATCCGGCCAAGCTGCGTCTCAGCGACCTTCGCGCAGGCGGTGGCCGAGCATGTCGTCGAGCATCGGCTCCGCAAGAATCTTGGAGACGGTCGAATCGATGTCGTACTCGATGCGGACGAACTCGATCTGCTCGATTTCGATATCCGCGGCGGTGGCGGCGAGCAGGGCGGATTTGCCCGGCTGGCCGTTGCCGAAGGTGTGAACGATCACGTAGCTGGCCCGCGGGTCCTTGTCGCGCGGCTGGCCGACGCTGCCCACGTTGATGATCGCCCGCTCGTCCTCGACCTCCCAATCGGGCGAATCCGGCAGATCGCTGGGCGGATCGAAATACGGATCGTCGAGAAACACGCCCGGCTGGTGCGTATGCCCGACGAAGCAGAGCTGCGCGTCCAGCCGCTCGAAGTTCGACATCACCTTCTGCGGGTTCGTGAAGACGTCTTCGGGGAAGATGTACTCGTTAATCGGCCGGCGGGGCGACGCATGCACATAGAGAATCGGTCCTTCGCGCAGGCGGACGGGCAGCTTGCCCAGAAAGCTCCAGCGCTTGGCCCGCACGGCCGCATCGCGCTCCGATTCGAGCATCTGCCGCGTCCAATAGGCGGCCCGCTCGGCGGCGGGGTTGAAATTCGCCGGCTCGAAGAGGACGGCGTGGTCGTGGTTGCCCATCATGCAGAAGCGGCAACGATTGGCGATGAGATCGACGCATTCCTTGGGATTGGGCCCATATCCGATCACGTCGCCGAGGCAGACGATCTCCTTCAGGCCGCGCGCGTCGATATCCGCCAGGACGGCCTGGAGCGCTTCGAGGTTGCCGTGGATGTCACTGATTATCGCGAACATTCAGGATTGGTTCTGTGCAGCCTCGGGCAGCTCCGCTTCTTCGGGAATCAGGACCGGCCAACTTTGCTCGATCCGATATCGCCTCCCGCACGCGGTGCAGACGAGCCGGTCGTCGCGCAACTCCAGCCTGGCCCGGCATTCCGGCACGGGGCAGACGAGCAGTTCCAGCACCTCCGGACGAATGGCCATGGGCTTCACCTGCGACGGGTTGCCGATAACGCCAGAAGATAGGGCGCTTGCGGCCCTGAATCAAATATCGACCGGCGGACGCCCTCGATTCGTCAGGGCCGGGTGCAATTCTGCCGCCGAACCGGATGGACTTGAGTTCAGTCGGTCCTCACCGGCTCAGCGAGCCGGGAATCCGACCGCCTATGAAGCGTTCTCCCGGCTTGCGGGGGGTTGTGAAACCGCGGAGGACGCGGAGAACGCAGAGGGAATTCAAGAAGGCAGACGGCGAACGCGTCCGCTACGAACGAGAAATCGGCCGACGTAAGCGCCACAGGGTCGCGCCGGGGGAAACCCCGTCCCCGAGCCCGCCTGGAGTCGGCTGGCGCGAATGCCAAACTGACCAGGGTCTTCTCCGCGTGCTCTGCGCCCTCTGCGGTGAAAAGATGCTCGTCAGCCCGCCATTTGTTCGAGTAACCGGCCGGGAAATATGGCGCGCCCGGTTGCGACTTTTCTGGTCGAGGGGCTTGGCACGATCGCCGGCGGCGGTATACTGGCGAATTCTCGACTCGGGCCAGGAGACGCCCGGAGGGTCGGGACGCAGAAACGGGAACCCTATGCCGACAGTCAACCAACTGATCCGACGCCCGCGCCGCAAAGTCGTCGCCAAATCGAAGGTCCGCGACCTCGAGGCGTCGCCCCAGCGCCGCGGCGTCTGCCTGATCGTCAAGACCCAGACGCCGAAGAAGCCCAACTCGGCCCTTCGCAAGGTCGCCCGCGTGCGCCTGACGAACGGCAAGGAAGTCACCGCGTACATCCCCGGCATCGACCACAATCTCCAGGAGCACTCGATCGTGCTGATCCGCGGCGGCCGCGTGCGCGATCTGCCCGGCGTTCGATACCACATTGTCCGCGGCAAGCTCGACTGCTCCGGCGCGGAGATGCAGGGCAAGTTCGGCCACCGCCGCAATCGCAGCCGCAGCAAGTACGGCGTGAAACGCAAGACCAAGTAATCGCAGGAAAACCAAGATGGCGTTCAAGAAGTTCACCGCGTCCGTTCGTCAGCTTGAGCCGGATCCGCGCTACAACAGCCGGCTGGTCAGCAAGTTCATCAATTGCCTGATGTGGCAGGGCAAGAAGTCCACCGCCCAGCGCATCTTCTACGGCGCGATGGACCAGATCGCCGACAAGATCAAGGACAAGTCGCCCTTCGAGGTGTTCGAGGGGGCGATCAACAACGTCAAGCCCGCGGTCGAGGTTCGCTCGAAGCGCGTCGGCGGCGCCAACTACCAGGTGCCGATGCCGGTCAAGTCGCAGCGGCAGCAGTCGCTGGCGATCCGTTGGATCCTCGAGGCGACCCGCGGCAAGGGCGGCAAGCCCATGGCCGACCGCCTCGCGACCGAGTTCATGGCCGCCTTCCGCCGCGAAGGCGACGCCATGACCACCCGCGAAAACGTGCACCGCATGGCGGACGCGAACAAGGCGTTCGCGCACTTTGCGTGGTAAAAGGCGGCGCGAGCCCGCAGGGTCTCTGATCGACATTCCGGCACTGATAAGGTCTGAGTTTGGGGCCGGCCTTTGGCCGGCCTCTTTGTTTGGAACGATGACACACCGTAAGAGACAGGCCGGAGACCTGCCCCACAAGGCTCAAGATTGACAGGTGCCGACATACACGATGAAGCTACGTCGGCTGAAGCGACCCGGCCGTCGCTGTCTCCGCGGGCTATCACGCTCTGGACGCGATGCTCACGGCTGCCAGACGATCACGTTCGTGTAGATGTCCTGATTCGGCGGCGGCTGCGTGCCGCCGGGTCCGGTGGTCGCCATATAAACGGGATAGACCCGCGTCGATGACGCCGCCATTCCCAGATAATCGCCGTTAAAACCTTGGAAATAGTCATTCCAGAGCGGACAAAGTTGCTGTTCGTGCCAGATCGTGCCGTCGTCGGCGCTGTACGCATAGTAGGCGCTGATGTTGGCTGCGCCCTGCCAGTCGTCGTACTGTCCCGAACCGCGATTGTCGTAGTACAGCACGTGGAGCTTGCCCGCCGTGTCGCATTCGATCCAGGAAAAAAACTGGTCGTACGGCACATTATCCGGCCCATTGATGATCTTGGGCGGAGTCCATGTGTTCGGGTCTCCAGGTACTTGCCCTGGTTCCGCGGGCGATTTTGTGAACCAGACGTCAACGTCATAGTTGCAAACTGTCCCGCCTTCCGGTGGCACATGACAGATGCGACGCGTGGTGTCGAAGTAGACACAGTAGAGCGTCCCGTTCGTAGGATGAACCGCAAGAAACGCTCTCGCCGGCACGCGGTACCAGCCAGGAAAGCGTTGGTTGTGAAACGCAGCCCAAGACCAAGTATCAAGACGTTGGGTGATCAGGATCGGCGGCTCGAATTGGAACGGTGTGCTGCCAGGCAAGATTCGGTTGAGCCAAATACCGAGCTGTTCGTCCCACGTCACCACATACAACTCCCCGTTCGGCCCGACACGCGGCAGAGGACCGTGAGCCCCAAGGTTTTGTCCGGGGTAGATCACATGGATCGGCGGCTGCCAGGTACCCGCTGCCCCAAGATTGTCGGAGTACGTCAGCCACCCGTCGCCGTAGGCGAAATAGAGCCGCGTTGTATTCGGCAGTCCGGGCTGCGGCCCCGCCCCCAGCATCACTGGATGCGCAATTCCTGTCGGCCCCGGGTAGAGATCTGCTGGGAAGAAGCTGTTCGCGGCGGCGTTCCACCGCGCCACCCATAGGCCGCTGGGGCTTCCTTGGTAATAGCCGCCTACCCACAACTCTCCGGTGCGCACGTCGGAAGCGGCAGTCGGATCAAATGCTCCCGCAGGCAGACCGGAGATGAGCGTCGTGTGCTCGGCCCAATTGACGCCGCCGTTAGTGGTGACCGCGACGCCAATGGTGCTCCCCGGCGTGTCGTAGTTCCATGCTGCCACCGCGGTATTTGGATTGGTCGGCGCGCAGGCGGCAGCGGTTTCGGTGCAGCGGACCATCGTCCCGGCGTCGACGCGCTGCTGCGATCCGATCGTTTGTCCCGAGCTGACCGACGACAACGCCAGCCCAATGGCACTCGCGAGACGTCCGATTCGACCGACAAGGAAGCGCGGCTGCCAGCGCCGCAGCGCTGTGAAACACGGCAATGCGGTCATGAATCCACTCCTCTGGCCGTGCGGTCTGACGAAGCAGTTTTCGGTTTGTTTCCAGGAACGCTCGGGCCCTTCCGTTCGGCCTGGACATGTTGTCGAAAGGCTGCAACTGCCAGAAGCACGAGCAATCCGGCGCTCGGCTCCGGCACGTAGACGCCCCAATTCAATCCGGGTAGGATCGCGGGTGGAAAGAGCCCTTGGGCAGCACTTCCGAAGTGACTGGTCCGGCTCGCGCGGCTGATGAATACCGGCAGAAATCCGGCGGGCTCGTGCCCCGGCTCAAAAATGTGGTAGTTGACGACGTTGTCCGCGCCTGGAATTGGAACAGACGAGATATCGACTGCAATGCGAACAATCGAACCATCTCGGCCGAATGGCGTGTCTGGGTTGTTACGGTCCCCTGGTGGAGTCGGGCCGAAAGCCACGTTCACCAGGCCGGATTCGAATTGCGGAAACGGCGTTGCCGGGTCGTATCCGGTGGGCGCGAAGATCGACTGCTCGGCGACCGTTCCGGACGGCGCAAAGCGAGCGGCGTCGTTCCGTCCGTAGGCCGCACTTCCGAACGTGACGTACGGATTCGCGATACCCGGCGGAAGAAATGGTGTGGCGCCGTATCGGAGCACGGCGCCGTTGGCGGTCACCCCCGTGACAAAGCCAGCGACAAACCAATCGTCGGCCGAAACCTCAATCGAAAAATCCACCACGACCAACCCCGCCGGCGCCGGACCGCCGGGGTCTGAGACGTCCAGAATATCGACCGAAAAGCCGGTGATTTCGCCTCGGGTGAATGAGACGATCGCCGACAATACCAGCGCGACGCAACTCGCCTCGATCCAGTTTCTCATACAGATTCTCCCTTCCCGCAATGCGCCGCGCAGGCCGACGGACGTTCGGCATGTCGCACGGATTCCCCGCTACTGCGGCGCCTCCGGCGACCGCTCTTCGAGCAGCGGCCGCAACTGCGGTGGCACAGTCTGCCCCGCCGCCTCGGCCGCATGGATCGTCTCCCACGCTCCGGTGTAGTCCTCTGAGAAATACAACAGCACCGCCAGCCGTCCCCGGGCCGTCGCGTGACGGGGATCGAGAGTCGTCACCGTGCGCCAAGCGTCCGCCGCGCAGACGAAATCGCCAGCGGATTGCGCGAACAACGCCTGTGCCTCATGCAACCGAGCTTCGCCCGGGTTCGCCTCGATCACAGACCGCTGCACGATGCTCGCCTCGCGGGGGCGCCCTGCTTTCTCAAGCGCCCAAGCCAGGCTTTCCAAGGCCGAATCGTTTCCGGGGTCATTGAGCACGGCCCGCGTCAGCGCCGCGACGGCGTTGATGAATCGGCGCTCCTCCATTGCGCGCCGGCCGGCAGCCTGTTCCGTTTGCGATTGCTCCGCCGATGGCGAGGGTACGATCTCCGCGGCAAGTCGCTCGTCGGTGGAAAGCCGCAGACCGTCGTACCGAAGGCCGCGCATGGCTTCGTTCAACTCCGCTTCGCGATCGTCCGGATCAGGAGCCGTTCCTTCCCGCGCGTGTGGCTGGGCGGACGCCTGCTGAGCGCCGGCCGGCAGCTCACCTTTCTCGACCGGCGGCTGCCGCGATCCATCGTGAAGCTTGTGCGAGTCGACCTCGCGGAGCGTAAGCGCGGCCGGTGCCTCGAGCTCTCCCGCCCGGCGCATGGGCGCCGCGCAGGACGTCAGAGCAACTACAAACACGCACGCGACCGCCCGGCATACCGTACGGACCGACGCAGAATACACCGACTGGCGGCATAAGTCAAGATAAAAAACTGCTTCGACCGCACACCGCACAGGACAAGTGGGCCCTTCGCCGCGCCTGAGCATCGCCCGCACGCCGCAGTCGCGTTGTCGGGTCGATCGGGTGGATATCACCGCGCCTCGCTTCACAATATGCTGTGCGCTGCGCACCGACGTTCGCGTTTTCCGCGAATCGCCGTGCCGATTCAGAGGTCTCACACTCATGCTGCACATTCCATCGCTCGCCGTACGGACCGCCGGTTTTCTGCTCGGCGCGTTTGCGTTGCTTTCATCCGCCGGCGTCGCCCAGACCCCGGCGGTTCCGCCGGCAACCTCCGCCCCCGCGACGCAGGCCGCCGATCGGCCTCTGCGCGAATTCCTCGTGATTGATTCCGTCGGCAAAGGCGGACGAAACCCGTTGCACACCGACGCCATCGAGGCTGCGATCGTCGCGGGCCGGCCCGTCGCGCCTCAGGCCGGCGACACCGTCGATTTGCCCGATGGTTCGAAAAAGGCCTGGAACACAGCAGCCGTCGGCGAAGACGGATCGCTCAGCCATGACGCCCTCCGCGGCGGTTACGCCTTCGCTCGTCTGAACTTCGACAAGGAGCAAATCGGCCTGCTCAACGCCGCCGGGCACAACATGGTCTACGTCAACGGCGAGCCGCACATGGGCGATCCGTATTCGCACGGCTACGCGCAGGTTCCGATCAAGCTGCGGCGGGGCGAGAACACCTTCCTCTTCCAGGTTGGCCGCGGTTCCGTTCGCGCGACCATCTCCCAACCGACCGCCGACGCGATTTTCCTGCGCGGCGACGTGACGTGTCCCGACATCGAGCCCGATTTCACGAAGGTCGTGCGGCTCGCCGTCCCGATCGCGAACATGACGAGCGGATGGCTGCCCGCGAGCTGCGAAGTTTGGGTGAATGGGCGGGCCGCGCCGGCGCAGTCCCTGGGCGTGCTCGCACCCCGAGCGGTGGGCAAGCGGCCGATCGAAATCCCGCTGACGACGGCGGATTTTGACGGCAAGGAAGTGGAGATCACGCTTCGGCTGGGCGGCGCGAGCGCGGACACGATGTCGCTGCGGCTGCCGGTCCGCCGCGAGGGCGTGCGGAAGCGCACGTTTATCAGCGCGATCGACGGCAGCGTGCAGTATTACGCGTATCGTCCCGGCAGCGCCGCCCCCGCCGGCGCGCGGCCGCTGCTGCTCTCGTTGCACGGCGCGAGCGTCGAGGCGACCGGGCAGGCCGGTTCGTATGGCACGCAGTGGATCGACGTGGTCGCGCCGACGAACCTCCGGCCGTACGGGTTCGATTGGGAGGATTGGGGCCGGCTCGACGCGATGGAGACGCTGGAGGCGGTGCTGCGCGACATCCCCGGCGTCGATCCGAGCCGCGTATATCTGTCCGGCCACTCGATGGGCGGCCACGGTACTTGGCATCTCGGCGTCACGTTTCCCGATCGCTTCGCCGCCATCGGGCCGAGCGCCGGATGGATCAGCTTTTGGAGCT
>JACRLV010000197.1 GCA_016235145.1 Planctomycetota bacterium
GCAGGCCCGCACCACTCAAACCTTACCAATGACCATCGAGCGGCGAGTGGGAACGCGCTTACCCATGCTGTAAAGGAACATCGCACACCGTTGGCAGAAGTGCGGACCGACCGTAACATCCTGTCAGTGTTCGGCTTAGCCGAACCGTCTTCGCGATGGGCGGGCGGATTTCCGCTGCAATGAACCGCCGCGTCGACCGTTAGGCTTCTATGAGGGAACCGTGAACCTGCCGGGCTTCGACGGTGTGCTCCGCCGCGCCCGACAGCGCGACCCGCAAGCGCTGGCCGCGCTTGTGCAGGCGTACGCGGCCCGCGTCAGCGGTTTGCTGTTTCGGCTGACGCGATCGCGCGACGCCGCCGAGGAGTTGACGCAGGAGACGTTCCTGCGGGTTGTGCGGACGATCGACGCGTACGAGGATTCGGGACGGTTCGAGTCGTGGCTGTTCCGGATCGCAGCGAACCTGGCCCGCGATTGGGGTCGTAGTTCTCGGCGCCGCGGCAACGTGGCTTGGATTGACGCCACGGACGACGCGGCCGACGACGTGCGGGAGTTCGTCCAGCGCGTCGAAGCCCGGCCGGATGCGCAGCTCGCCGATCGCGAGGCCCGTGAGCGGCTGGCGGAGGCCTTGGGACGGCTACCCGAAATGGATCGGGAGATCCTCCTGTTGCGGCACTTTTCCGAATTGCCGTTTCAGGAAATCGCCGATGTGCTCGGCGTGCCGCTGGGGACGGCTTTGGCCCGGGCGCATCGGGCGCTGGAACGCTTGCGAAGGGAATGCGATTTCGCCGCCGACGCGACGGAAGGTGGAAGACACGGGCGGTAGCAGCCGAGCCGGACGTAGCGGGAGATGGACGTGAATCGCGTGAACGAACAGCTTGAACGCGAAGTGGACGCCGGGCTGAAGGCGCTCGCGCCGCTGCTCGATGTTCCGCCGCCCGATGGCGACACGATGCAGCGCCTGATCGGGCGTGTGATCCGCGAATCGCGGCGGGAGGCGAAGGTCTTCCGGCTGCTCCGGCGCGGGTGGTTGGCGACCGGAGCCGCGGCCTGTTTGGCGCTGGGGCTGACGCGAACGCTCTGGACCGCCGGACAACCGGCCGGACCTGCTTCGTCGGCGCAGGAACTGGCGAATTCGATTTCAGATTGGGTTGAGGCGGCGACGGAATCAAACGAGGATCTGCGGCGGCTGTACGGCGCGGATTGGTCGGAGGATGTCGCCGACAACGACGTCGGGCGGGATGACATTCGCGATGCGCTGGACAGCGTGGATGAGTCGATCGACGCGATTGAATCCGTGCTGGGAGCCTAGCTTGAGATGATGGGCACTGCTGTTGTCGATCGCGACGTTTGGGGCGACGGTTTGCCTGTCGCCGTCGCCCGCCAGCGCGCAGGCACAGCAAAAGCGGCCCAACGCATCCCAACGCGACGCAAGATCCAAGCAAGGCGGATCGGACCGGCGAGCGCCGGAAAAGACCGGCGGCCGCGTGCTGCTGGACGTGGGGAGCCTCGAAGAGGTTTTTCCGCCCATGCCGGGGCCGAATCCGTTCCGGTTGCGGCCCGAGGATCGCGCCGACCTGGCGCCCGGAGAAGACGAGGCATTGCTGGCGTTCACGCGCGCAAAGGTGCCGAAGCTCCACTTGCGACTGAACCAGCTAAGGCGGCGCGAGCCAGGGGAATTCCGTCAGCGCCTGACGGAAGCCGCTCCGCGGTTGCGGATGCTGCGGCGGCTCTTCGACGAGTCACCCGAAATCGCGGCCCAGGTCGTTCAGCACATCGACGCGGTCGACACGATCAAACGCGCGGGTCGGTTGTGGGCAGAGCGGACATCAACCGCCGACCGCCGAGCGCGGATAGAGAATGACGTGCGGCGGCGGCTGGCGGAGCTTTCATCGATCGAGCAGCAGCTTGCGCAGCTTCGCGTCGCGGATCTCGTGGCCAGGCGCGACGAGATACTCGACCAGGAGGTCGCTCGTTTGGTCGATCCGCAGACGGACCTGGCGGGCGAAGCCGACGAGGTGGTCGAGTTCGTCGAGGCGGCGCGGCTGGCCAGAACCGACTCGGCAAAGGCGGGGGCGCGGACCGATCTGCGCGACCTGTTGTGGGTGCTGCTCGACGAGCAGATCGATACGCTGAACGAACGGGCCCAATACCTGGAACACAACCGCGAGACCATCGTCACCCGCCGAATGGACGTCTTCCTCCGCCGTGTGCGCGGCGCCGAGCCGCCGAATGCAGCCCCGCCGAACGCCGCCCCGCCGACCATTCGTCCGTGAGTTTCCGACCGCAGTCGCACCGGTAGGGCGAGTAGATCACCGCTTAAGGTCCGAATATCCGGCGACCATCGTTCGTCGCGATGCCAGAATTCGGCAAGGGTGCCCGCGGTCAGAATTCAACGAGAATCCACTTTTCGTGACAGAGTTCACGCCCTTCGCGTATAGTTCCTTCCGGTGTGTTCGGGTTTCCGATGTGAATCGTCCAAAAAACCAAGGGGAACTGCGCGATGAAACGGGCCAATTTCGCCGTGCGCACAGTGTGCGTCCTCAGCTATGTAATCGGTGCGTCTCTCTCTACAGAATCAGCTTTCGCAACGGGGCTATCGTGGAGCAACGCCGCCGGCGGATCGGCGTCAATCGCGACGAACTGGACGCCCAATCAGGTGCCAACCTCGGCGGACGACCTGACGTTCAATCTGGCGGGCAGCTATGCGGTGACGTTCAATTCATCGACAACCGCCAGCCGGACGCAGACGTTTCGGCAGGGCACGGTCACGTTGACCATGAGCAGCCCGCACACGACCAGCAACGGAGTCGCGATCGGCGATCTGGCCGGCGACGTGTCCGTCGTCACGCTCACGACCGGACGCTGGAGCAGCGGGCCGGCGGGCTTTGTCAACATCGGCGACGCCGCCGGTTCGACCGGGACGTTGAACGTCAACGACGACGACGCGGACTTCCTCGTCACCGGCACGAGCGATCTGTTCGTCGGAAACAACGGCACGGGCACGTTGAACATCACTGGCGTCGGAACGGTGACGCTCAACGACGCGATTTTCGTTGGGCAGGGCAGCGCCGCGAGCGGCCACCTCACCGTGTCCGGCTTCCTGGCTTCTCCGCCGTTCGGCGTCTCGACACTTCAGAGCAGCGGCACGGGACAGTCGCGATTCGGCAACGGCGGCGATGCGACGGTGAGCATCGCAAACGGCGCGCTGGCGCACTTTGCGGGCGATCTCGTGATCGCCAACCTCTCCACATCAGCGTCGAACGTAACCGTGCAAGGCCCGGGCCTTGTGGCGGACGCGACGCTTGACGTCGATGGCGATCTGCTGCTCGGCAGCAACACCAGCGCCGGCATCGCCGCGGGCGCGGAAACGTTGGTCGCGAACGCCGACAGCCGCGTGCTGGTGGGCGGCACGCTTTTCGTCGCCGGCGATCCCGACGGCGGAACGGCGACCCTGCATTCCAGCACCGGCGGACTCGTGTCCGCGAATTCGCTCAGCATCGGCAACGGCGCGACGCTCGACCTTGACGGCGGCGCAATCGATATCGACGGCGGGACGTTGAGCTGGACCAACACGGCGTCCTCGCCGCGCTTCAACGGGGGGATCGGAAATCCCGTCATCACGATGAAGAACGACGCGACCGCGACGCTCACGCCGACCGCGGGCGGCCTGGCGCTGGTGGTCGGCGGCGGGACCGGGGCGAACTTGTGCGATTTCGACGTGCGTTTCGGCGCCGACCTCACGACCACCGGGTCCGTCACGCTCGGCGAAGGCTCGGACGACTACGGCGGAATGATCATCAGCGGCGCCGGCTCGACAATGACCATGCCCGTCGGCAGCACGCTCACGGTCGGCAGCGCCGGCGACGGCCGCTTTGAAGGGGAACTCGGCGGCAGCGTCAGCGGCGACAAGCTCGCCATCGCCGCCGGTGCAACATCAGCCGCGAACGTAATCGTGGAGAATCCCTTAACGACGGCGACGTTCCGAGACGTCTACGTCGGCGGTTCGTCAGGTGGTCCGGGCGGCGATGGGCATTTGATCGTCAACGCCGGCGGCGCGCTGAGTCTCCCGGATAGCGGTCTGAGCATGGTCATTTGGTCGACCGGATTGGTTGATGTGCAACAGGCCGATGGGCCGAACGCGACGATGTCGTGCCAGGGTGTGCTTGAAATTGAGGACGGCGGGACCGTGAACATGGACGCCGTCGGCGCGCAGCCGCCTGGGATCATCCGCGGTCCCAACGACATCCCCGGCGCCGGCACGATCAACGCCAACATCGTGCTCTTCGGCGGTACGACGCTGGAGCTTGTCAATGGCGACCTTACGGTCGGCGACAGCACCGATACGAACGGGTTCATCGCTGATGACGGCAGCCTTGTTTCGGTCGGCGCTCACACGCTGACGCTGAACGACGCCGATCGAGCGAAGGTCGATACGGTGACCATCAACGGCGGCCAGATCGTCGCACCCAACGGACTTGAAATCGTGACGCCGGGAACCAACGGCACTTTGACCGGAACAGGCACCATCACCACGTCCGACCTCTTCATGGACTCCGGCGGCAGCGTCATCACCGCCACCGGTGCCGCCGGAATCACGATCACCGGCAAGTTCCGCAACAACTCCGGAATGATCGACGGCACGAAGTACACCTTCAATAACAATCCGGCGATCGCCGACAGCGGCTGGACCGGCGCGGGCACGATTGATGCCCAGGTCGTGTTCAATTCCGGAACCAAGGTGCGCGCGCTCGCGAACATGACGATGGGCGACGGCAGCAATTTCGGCGTCACGTTCAACGTCGGCAGCGAGATGCACGCAGACACGCGCACCATCACCTTGCTCGACGGCAACGGCGTGGGGCTGCCTTCGATCACCGATCTCAGCGGAGGGCACGTCGTCTGCACCCAGCCGCTGACGGTCAACAGCGGGCGACGCCTGTCCGGGCGCGGCGGGAGCATCGATTCGCCGACCGTGAGCGTCTTCGGCCGCCTGAGCCCCGGAGAGCTGATTGGCGTGCCGGTTGGGGAAACGGGCGAGCTGACGATCAACGGCAACCTGACGCTGGGCGCGACCGCCGACACGGATATTGAAATCCAAGGCCTGCTGGGACCGGTCGAGTATGACCGCGTGGTCGTCAACGGCGTGGCGACGCTCGGCGGCGACCTGAACGTCAACTTCCTGAACGGCTTCGTTCCGCCGATCGGGAGCGTCTGGACGGTGATGACTTACAACTCGAAGGTCGGGGATTTCGCGAACATCAACGTCGCTCCGGGCTCGCCGTCGTGCGTGTTCGTCGCGGTCAGCGATCGGTCGGTCGTCGTCACGCGCGGCCTGCCGGGCGATCTGGACGACGAAGGGGACGTGGACATCAGCGACCTGGCCCTGCTGCTGAGCAACTTCGGCTGCCACGGCGCGGTCGAATTTCCTTGCCCGATCGACCTCGATCTGAACGGCGACACGGACATCAGCGACCTGGCGATCCTGCTGAGCAACTTCGGACAGACGTGTAGCTGAAGATCGGGCGAGGCACGGCCGCGTGTGAGCGGCGAAGCGCTGTGCTTTCGAACGTGGTGGCATGCTCTCGCGGTACTCCGCGTGAGCATGCCTCCTCGCTTCGCGCGCTCGTCACTTCAGATCGCACAGAAATCCAACCGCCGAATTCGAGGGCTGTGGCGTTCGAGTAGCCGAAATTGCTCCCGAACGACCTGAATGACCACGTCGAGTGCAACGCGAGCTTGTCACGCGCCACACCGCGATGCGGGGCGGTGTAGGACGACCGTCTCGAACATGTTGCTTCCGACGAGTCCGGCGGAGTTCGATCAGGCGCTTCTCATGCGATCGACGAGCGCCCGCCAGTTTTCGCACGACCACCGAAGCGAGGCCGGCATATTCTCGACTGTGCGTCCGGCTCTGCAGAGTTCTGCCAGTTTCTTAGCCGCATCAGATGCGGCCCTTTCGTGCTTCACTCTTGGACCTTCTGAGGCTTCGTCGGTTTGTCCAGTGCTCAGGAACTGAATCCAGTTTTCCAACCGGTCTTTTGCAAAGATGAAAACGACGCGATCAAATTGCTGCTTCGTGATCGCTTGTTTTTGCGCTTCCTGCCAGAACAGCTCTCGGAGTGCGTTTCCGTGGGCACAATCGTGGTCACAATCGGCCCATACCATTAGCGTCGTGTCGCCGCCGGCATTTAGGCAGAGATTGAGCTCTCTGGGCATCGCGGCTATGACGCCTTTTCTATTGCCGCAGGGTGCAAGTCGTACCACGTTGCTTCCGTTCCAGGGGCGCAGCCAATTGGGACAGAGTGCTCGCATGAGCCGGTTTATGAACACCGGGTCAATGCTCGTACGCTTGGCACTGCCATCGCCTTTTTCACCTTCGCAGAGGCAGACGACCTGTGTTCTACTCGCCACGGACCCACCCCCTGGCGATTGCTTCGCCGGCAGCCATGCCTTCCGGGATCTTGAGCGGTCCGATCCGCGTCGGAGCGGTGTGGTTTTCGCGCCAGAGGTACCGCCCATTTTCCTCCCCGCTGCTACTCAGAATTTCCGGATGATGCGAGATCAATACGAGTTGGTGGTTCTCGTCCAGGAGTTCACGCATCGAGAGCACCCACGGCTGAAGCTCGGGCAAGCCGACGAAGTTGTCCGGTTCGTCCAGCATCACCGTTCTCGTCGCATTCGTCTCCAACGCTGCTCTAATCATGTATAGTCCGACTAGCGCTCGTTCCCCGTCGGAAAGCTGGTGGAAAAACAGAAGCGTGGGTTTGCTCGCCGCGTTTTCAAACCGGAGTTGCAGGGTCTTGGTATTCATCCCGGCGTCGACAAGTTTGAACGATCGAAAATCCGGCCAAACGACCTTCAGTAGGTCCCGAAGTACGTCAGTCCACTCCTGCTCCTGAGCCAACGAGCGATACCACGACGTCAGGTTGGTCATCGATAGATCCGAGTGCCGCGCCTCGGCTTTGCTTTCCGGTTCCATACTGCGAGGATTGGGGCGAAGAATCAGGAGCTTGGCGACTTCCGTCTTGAGTAGCTCGAGTTTGGCGAGATTGACACCGCGTGGCTGTATGGCCGCCAGAGCCGCCTGCCGCCAATCAAGCGGAAACGACGCTCGCGTTCCGTCGCCTCTTTCGAAGTCCACGCCGTCCAAGCTCCGCTCGAACAGCGATTTCCCATCGCAACTCGCACACTCCTTGATGATCCGTGGTTTCTCATATGCCGCTTTCTGTTCGATGTGCAGCGTGTAGTCGAAGCCGTACCCGTCAACGCTAAATCCCAACGAAAACTCCTGGGTCGAACTATCGAGCCAATCGGTGAACTCAAGACGGGGTACGTCATGCTCGCCCGTTCCACCGAGCAGTGCTTCACCCGTCCCGAGGTTTCGTAGCAAGCGCAGTGTATCGAACACCGAACTCTTGCCTGCGCCGTTGGGGCCGCAGAGCACGGCGAACGGCTCAAGCGCGGCGTTGAAATTCACCAGGCAACGAAAATTGTTCACGTACAGTCGAGTGATCATGTGTTTTTCCTAATCCGCTCAGACTTCGCGTCGGCACTAGCGCGTTTCGCCATGCTGCGTGAATAATCCCGATTGTTCAAAAGGTCAACGCCGCCCTGCATTCGCAATTCCGACGCGACGGGCGTCTGGTTGCCACCCCACAGGCGCTGGACCCGCCTGAGCCGTCCGGTGATCATCGCCGCATGGCATTGGTGGATCGCCTCCTCCTTTTCGTGGTCCGGGCGCTGCTCCGTTTGCGCTACCGCGTCCGGGTGATCGGCCTCGACGCCGTGCTGGCGCGCGGCAAGCGCGGGATTGTCTTTTTTCCCAACCATCCGGCGCTGATCGACCCGATCATCGTCATGGCCACGCTCTTCCCGCATTTCCGCCCCAGGGCCCTCGCGGACAAGGACCAGATCGACCGTTTCTTCGTCCGCTGGATGGCCCGGCGGGTGGGGATCGTGCCGCTGCCGGACATCCGCAAATACGGCCCGCAGGCCAAGGCCGAGGTCGAGGCCCGCGTGCACGAGGTGTACGAGAGCCTCCAGCGCGACAGCAACATGCTCATGTACCCGTCTGGCCACCTCTATCGCTCGCGCTACGAAGACCTGCGCGGCAACAGCGGCGTCGAGACGATCCTGCGCGAGGTTCCCGGCGTGCGCGTCGTGCTGATCCGTACGCGCGGACTGTGGGGCAGCCGCTTCGGCATGGCGAGCGGGCAGATTCCGCACGTCGGGAAAGTGCTGCGGCAGGGTCTGCTGGAAATCGTAGCGAGCTGCGTCTTCTTCACGCCGCGACGCGAGGTGACGCTGGAGCTGCACGAGCCCGCCGACCTGCCGCGCACAGCCGACCGCAACACGCTCAACGCGCACCTCGAGCGCTTCTATAACGATAACGCACCGTCGGCGACGCTCGTGCCGCGGACGATCTGGGACCGCGGCGGCGTCCGCGAAATCCCCGATCCGCCGGTCGCACGGGCCGAGGGGGCGCTGTCCGAGATTCCCGCGAGCGTGCGCAGCGTCGTGGCCGCCCAGCTTGAGGCGATGGCGGAGCAAGGCCCGTTGCGCGACGAGCAGCGCCTGGCGCAAGACCTTGGCCTGGACAGCCTCGACCGGGCCGAGTTGGCGCTGTGGCTGGGGCGCGAGTTCGGCTTCCACGTCACCGACGTCGATGCGATTCAGACCGTCGGCGACGTGATGCTCGCGGCCCGCGGCCAGGCGGTCGTTTCAAAAAACGTCGCGTTGAAGCCCGTGCCCGAGGCCTGGCAGATCGCGAGCGATCCGGAACGCGTCGAGCCGCCGGCGGGCGAGACGATCGCGGACGCATTCCTGCATGCCGCCCGCCGGCGGCCCGGCGCCGTCGCGATCGCCGACCAGATTCGCGGCGCGATGACGTACCGCGATCTGGTAACCGCGGGGATGGTGCTGCGGCCGGTTTTGGCGAAGCTGCCCGGAGAGCGGATGGGGCTGATGCTCCCGGCGTCGGTCGCGTCGTGCGTCGCGTATCTGTCGATCGTCTTCGCGGGCAAGACGCCGGTGATGGTGAACTGGACCGCCGGGGCGCGGAACATCCTGCACGGGCTCGACCTGGCGGTTGTCGAGCGGATCATCACGTCGAAAGCGCTGGTCGGGCGGCTGCGCGGGCAGGGCTTGGATGTCGCGAGTTTCGAAAGCCGGTTCGTCTATCTCGAAGACGTCGGCGCGTCTCTGGGCCGGTGGGACAAGCTGCGCGCCGCGCTGCTGGCGCGAGTGTCGTGGGCCTCGTTGGCGCGGGTGAAGGCAAGCCCGCACGCGGCGATCCTCTTCACAAGCGGGTCGGAATCGCTGCCCAAGGCCGTGCCGCTCTCGCACCAGAACATCCTGAGCAACCTGCGCGACATCCTGCGCGTCATTCACGTGCGGCGCGACGACGCGCTGATCGGCTTCCTGCCGCCGTTCCACAGCTTCGGGCTGACGGTGACGATGTTGCTGCCGCTGGTCGTCGGCGTGCGGGCCGCGTATCACGCGAACCCGACCGAGGCGTGGGTCATCGCCCAACCACGGGACGCAGCTTGCGTCGATTCGCATGGCGGTGACCGGCGCCGAGAAGTGCCCCGAGCGGACGTACCAGACGCTGCGCGAACGTTGCCCGGATGCCGCCGTGCTCGAAGGCTACGGCATCACCGAATGCTCGCCGATCGTCTCGGTCAACGGCCACGACGCCCGCCCGGGCACGATCGGCCGCGTGCTGCCGTCGCTCGAATACGCGCTCGTCGATCTCGACACGCAGCGGGCGATCGAGCGGCCCGCCCGCCGCGGCGCGGAATCGCAGGCGGGCATGCTGCTGGTCCGCGGGCCGAGCGTATTCGGCGGCTACCTGGGCGACGCGCCGACGCCGTTCGTCGAGTTCGACGGCCGCGCCTGGTATCGCACCGGCGACCTCGTCACGCAGGACGCCGACGGAATCCTCACATTCCGCGGGCGGTTGAAGCGATTCGTGAAGCTCGGCGGAGAGATGATCTCGCTGCCGGCGATCGAAGGCGTGTTCGAGTCGGCGTATTCGCGCGCTGCGGACGAAGGGCCGGTCGTCGCGATCGAAGCTTCGCCGAGCGAAGAATCGCCGGAGATCGTCCTGTTCACGACGCGCGCGATCGACCGCGCGGCGGCGAACCGGCTGATTCGCGAAGCGGGCCTGTCGGCGCTGCACAACGTGTCGCGCGTGCAGCGGCTGGAGGCGATCCCTGTTCTCGGCACGGGCAAGACGGACTATCGGGCGCTGCGGGAGATGCTGGGGGCGAATAGGTAATGGCTAATTGCGAATGGCTAATGAGGAATAGCCAATGGCGAATGGCGAATGGCGAATAGGAACGCAAAGAGCGCGGGCGGCACTGCTGGCCGGAACAGCGGAGCTGGTTGATCGCGTTTTCGGGTGTCACTGCTCTTGAGCAGTGTTTTCGACGAAAGAGCGATCCGCTGCTCGAAAGCAGCGGCGCCCGTGCGGCGGGTGGCGAATTGCCGGCTGGGGACCGTGATGCGTAGCGGCCGGCGTCTCGCCGGCCGTAGAACGTCGAACGGCCGCGATCGAAGTGACTCCCAGTCTACGGCCTGCGAGACGCAGGCCGCTACTGTCCCAAAGCAGGGGCGCTTCGGGTTCGGGTGGTGTGCGAAATTGACGGCCACGTCGACCCCATGTCCAACCGGCCGCCAAGCGAACACGCCATACTCGGCGGCGGTATACTCGCCGAGCTTTTTCAAGAAGCAGTACCGCCGGCGCCAGGAGCTTGCATTGAAGCCAGGCCGAAACAACGGGAACGCCGAGAGCGAGCGTGCGCTCGACCGCATCGCGCGGCATTGCCGATCGCGCGGCGTCGTGATCCCGACATTCGCGCAGCTTGCGCAGCCGGATCGCTCACCGGCCGCTGTTCGCCAGCGGCTGCGCGCCGTGGGTCTGTGGGACGTCGATCCGGCGAACCTCTTTCGCATCACCTGGAAAAACGAGCCCACCGAGCGCGGCGGCGGATTCAACCAGGGGAACTGGATCGAATTTCCGCCGGCTCTGACGGGTGTTCCGGCCCGCATCGTCGGTCTGCTGGGCCGCTGGTTTCCGACCGGGGCTCACAAAGTGGGGGCGGCGTTCGGTTGCCTGGTGCCGCGGCTGGTCCGCGGCGAATTCGATCCCACGACGCAAAAGGCCGTCTGGCCGAGCACCGGGAACTTCTGCCGCGGCGGCGCGTTCGATTGCGCCCTGCTCGGCTGCACGCCGGTCGCGATTTTGCCGGAGGAAATGTCGCCGGAGCGTTTCGAGTGGCTGCGCTCGGTTGGGGCCGAGGTCATCGCGACGCCCGGCTGCGAATCGAATGTGAAGGAAATCTACGACAAGTGCTGGGAAATTCGCCGCAGCCGCGCGGATTGCGTCATCTTCAATCAATTCGAGGAATTCGGAAACGCCTGCTGGCATTATCACGTCACCGGCGGAATGGTCGCGGAGCTGTTCGCGCGGCTGGCCGGTCCGCGCGATCGGCTCAGCGCGTTCATTTCCGCGACCGGCAGCGCGGGCACGATCGCGGCCGGAGATTTTCTGCGGACGCAACACGGCGGGCTGCGGATCGTCGCGGTCGAGGCGCTGCAATGCCCGACGTTGCTGCGCTGCGGCTTTGGCGCTCATCGAATTGAAGGCATCGGCGACAAGCACGTGCCGTGGATTCACAACGTGCGAAACACGGACGTCGTCGTCGCCGTCGATGACGCGCAATGCCTGGCCCTGATGCGGCTTTTCAACGAACCCGCCGGCCACGAGCAGCTTGCCGCGCAGGGAGTATCCGGCGCGCTGGTCGAGCAGTTGCCGCAATTGGGCATCTCGGGAATCTGCAACCTGGTCGCCGCGATCAAGACCGCTCGATACTTCGAGATGGACGGGCACGACGTGCTGTTCGTCCCGCTGACCGATTCGATGGATCTGTACCGGTCGCGCGTCGAGGAGCAGCGGCGGCTGCATGGCCCGTATTCGCCGCAGATCGCAGGGCAGCACACGTTTCGCTATCTCTACGGCGTAGGAATCGACCACATGCGCGAGCTCGGCTACCACGACCGGCTCGCGATTCACAACCTGAAGTACTTCACCTGGGTCGAGCAGCAGCAGCGGAGCGTCGAGGACTTGCGGCGGCTCTGGGATCCGAGCTTCTGGACCGACACGTATGCGCAAGTCGCCCAATGGGACGCGGACATCGAGGCGTTCAACGCCCGCATCGCCGCCGCGAGCCCCTGACACGCACAAGCAGCCGGCCTGATGCGAGGGAATTCGTAGTGGAAGAGAAGTTGACGAAGAAACTGGACGCGCTGGCGACCCGCACGATCGACCTGCACAACCGCGACTATCTCCTCACGTGGGAGCGGTCGCCGGACGAACTGCACGCGACGCTGCTGGCGGCCGACGTGCTTCGCGACCTGTACCTGTCCGGGCGGCGGACGCGGCTTTTCGACGGCGGCCTGGCCGTCTCGAACTTCCGCGACAATTCGACCCGCACGCGTTTTTCCTTCGCCAGCGCCGCGAGCCTGCTGGGGCTCTCGACGCAGGATTTGGACGAAAGCCGCTCGCAGATCGCCCACGGCGAGACGGTGCGCGAGACCGCCAACATGATCTCCTTCCTGAGCGAGGTGATCGGCATCCGCGACTACATCTTCCTCGGCGAAGGGCACAAGTACATGGTGGAGGTCGGCGCGGCGCTTGACGACGGCTATCGGGCGGGAGTGTTGCCGCAGCGGCCGGCGGTGATCAATCTCCAATGCGATCTCGACCATCCGACGCAATCGCTGGCGGACCTGATGCACCTCCAGCAGGTGTTCGGCTCGCTCGAGGCCCTGCGGGGCCGCAAGATCGCGATGACCTGGGCGCACTCGCCTTCGTACGGAAAGCCGCTTTCGGTGCCGCAGGGAATCATCACGCTGATGACCCGCTTCGGCATGAACGTCGTGCTCGCACACCCGGAGGGGTATGACCTCGTGCCCGATACGCTCGAACTCGCGGGCAAATTCGCGCGCCAGTCCGGCGGATCGTTCGCGGTGACGCACGATCTGGCGGCGGCGTTCCGCGACGCCCACGTCGTTTATCCCAAGAGTTGGGCGCCGTATCGGGTCATGCAGGAGCGGACGCGGCTGCTGCGCGGCGGCGAAAATGAGCAACTGGCCGCGTTGGAAAAAGAGTGCCTCGCACAGAACCTGCGCTGCCGCGATTGGGAATGCACCGAGAAGCTCATGGCGACGACGCGCGGCGATCGGCCCGTGATCGCCGGGGAGGATTCGCGCAACGCAAAGCAGGCGCTCTACATGCACTGCCTGCCCGCCGACATCACGGATGTGACCTGCAAGGTCGGCGAGGTTTCGGCGAGCGTCTTCGAGCGCTACCGCCTGGCAACCTATCGCGAGGCGTCGTACAAGCCGTTCATCATCGCGGCGATGATCGTGCTGACGCGCTTCGCCAAGCCCGCCGAGGCGCTTCGCACGCTGGCGGCCGGAGGCGGCATGCGGCGCGGCGGCGATTCGCATCCGCGTGCGTGAGATTTTCGGCGCGGCCCACTCATAACCGCGCCCCAGGCGCCAGCGCGTGGGTATGTTCTCGTATGGGCCTCGTTCGCGCAAACACCCGCGCGTTGACGCTTGATTCATCTCCCGAAAAATCATCGCGGCGCGAGGAGATTTTTCGAGCGGCGACTCGATTGCCGATGCACGGAGCGAGGTAGCGGCCTGCGTCTCGCAGGCCGTAGATCGGGAACGACCCCGATCGTGCCGAGTCGACGATCTACGACCGGCGAGACGCCGGCCGCTACGCTTCTTGGCGCGCGCTGACGCTTGAGCTGCGGGCAACGCCCGCGCTGAGGGCTCGGATTGTGTCGCGTGTTCGCACCGAATTCGGCCGGTATCATCGGGCGTATGCACCCAATCCTCACGCCGTTCTCCGAAGCGGTCGATCGCGCGCCCACGCGACTCGCGGCGGCGGATCAGAGTCTCGCGCTGGACTACGGCACATTCGCGTCGCTGGCCGCCGGACTGGCCTGCCGGATTCGGGAGCAAACCGAGCGGCCGCACGTGGGCATCATGACGCCGACGTCGGTCGCAGGAGCTTTGTCGATCTTCGCGTGCTGGCTGGCGGGTCGCGTTCCGACGCCGCTGAATTTCCTCCTGTCGCCGGCGCAGCTCGCGCACGTCATTCGCGACGCGGAGCTCGATCTGGTGCTCTCGGTCGATCTGTTCGCGCCGGCTTTGGCGGCGGCGGGCGTCCGGACGCTGCTGCTGAAAGGAAACACGACGCTCGTGCCGGGTGCTTGTCCCGCGCCGGCGGCGAGTGATGGCGACCTGGGCGCTCTGATCTACACGTCCGGTACGTCCGGCGATCCGAAAGGCGTGCGGCTGACTTTCGGGAATGTGTCTCGCAACGCGCTGGCCTGCATCGAGCACGTCCGCCTCACACGCGACTCGACGCTGCTGAGCGTCCTGCCGCAATTTCACAGCTTCGGCTTTACCGCGATGACGATCGTTCCGCTCATGCTCGGGGCCAGCGTGCATTACCTGCCGCGATTCAGCCCCGCGGCGGTCGTCAGCACGATCGCCGACACGAAAGCGACGGTGTTCATGGCCGTGGCGAGCATGTACGCGGCGATCAGCAAGATGAAATCGGCGGATCGCGACGCCCTCGCAAGCCTGAAGCTGGCGATCAGCGGCGGCGAGGCGCTCCCGCTGAACGTCGCCGAGGAGTTTGAGCGGCGGTTCGGCGTGCCGATCTGCGAGGGGTACGGGCTGACCGAGACTTCGCCGGTCGTTTCGATCAATCAGCCGTGGAACCGCCGCGTCGGTTCGGTGGGGATCGCGGTGCCCGGCGTGACGGTGGAGGCGGTCGATTCCGCCGGCGCGGAGCTGCCGCGCGGGTGCGAAGGCGAGCTGACCGTCCGCGGCCACTGTGTGATGGAGGGTTATCACAAGAATCCGCAAGCGACCGCCCAGACCATTCGCGGCGGCGCGCTATTCACCGGCGATGTCGGGCGTGTCGATGCCGACGGCTTCATCTTCATCACGGGGCGGGCCAAGGAACTGCTGATCATCGGCGGCGAAAACGTGGCGCCGCGTGAAATCGAAAACGCTCTTGTGCTGCACCCGGCCGTGGCCGAGGCGGCGGTGATCGGCGTGGCCGACCCACTGCGCGGCGAAACGCCGTTGGCGTTCGTGATCCTGCACGAAGGCGCATCGGTGGGGGAGGCCGAGCTGCGCAGCTTCTGCCGAGGCCGCCTCGCGCCCTTCAAGATCCCGCGCGAGGTGCGCATCGTGCACGACCTGCCGCGCGGCCCGACGGGCAAGATCCTCAAGCGAGCGCTGCGATCTCTTTGACGGCGCAATGCAGTAGCGTCGGACCTCCGAGTCCGACGACGAGGTTCGGCACGCATCTTTCGTAGCGTCGGACCTCCGAGTCCGACGAATCCATACACAAACCCAAGCGCAAGCGAGTTGGGCCGTTGCCCCCTCTCCCGGTACTCCGGGAGAGGGCCGGGGTGAGGGTGAATTTTCAGAGCGAAAGCGCGAGGGACCGTTTTCGTCGTCGGACGCGGAGGTCCGACGCTACGAATCGCGCGCCGCCCGCATTGGAAAACCCATGCACCATCACGTCAGGCGTCTTGATTCCGGAATCCGCATTTCACGGCTGTGACGCGGCAGCCGGTGCTTCCACCGTCTCGCCGCGCGCCGCGGCTTCGTATCGGCGAATGAAATCCGGCAGGCGGTCTGCGGTCACCAACTCGGGCCGCATGACCATGGTGCGATCCGTCTTGCGATGTTCTGCGAGCGAGCGAACCGCCATTTGTGCCGCGGCAGTTCCGATGTCGCCGTCGATCCAGCCGACAAGGCCCGCGGCTTTTCCTTCCCGCAAGGCCGGCCACAAGAGTGGCGCTGCGCTGAGCGTGACAAAGCGGTTGGCCGGCCGCAGAACGGACGCGCGCGGGTCACGGTACCAGACGTGCGGGTTGAGCGTCACAACCAGACCCACGTTCGGAAATGTGCGAATCATCGATTGAACGGCGTCGCTCTCCGCCTCGACGTCGCCGCTGCCGAACTCCTCGGTCAGTCTGGACAGAAAGCGGTGCCCTGCCGCGCTGGTGTCAAACCGTCGGTAGACGCCCGTCCCCCGTTCGTCGCGGCCGTTTGCGTGCAGCAAGACGTAGCTTTTCGATTCGCCGGCGATTGTCGCCAGATCGTGCCCCAGCAGTTCGGCCGCGTCGAGCGAGTCGGCGGATACGCGTGCGAAGAGGGCCTCGGATTCAATCGCGTTTCCGACAGCGATCAGGGCTGCGTTACAACGCGTGCGTGCAATCGCGCTCAAGCCTGCCCTCGCGGATTCCGGATCATCGACCCAAATGCAGATCGCATGGGGCGCCGCGGCGACGGCGTTTTCGCAGGCGCTTTGCATGGCGGCGGGTGTGCTGGCAGTCGGTTGCAGGATGGTCATCTGCGCGGTCGGATACCTCCCGACGTACGCCCGAAACGCGCCTTCAACCGCCGGCCACCGAGGATCGCCCGCTGCCGCCGCGACAAAAGCGATCCTGGGATCGCGGACGATGCTGTCCCGCTCACCCGGTTGGGGCGGCCGATCACATCCCATAAGTGGCGTTGCGATAATGAGATACGGCAAGATGCGCGCCACAATCGGGGGCCGGCGGATGCGCTGGGCTCGGGGCTTTTTTTTGAATGCGAATTCGACAACCGGCAACCGCGACAAGCCGATCTGGTTATAATGACCCGGCAGCATCAGTGCGTCTCCGGTGTGTCCACAAGGAGCGGCGAAATGACACGCTTTGTCTTTTCCGTGCTGGCAAGCGGATTATTGTGCGCGGCCTCGCTCGCACAATCCACAACCACCACGACGGAGTCGCTTGCAGATAATACTCCAACCGAAAATCTCCAGACGGCCTCCGGACGCAATCCCGGGCGGATCGTCAACGACGCCCGCGCTCGACACCTGGCGCTTCGGGACGCGCGGCTCGCATACCAGCACGGCTCCGGCTCGCTGGGCACCAGCACCACGTCCGGCTCTTCGTCGTCGAGCACGTCGACCGGAACCAGCACGGATATCAACAACATGCTCGGCAGCCTGCTCGGCTCCGGCGGCTTGAATTCCATCGGCAGTTTGCTCGGTCAGGGCGGCGATCTTTCGAGCCTGCTCGGCCTTGCCGGCGGAAGCACCGGGACCACGACAGGAACGAGCGGCAGTTCGGACAACTCGAACATCCCGCCCCACATTACGCCCGAAGTGATCGCGATGCTCCAAGCCGCGGGAATCAACATCAACGACGTGTTTCCGCCGAGCGGATCGTCGTCCACGCAAAAAAGCTCGTCGACCGAGACGGACCAGACGAAGACCGACATTCGCGCGCAGACCGCGACCAGCGACCAGCCTCGTTTCGCCGCCCGGTGGGGCAACGCGATGCTCTCAACAATCTTCACCAGCCTGACGGTCGGCGTGCGGCTGCCGGAATTCGTGAACCTGATCGAAAAGAACCTGCGGCCCATTCTGCGGCCGGATACCGTCAGTTCGTCCGCGACCGCCAAGACGAGCAGTGTGAAGACGCTCCTGACCGATGTTCTACGGGCCGCGCCGTCCGACGCCGAACCGGACGCGGCGGACGCCGTCGAAAACACCGAAACCGAATGATGAACCGCGAGCGAATCGCGTCGCCGGCTCGCATCCGCAGTCCTTTTTGCCGCCCGGGCGAGTTGATCGTTCCGGGCGGCTGCGTTTTCATGTAGATATGGTCGACCCTGCTGCTCTTCGCGAGGCGTTTCAACTCCGATTCGGCCATCCGCCGGCGGTGGTCGCCCGCGCGCCCGGCCGGGTAAACCTGATCGGAGAACACACGGATTACAACGACGGCTATGTTCTGCCGATTGCTCTCGCTCGAAGCACTTTTGCCGCGGCCGCGCCGCGTTCCGATGAGTGCATCAGGATCTACTCCCAGCAGTTCGACGACGAACGGAGCTGGCTGCGCGACAACTGGTCGCGCGAGAGCCTGCCGCACTGGACGAGCTACGTCGCCGGCGTCGCCTCGCTTTTGGGGCGGCGGACTTCGCACCTCAGCGGCGCGGATCTGATGCTCGCCAGCGATGTGCCGGTCGGCGGAGGGCTCTCGAGCTCGGCCGCGATGGAGGTCGCCGTTTGCATGTCGCTGGCGTACCTGGCCGGCGAACCCCTGATGGCGAACGAACTGATCGACCTTTGCCGGCAAGCGGAACACGAATTCGCCGGCGTGCCCTGCGGGGTAATGGATCAAACCGCGTCGCTGCTTGGCAAAGAAGGGCACGCGCTGCTGCTGGATTGCCGCAAGCGCGTCGCCACCGCGGTGCCTTTTGACCTGCGCGGCCACAGTCTGCTTGTGGTTGATACCGGCGTGCGGCACGCTCTGGCCGGCAGTGAATATGCCAAACGGCTGCGCGAGTGCCGGGAAGCGGTCGAGTATTTCCGCCGGCTGAACGGCGCGGTGAGCGCGCTGCGCGACGTGAGCTCCGAAAGCGTCCGAAAGCACGCCCTGCAACTCGATCCGGTCGCCGCCGCGCGAGCGCTGCACGTCTCGTCTGAGAACGAGCGGACGCTCGCGGCGGCGGCGGCGCTTTCGGCGGGGCGGCTGCGCGAGTTCGGTTCGCTCATGAAGCAGTCGCACATCTCGCTGCGCGACCAGTACCAGGTGACCTGCCGCGAACTCGACGATTTGTTCGATCTGCTCGAACCGGCGTCGGGCGTGCTCGGGGTGCGCATGACGGGCGCGGGCTTCGGCGGGTGCGTCATCGCCCTGGCGGTGGAGGACTCCTGCGATCGGATCGTGGAGCGAGTCGAAAGCGGCTACAACCGCTCACACGAAGTCCGGGCGAAGGCGATGATCGTGAACGCAGGCAGAGGCGCCGAATTGCTGACCGGCGGGTAGCGGTCGGCCAGGTTGTCCGGACGGCTGCGCGGAATGCGGCCTGAGGCCTGATTTCCGGGGCGCGATGCACTTGAACCGCCTGCTGATCGCCCGTATCATGCCTCGCTCGGTCGCGCGGGCTTACACCGCCCACATGCGATGAAAGGGTGACGTATGGCACACAAAAAGGGCGGCGGCTCAACGCGCAACGGCCGCGACAGCAATCCTCAATACCTGGGCGTGAAGCTCTACGGCGGCGAAGCTGCCCGCATCGGATCGATCATCGTCCGGCAGCGCGGAACGCCCTTCAAACCCGGTCTGAACGTCGGAATCGGCCGAGATGACACGCTGTTCGCTCTCAAGGACGGGATCGTCCAATTCCGCGGACGGACCGTCATGATTGTTCAGCCGGCACCGCAATAGCCGGAGCGTCGGCTACGGCCTCGACGGCGTTGAAAACAGAAAGCCAGGCGCGGCGTTCGCTGAATCGGCGACGCCGCTTTTCTTTTTTTCCAGATTCGCGCCCGCCGGGCGGGCTCAAACCCAGAAGCACGCTGACGTCCGATAGCGTGAGCTGGCCTTGTGCACGCCGCTGTCGCTTTGTGGGCAGAATCGCTGAAGAACGCTGAACTGCCGACGGGCTGTTCGTTGCGGTTCCGCGCGTCGTGACATGGCGCAACAATTGTCCGAAAAAACTGGCAAGATCCGCGCTGGAACTCCGACAAATACAGCCGGGGTACTGGTGTTCACCCTAAAGGCTACCCCCCGACTACCCGATTCACCAGTACCTGCCGCCCGGCTCCTTTGCCTCCGGTTTCGGGCGGCGGCGTAACCAGGTTTCGATCAAGGGGGAGTTGACAGTGAACAGTCAGATTGTCGATCGTCTCCTCGAAACCGAGAACCTGCCGTCCCTGCCGACGGTGGCGGCCGAAATCTTGCGGCTGACCCGCAGTGACGACGTAACTGTGGACGCATTGGTAAAGGTCGTTCAGCAGGATCCGGCTCTCACCGCCAAGCTGTTGAAGGTCGTTAACTCCGCCCTGTTCTCGCTGCCGCGTGAAGTCGGTTCCCTCAAACAGGCGATGGTGATTCTCGGGCTGCGCAGCGTCAAAGTGATGGCGCTCAGCTTCAGCCTCGTCGAAGCTCTGAGGACCAGGCCCGGCGATATCTACGACATCGAGACCTACTGGCGGCGCTCGCTGACCAGCGCGGTCGCCGCACGCCTGATCGCCAAGGCGGCGAATCCCAAAATCGCCGAAGAAGCATTTGTCGCCGGTTTGCTCGCCGACATCGGCGAATTCACGCTGTGGCGCGCCGCGCCGGATGATTTTGCCCGTTCACGAAAAACCGGCGGCACGGCGTTGGAAGGCGAACTGGCCGTATTCGGGATGACGCATGCCGTTGCCGGCGGCGAACTGCTTTCTCGGTGGAATCTTCCGCGGACGCTTTGCGAGGCCGTTGGCGCTCATCATGGCGAGGGGCTCGACGCGCTCGACGGGCAAGCGCGCCAGCTCGCTGCGTGCGTCTGCGCCGCCCACCAGATTGCCGAGATGTTCACTTCGCAGGAGCAACTGACAAAACTGGAAGAAGTGATTCAGAACGCCGGCGTGCTGGCCGGCGTTGAGCGCGCCACGCTGGACGGAATTCTGCACGGGATTGACATGCACGTGCGCTCCACTGCCGACCTGTTGTCGCTGAAGGTCGGCTCCACGATCAGCTACGCACAACTCCAGGCGGAATCGATCAGCCAGCTCGCAAGAATCAGCATGCAGGCCGAATTCGAGCGCGCCGCCATCGCCCGAACCGCCGAGGCGGCCAGCGCCGAAGTTAACCGTCTCTCCGCCGAAAAACGAGAAATTCTCGAGATGGCGGCCACGGATTCACTGACCAAAGTGGCCAATCGCGCTGCCTTCGACAAGCGACTGGCCGAGGAGATCGGGCGGGCTGCGGCAAACAAGCTCGCGCTCGGCCTGATCATGGTCGACATCGACCACTTCAAACGATTCAACGATGAGCACGGCCACCGCGCCGGCGATGAAGTACTTCGCCATGTCGCCGCCTGCCTCCAGAGGGTCGCGAGCGGCGCCGGGCTGGTGGCCCGCTATGGCGGCGAAGAATTCGCCGTAATCGCGATCGACCGGACCGCCGAGCAAGTCAGGAACTTGGCAGAGCAGATTCGAAAGGCGATCGAATCGTCGCACGTCGCCTATCAAGGACAGTCCCTGAGAGTAACGGCCAGCCTTGGCGCCAGTCTGGTGCGCCCCGCCGAGACGCCGTCCTCGCCAGCCACGTTGGTTGAGTCGGCGGACCAGCGACTCTACGCGGCGAAGCGAGGCGGCCGAAACCAGGTCGAATTCGCTTCGAAGGGCTAGGGGAGTCTCGCCGCCGTTAACCTATTCCTTTCGCAATCCGCGCCGCCGGTTGTTTGGTCGGCGTCCGTTCCTCGCCTACCATGCCGGCAGGTGTGCGGTCCACCTTGGCGCAGTCTGTGGGATCCTCAAGAACGGAGCGCGTGCGATGTCGAAATACCTCACCGAGTTTGTCGGGGCGTTCTTCCTGATCTTCGTCATTGCGCTGGCCGGCGGCGCCCCGCTGGGCGCACTGGCGATCGGAAGCGTGCTCATGACGATGGTGTACATGGGCGGGCACATTTCCGGCGGCCATTACAACCCGGCGGTCACGCTCGCCGTGTTCTTGCGTGGCAAGTGTCCACTCGCGGATCTGGTTTGGTACGTCGTTTGCCAGGTGCTCGGCGCGATAGCGGCGGCATTCATCGCCTACCAGATTACCGGCGCATCGTCGGGGATCGCGCCCGGTCAGAAAGTGACGATTCTGCACGCGCTGGTGATCGAGGCGCTCTTTGCCTTCGCGTTGGCTCTGGTGGTACTCAACACCGCGACGGCGAAAGGCACTGCCAACAACTCGTTTTACGGACTGGCAATCGGCATGACCGTCTTCGCCGGCGCGGTCAGCGGCGGGAGCATTTCCGGCGGCGCCTTTAATCCTGCTGTCGGGTGCGGGCTATCGATCGTGCATTCGATTGTCGGTGGCGGGTCGCTGGCTCACATGTGGCTCTACATCGTCGGGCCGCTCGCGGGAGGCGTGCTCGCGGCCCTGGTCTTTCGGGCCCAGCATGGCGCGAACGCCGGTTGAACGCGAGCCGGCCGCGTGCCGGTGCGCGGCGGAGGCGGTACAACGATTCACTTCGGCGAACGGCAGCGGCGGGCTAGTTTATTGCTATGACGCCGGTTGAATTCAAGCGGGTCGAAGAGATCTTCAACGCGGTCATCGCGATGCCGGCGGCGGATCGCGCCGCGTTCCTCGAGCGCGAGTGCGCGGCGGATTCCCAGCTGCGCCGAGAGGTCGAGACGCTGCTGGCCTTCGACTCAGGCGACGCGGGGCTGCGCACCCTGGACGTCCGCGAAGGGATCGCGCTGCGGCGAGCCGCGCTTTCGGACTCCGAGCCGATCCCGGCGAAGATCGCCGCGTATCGTCCGCTGCGTGAGATCGGGCGCGGCGGCTTCGGCATCGTGTACCTTGCCGAGCAGGATCTGCCCCGCAGAACGGTTGCGCTGAAGGTGTTGCGGCCGGGGCTGTCTTCCCCGGGGATCCTGCGCCGGTTCGAGTACGAAGCCGACGTTCTCGGGCGGCTGCACCATCCCGGAATCGCCCAGATTTTCGAGGCCGGCGTTCATCACAATCCGGATGGCGGGCGCGTCGCGTTCGTCGCGATGGAGTTCATCGACGGCCTGCCGCTGAACGCGTACGCCGAGCAGAAGAAGCTGGGCGTGCGGGCCCGCATGGAATTGCTCGCCCGCGTCTGCGACGCCGTGCAACACGCGCACCAGCACGGCGTCATTCACCGCGACTTGAAGCCGGCCAACATCCTCGTCGCCGACGATGAGGAGTCGTCCGGAACACCGCCCACATTGAGTAGAGACGCAACGGTCGAGCCGGCATCGGGCCGCGCCTACGGCAATCCGCAGCCGAAAATCCTGGATTTTGGAGTGGCCCGCGCCGCCGATCCGGCCCTGAGTTCGTCGACGCTGCTCACGGACGCCGGCCAGATGATCGGGACGCTGCCGTACATGAGCCCCGAGCAGGTCGGCGGCGACCCGCAGGCCATCGACACGCGCTCCGACGTGTACGCACTCGGCGTGCTGCTGTACGAACTGCTCGCCGGCCGCCGGCCCTACGACCTGGAAGGCCGCAGCACGCCGGAAGTCATCCGGGCGATTTGCGAAGCGGAGCCCCGCCGCATCAGCGCCGTGAGCCGGGAACTGCGCGGCGAGGTCGAGACCATCGTCGGGAAAGCCCTCGAGAAAGACCCCGCCCGCCGCTACCAGTCCGCGGCGGAGTTGGCGTCGGATATTCGCTGCTACCTTGCGGGCGAACCGATTGCGGCGAAGCGCGATTCCGCTCTGTACCTGCTGCGCAAGAGTCTGCGGCGTTATCGCAGCACGATTCTGGTCGCAGCCGCGTTTGTCGTTTTCGCGCTGCTGGCGGCCATCCAGGCGACCCGCCAGGCGGAGAAGAACCGTCTGCTGGCGCTGTCCGAATCCGCCGAGCGCGGCAGGGCTCAGGCAGCCCAGGCGGAAGCCGAGAGGGCCCGCGCCCTGTCCGATGAAAGCAGGGTCGAGCTCGCCGAGGAGCTGCGAATCAGCCACGTCGAACAGGGCCGCCTGGCGGGCAAGCTCGGCAACATGCGCGTCGCGGAAGAGATGCTCTGGCACGAGCATCTCACCACGCCGGGGTCGCCCTACACGCTTTGGGCGCTGCGAGAACTTTATTCGACCCGACCCAGTCTGCTCACGCTGGCCGGCGGCGGAGCGACCTGGCCGGCCTTCGTCGACGACGACCGGTCCTTGTTCCTGCTGCGGCCCGATGCCACGGAAATCGTGCAAGCGGCCAGCGGCGCTCGTCTCACCACGGTTGAGATCCCATTCGTCGGCGCTCCGCTCCTTTGCGTGCGGCATCCGATTGAGCCGCGCATGGCGGTCTTCGAGCGAGGCGGATGGGTGCGCCTGATCGACCTCCAGACGCTCCGCACCTTGGTTGACGGAAGATGCGCCGTCGGCGAGATCCGCGCGCTGCTCTTCGATCCGCCCACCGGCGCTCTGATCGCGGTGGGCGCCGCGGGATCGATCGCCGCGTACGACGGCGAGTCGCTCCGCGAATTGTGGAGGGCGAAGGCGCCCGGTTCGCCGCGCGTTGCAGCGATCGCCCCGGGCCGGCGGCTGTTGGCGATGGGGACGGCCGGCGGCGAGATCGCGCTTTTCGACATGGAGCTGCGCAAGGAGGTGTTTCGGCAAGCATGTCACGAGCAATCGATCGAATCGCTTGCGTTCAGCCCGAATGAAGACCTGCTCGCTTCCGGCGATTCCAACAGAACGATTCAGCTTTGGGATGTGGAGTCGCGCCGCACGCTCCGCACGATCCGTTGCGAAAACGAAAACGTCACTTCGCTCGCATTTCATCCTGACGGGAAATTGCTCGCTTCGGCGGGTTGGTGGCAGGTCGATCTGTGGAGGGTGGATACGCTCAGTCGTGTCGAAAGCCTGACCGGCCACTCGGGCGGCGTCACGCACATTGAATTCAGCGATGACGGATCGCTCTTGACCGTCGCGGACGAGAAGGGGGCGGTGCGCGTCTGGGAGACGGCGGCGGACGGCGGATTCAAGGCGCTTCCCGGCGCGTATTCCTCCCAGCCGACGGCGGATTTCTCGCCGGACGGCAAGCGCCTGCTGGTGAGCGGCCGCGATGGAACCCTCGTCCTGGCCGATCCGCGCGACGGCGCCCGCCTGGCCGAAATCACGGGGAGCAGCCACGGCGAGGTTGAGGGCGTCTGCGTGCTGCCGGACGGCCGCAGCGCCCTGACCGGCGATGCGAACGGTTTTCTTTCGCTGTGGGATCTTGAGCAACGCACGTGTGTGCGGACAACCGCGATTCACGCACGAGAGCTTTTCGCCGTCCTCGTCTCAGCCGACGGCCAATACGTCTTCACGGGAGGACGCGACCGCTTTATTCACCGGCGCGAGCTTCCGTCGCTCGAACCCGCGGGGACGGTCGGACGCAGCAGCACCGCCGTCGGCGGCCTGGTTTCCAATCCATCGAGAACGGAGGCGATCGCAGCGCCGGGCGGTCCCAATCTCATGCTATGGCCGCTTGAGCCGGACGCTTCGCCGAAGACGATCGAGGCCAAATCGTCGACCTGGTGCGCGGCGTGGAGCCCGGACGGGTCGTTCTACTGCACCGGCGACTGGAATGGCGTCGTCTGCATTTGGGATCCCGCGACCAGCATGATCCGAAGTCGATGCTCGGCCTTTGAGAATCTCGTCTCGATGATTGCCGCGTCCCACGACGGCAATCTCATCGCTGCCGGCACTACCAACGGCGAGATCAAGCTCATCGATCCCAGAAGCGGGCAGATTCTCGCGACGCTGGGCGGGCACACGGCGCTGATCACATGCCTGGAGTTCTCTCCGGACGACCGCCTGCTCGTGTCCGGCAGCCGGGACGGCCGCGTCGGGGTACGCGATCTTCAATACAACGACAGCCACATCGCCGGCAACCTTGAGAGCGCCATCGCGCGATTCGGCAGCGCCGCTGAGCCGGGAAGAATCGAGCAGGTGCGGGCCTGGTCTGAGGAAATGAGGCAGCGAACGCCATTGGGTGGCGGCGACAGGTAGTTCAAAGCGTTATTACAACCGGGCGCGGTATGGGTGTGCCGCGACTGTGCCAGTCGGGGAATCGCGCAACCGAGCGCTGTTTACCGAGCAACGGCACCGTGAACGAACGCCGACACGCGGGCAAATCGCCCTATCGAGCCTCGTTCGTCAATGAATTAACGATCAGCCCGCTGGCCAGCTTGGGGAAGAAGTACGTGCTCTTCTGGGGCATCAGGTCGCCTGCCCGGCAAACAGCCCGAAGCTCAGCCATCGTCGTCGGTTGAAGCAGAAACACGCAGCCGCCGGTCGTCGCCGCTTCGTCGACCGCGGGCGCCGCCGCCTTCACATAGTGGATGGTCGGCGCGCTTCCGCCGCAGCACTTCGGCGTGATCTGGCGATCGAGCAGGTAGGCATGAAGGAACGCGAGGGCGAGACCCCGCCAGGCGTCTGAATGTGTCGGCTCGTCTTTTGCGAGCAGATCGGCCCGCCGGGGTCGGATGCTCCAATACCGCCGCGCCTTCGATTCGAAGAACCCGACCGCTTGCGGCCCGAATCGGGCCAGTTCGCGGACGGCTCCGTCCGGCGAATCGGCGGTCAACGGCGCGGCCTCGATTTGCGGATCCTTGGCGAAGAAATCGGCTTCGACTCGCAGGCCGGGCAGCACGCGGTGCGTCGGCAGGATCAGGAGTCCGGCGTCTTCCATCGCACAGAACACGCACAGGACGAAGTTTGCCGGGTGATCCGCGGGCAAAGGCCCCTGCTTCTCCGTCAGCCACGCGCGGTAGTTGAGCGCGGTGCCGTAGCGATGGTGCCCGTCGGCGATGAAGGTGGCCTTCTCGCTCATCGCGGTCCTTACGTCGGCGATGGCGCCCGGATCGGTCACCGCCCAGAGGTCGCTTCGCACGCTGTCAAGGTCGCCGCGAAGCAGGGGGGTTGCGCCAATGGACCGATCCAGCCGGGCCGAAATTGCGTTCCGCTCGTCCTCGTACAGGCCGAATATGGGGCTGAGATTGCAGCGGGTGGCCTGGGTCAGCAGGAGCCGATCGGCCTTCGGGCCGCCGAACGTCTGCTCGTGCGGAAAGACGCTGCCTTTGCCGAACTCCTCGAGCCGCAGCCGCGCGAAAAACATCTTTCGGACGTACTTCCTGCCTTCGTGCTGGTAGGTCTGGTGGTAGGCGTACAGCGCCGGCTTGTCGTCCTGCACCAGGGTGCCGTCGTTCAGCCAGGCATGAAACTGGGCCGCCGCGTCGTGGTAGGCCGACTGCGGGCCGGCTTCCTTCGGCGGGACGTGCGGCAGGTCGATCTTGACGAAGTTAGCGGGGTGGTGGGCCAGCAGGGCGGCTTTGCCGGCGGCATCCAGCACGTCATAGGGCGGCGCGATCAGCTTTGAGACGTCGCCGCCGGTGCTTTTTCCGCCATATCGAATTCCGCAGAACGGCTGGATATTGCTCATCGTGAATCCCGAAAAAAAGGTCTCATGAATCGGTCGGCCGCTGCTCGGTGTCCGGTGCCGAGCCCAGTTGGGCGGTACGACGGGGGTCGATTATAAGTCTTTTTGCTTATCCGACTAACGTCGTGGAGCGGAATCTGATTCGAACTTTTTGGAAGCGGCGGATTCGCGTTGACTCGACACTCGTGAACATCTACAGTAGGTTAGCAGCCAGAGTCTCTAAGGGGTCTGCACAGCTTGTTTCCGGGTGAAACGCGGTGTCGTCATCTCTACCCGATGGAGGTAGTTTACATGAGAAGTCTGCGGTTTCGGTTGGCTTACTCCCTGTCGCTGACGGTTGCCGGCTTGACCGCCCTCACCATGGGCGGCTGTCCGGTCGCTCAGACGCCGCGGACTCCCGCGGATAACGCGAACGCAAACACCTCGACCACCACCGGTGGCAGCGACGCGTCGGATCAACTTACCCGCCCGATTCCACCCGTCGTCGTGGATGACAGCACCACGAGCAGCAGCAGCCAGAGCAGCGGCGGCTCGAATAACACAAACACGAACAGCGGCGGCGGCGGCGACGGTGGCGGTGGCGGAACTTCCGGCACCGTTTTTGTTTCCGTCTCGGCGCCGACCGCGGCCGTGCGGACCCGGCCCGGAACGATCGTCAACGTCCAATACGAAATCTCGAACGCCTCCGGAGCGCTCCAGTCGAGCGAGTTGGTGGTCGCCGCGGATAGCGACAACAACTCTCAGCCGGACGGCGAACCGGTTTTCTCGCGCACCATCAACACGGTGGCCGGCCTGAATACGGTCCCCCTTGATACGAACGAGCTGGTCGGCCAACTCGCCAACGGATTCGGCCGGTTCGTGCTGGGTGTTCGCGCCACAACCGTGACGAACGAGAAGAAGACCACGTACGCCCTCGGAAATCTGACGCTCGATTCGATCCCGCCGACGGGCGGCTGGGTCTTGCCCGCCGATGACGCGGTTGTGTCGCGTTCGTCGGACTGGACAATCCAGTTGACGTCGACCGACAACGCAAGCCACACGGTCCGTGTGCTGCTCGACCCGGACGACACCGAGTTGAACGGCAACGAATTCGAATTCATGCAGGCCCTGGTGCTCCCGGCCGGCACGGGAACGCGAACCGTAACGTCGAACCTCGCGACCTTCCCGCCGAACACGTACCGCTATTACGTCATGATCAGCGACGGCATCGCGCCGGAAATCCGCTTCTATGCGGCGAACGCCGGCGGAACGCGTATCCAGATCGCCATCACGAACCGCATCATCGGGACTTTCGACCTGAATTCGCTGACCAACAGCACCCAGGGCGGCATTCTCCAGGGCTTCAACTTCAATGACCTGGCCGGCAGCTCGATCACGAATGTGCCCGACCTTAACGGCGACGGTCGCAGCGAAATGCTGATCGCGTCGCGCTGGGGCAAGCCCTCGCTGATTCAGAACAGCGGCGTCGGCTTCGGCGAAGCCTACCTGATTTACGGCTCGGGCCAGCGAATCACCGGCCAGCCCCGGCAGTTGAATTCGGTCGGCCGAACCATCTCCGGCTTGATCTTCCCCGGCATTCGGACTCCGCGCAATGCCGACATCGCTCCCCAGAATGAAAGCACGCGATGGACGAAGGGATTGTCCGATGTGACGGTCGTGCAGGACATGGACGGCGACAATCTGCCGGAACTGGTGTTCAGCTTCCCGCGCGCCGAGGCGATCAATCTGGGTGAAGAAAATCCGACGATTCAGCACCCTGAATTGGCGCCGGATCTCGGCGGCATGGGAGATTTGGAATACAACGCTTTCTATGGCATGCCTCCTGTATGGCACCCCAGTGAAGCGCAGTTCACCCGCGGTGGCGTCGTCATCGTCTCCAGCCACAACGAAATGCTCAGGAACCCCACGGTTCTCAGCCGCAAGGCGGACCGCGTGTTCGATCTGCACGAAGCAGGGCAACTCTTCAGTGGAATGGCTCGTCCGGGGTTAATCCCCTACATTCGCCAAGGCGTTCCCCGTAATCAGCTCGACGGCCAGGGCCGCGCCGCGCAGTTCAACGTCTGTGCCGATTGCGATTTCCAGCCGCCGGACGGTTGGGAACCCGGCGACCTCGGCGACCCGATGGACCCGACCGACGATCAGCCCGGCGCTTGCGGCGATGATGGCTGCGGCTACGACGCGACCTGGCCGGAAGACAACCCGTACACGGGTAATATTCACGACGGGCGCGAAGAGGAGACCTTCCGCTGGTTCCTGAAGTGGGACGTCGTTTTCGAAAACCAGGGTCCCGGCGGCTTCCTGATGCCTTGGACCATTCCTCCGATGGATCCGCCCCTTGTGAATCCCTCGGGGTTCCCATACGGCCCGCTGATCCCGTTCCCATTTGGGTTCTATCCGAACGTCTGGTATCCGGATTTCTGCGGCACACAGTGCGAAATCACGAATGAGTGGTACTCGTGGGCACCGACGCTGCCGGGCACGATTCTCGGCGGGACCAGTTCGTGGGACATCGCCGGAAATCCGATGCAAACGCCGACGGATTGCTATCCGAACAATCCGCCGGGACCGTTCGAAGTGGATCCCGAGGAACCCTGCTTTGATCCTCCGCAGGAGCTTTGCCCTCCGCCGGACATCGATGTCTCGGCCTCCGGAACCTGCGCATGGACCGGCTTCTACGCCCCGGGTGTCTCGCCCTGGGTCGGGACAGCCACTGGCGAGGTGTTCCCCACGCCGATCGGCGCCCGCGTCATGGGGCAGAAGGTTGACGATGAATTCGGTACAACCGTGGCTTCCGACGGCACGTGGCTTTACGTCTCGGCGCCGATCCGCACGGCCAACGATGCGCCGTACGATCTCGACGTTCCCTCGCTGGCGGGCTCGCGCAGCCAGTCGGGCATCGTTTACCAGATTCGTACGGACGCCCGCCTGACGCCGAACGGCGTGACGCGGACGCAGCTTTGGATGGAGCGCGGCACGCGGGATGTCCCCGGTCCGAACCCCGAGGATCCGCCGACGCAAGTGGCTCTGTCCTGGCCGAACATCGACAACGAAGACCCGAACCGCACCGACTACACCATGCCGGTACCGCATACGTACATGGTGGAAGGCATCGGTTCGGTGCGCGGCAATCCGGCGATCGGGCGTGCGGATCGTGCGTTTGGCGCTGATCAGGCCTCCTGCCCGCCGGGGTACGACCCGTCCGGCGGCGGTGGTCAGCAGGGCGAATTGGATGACACAGACCAGCCCGCTGCCAACGCGATCAATGCCTACAGGCCGTATCCGGTCGGCACCGCCGGCTACTACATGGACCGCACGCCTCAGATCGTCGGACCGCACGACGGCGCACTGCTGTCGTACGTTCGCGGCCTGGGCGATATCAACGGCGACGGCGTCCGCGACTTTGCCGTCGGCTCGGAGCACGTCCGTCAGGACGTGGAGACGGGCGGCGGACAGGAAGTCGGCGCTGTGTTCATCGTCTATGGTCGTCCGACCGGCGTCGAAGGCGACTATTTGCTGGAAGACCTGGCTCGTGACGTGGGTGACCCGAACCGTCTGCGCGGCGTGCTGCTCCGCGGCACCGACATCGGCGAGACGTTCGGCCGCGTCTTCGACGACGCCGGCGACTTCAACGGCGACGGTTCACCGGACGTGATTGTCGGCAACGAGGGCATCAACGGCGGCGCGGGCGAGGCGATCATCGTCCTCGGTTCGAGCACGCTGCTAAGCCCGGCGGACGGCTGGACGACCGCAGACGCGGTTGCGGCCGGACGCGCGATTCGCCTGGCGGGCGTTTCCGCGGGCGATCTGGTCGGCGCGAACGTGGCGGGCGCAGGCGACGTTGACGGCGACGGTATCGGCGACGTGCTGGTCGCCGCTCCGGGCGCTGCCGGCGGCAAGGGCATCGTCTACCTCATCTACGGCAGCCGCAATCTGACCGGCACCGTGAACCTGGCCCAGGTGGGCACGATCGGCCTTCAGGGCGTCAAGTTCATCGGCCGTGCGATTGGCGACTTTGTCGGCGCCGGCTCGAAGACGATCAACAATACCGATCCGAACAACGGCAACACCAACGCGACGTCGCGCGGCCTCGCCCGCCTCGGCGACATCGACGGCGACGGCAAGGGCGACTTCGCGATCGGTTCGATGTTGGCCTCGCCGAACGGCCAGACCAACGCCGGCGAGGTTTACATTCTCTACGGCCGCGGCAACTAGTCGCCAAGCAGCACCGTTTTGACAGCTTCACGGGCCGGCGTTCTGAATGGACGCCGGCCTGTGCATTTGGGCGAGATGGTTGGAGCCGAGAGGTCCGCGCGCCCGGCCGCATCCAACGCCGGCGACAAGTGCATCGCGTTCAAGATGTGGGCCTATCGCCGCGCACCGGCCGGCGGCGGCCGGAATGGGTCTCGTTATGGCGTGCCACCGAGGGCCTGGGCGATGTCGCTTCCGCTGCGATCGCGCGCCAACGCCGCCATGAAGGTCTCGACCGACGCGAGCCGCGCGCGGGCGAGGCGGCGGGAAATGTCCCAGCGCAGGTAGTCGTTGATTCGCGATTCCCAATAGTGATATTCGATCTGGCGTCTCCAGGTCGACAGGAGCTGATCGAGCGGCCGGCCTTCCGCCTGATGCTGGCGAAACTGCCGCAGAACCCACAACAGCCCGATCTCATCCAGGTTTTCGGCCTCGGCGACGACCTGCGCTTCGGCGAGCGTCGTGTAGCGGTTGTTGCACTCGCGGATCGCCGCCGCCGCCAATTGCAGCACGTCCCCGCTCAGCACGCCGCTCAGCCGTTCGTTCATCGCCCGCACGGCGAGCTCCCGCTGCAAGTCGCTGGTCGGGCGCCCGCAGACCTGGGCCGTCGAGACCTGCCCTTGCCGCGCTTGGACAGCCCAGCCGGCATCGTGAAAGAGCGCCGCGATCGCAACGGCGGTCAGGTCAGGCGGTTCGGCGCGCAATTCCGGGATCGAGGCGAGCGCCTGGGCCTGTTTCGTGACGCGCTCGCTGTGCTCCAGGAGCCAGAGATCAGGCGCACCGTTTGAGGTTCGCAGCGTCAGCACTTCGCGCGCGGCGGCGTTCACCGCCTCCGGCATCGCGTTTGGCTTGGATTGTTGCGCTGCGTCCATGCGGTTTCCCATGATTCGCCGACGGCTGATAACCCGGTCGACGTTGCGGCTGATGCGCCTCCGACGACATCCCGGCCTCAGAGCAGCCAACTGCACCGGCGAATCGTATCTTCCAATACGAAGACTGACAAAGGAACGCTCCAGCGGGTTCGCTCACAAGCGGGACTCCCATAAAAATTGCGACACGCGCTCGGCATGGCTGGCCGTGCATGATGGGCCGCGGGAAGCGGCCGCACTTTCCCGGAGCGAAATCGCGCCCGCGCGGGGCGACTGGGTCGCGGCAAGTACGAATGCTGCGCATCGCTTGTGCCGATGAAACCGTGGGAACCAATCGCCCGAGAACCGGGTTCGAAGGAGCGCGCTAATGGCTCTGTTCACTGAATCGCCTTCCGCACACCCGACCGCTGGCGCCGCGCCTGGCCAGCCCCCGGTGACGAGCGACCCGACCGCCATGCCGCAACTTTCCGCCGAGCTGCAAAAAGCGACGGCGAAGGTGACGGAGATCGGCTCGCTGCCGGAGATCACGACGCGGATCGCGCAGTATGAGATGGCCTATCGCATGCAGACTTCGGTGCCCGAGTTGACCGACCTTGCCAAGGAGCCCGAGAGCACGTTCAAGCTCTATGGAGAGGATGCGCGCAAGCCTGGCACCTACGCGGCCAATTGCATCCTGGCGCGCCGGCTGGCCGAACGCGGCGTGCGGTTCATTCA
>JACRLV010000198.1 GCA_016235145.1 Planctomycetota bacterium
CGCGCGAGGGAGGTTTCGACCTCCGGAGGAACGAAAATGCCGGCCCTGCGTGCTGGCGCTTGGGGTTCTGTTTTCCCCGTCGTGGCTGCGTGACGACGTTCGCCTCCCTCGCTTGCGCTTCGGGCTCGGATAGTGCTTCCCTTCGGACCGGCGATCGACCAGTGGACAACACCCCGCCCGAGCCGTTAGCTATTCGCCATTCGACATTCGCCATTGGCTATTGCCCGGAGGCCCCATGTCAACGTCGTTGCCCGCGTCCTGCTCCTGTGCCGTGATGACCGGTTTTAACCAGCCCCTCGAGACTCGCTCGTTTCCGCTGCCGCGCGAGCTGAAGCCCGGCGAATTGATCATCAAGGTCGAGCTGGCGGGAGTTTGCGGCACCGACGTTCACCTGCACAAGGGCGAACTCAAAATTCCGCTGCCGCTGATTCTGGGCCACGAGACGACCGGCCGCGTCGCCGCGATGGGGGCGAGCGATACGAAGGATTGGCTCGGGCGCCCGCTGGCGATCGGCGACCGCGTCAGCTTCACCGTCGGCCGCACCTGCAAGACGTGCCGCTATTGCCGCGTCTATCGATTGCCGTCGCGCTGCCTCAATCGCAAGGCCTATGGCGTCAGCACCCCTTGCGGCGAGGCGCCGCACCTGCTCGGCGGATATGGGCAGTATCACTTTCTTTACGCCGACACGGCGGTATTTCGGCTGCCGGACGACCTGCCGAGCGAGGCGGTGGTGGGGGCGGGGTGCTCGCTGGTGACGGCGGTGCACGGATTTGAGAAGCTCCAGATGCAGTGGGCGGAAAGCGTGCTGATCCAGGGCAGCGGGCCGGTGGGGCTGGCGTCGCTGGCGATCGCCAAGGAGGCGGGGGCGCGGCCGCTGATTGTGATCGGCGGGCCGCGGGATCGGCTGGAACGGTGCCAGCGGTTCGGGGCGGACCTGACGATCGACATCGACGAAGTGCGCGATCCGGCGGTTCGGCGGAAGATGGTGCTCGACGCGACGGGCGGGCTCGGGGCGGACGTGGTCGTGGAGTGCGTCGGCCATCCGCAAGCGGTGGTCGAAGGGTGGGAGCTGGCCCGCGACGGCGGAAAGTACCTGGTTCTCGGCCATTATGGCGACGCCGGACCGGCGATGCTCAATCCGCATTTGATCACGCGGAAAGAGCTGACCGTCCTCGGCGCCTGGGGCAGCGAACCGCAGCACTGGACGATCGCGCTGGAATTTCTGCGGACGAGGCGGAGCGATTACCCGTTCCACGAGCTGATCACGCATCGCTTCTCGATCGGGCAGGTGAATGAGGCGCTCCAGGCGGTCGCGAGCTGGCAAACGGGCAAAGCGGTGATCGTGCCGAACGGATGATCGCGCCGCGGGTTTGCGGATTCTTCCGAGCCGGCGCCCGGTCCTACGGGCGTCCCACCCGCACCACCCAACGAAATATCAAACGCGCCGGTCGACACCGGCCAATCACGTGGATTTTCGCTGCGTTCGAGAGGGCGGGCGTGGGGGTGGGGCGGCGGTGGATCTTGGCGCAGAATCCGAGCCCTCAGCGCGGGCCTTGCCCGCAGCCCACGCGCTGACGGTCGGGGGAAAATGTAGCGGCCGGCGTCCCGCCGGCCGTAGAGCGTGGAACCGTCACCGCGATCCGGATTCGCTCGAATCCTACGGCCGGCGAGACGCCTGCCGCAACGCTTCTTGGCGCGCGCTGACGCTTGGGCTGCGGGCAACGCCCGCGCTGAGGGCTCGGACTACCCACCCGCCAAAATCCCCGGCCACACCCCGTTCCGGCACCGCGGATCGCCGCGCTTGCTGAGTGCGGCTGCGCAGCCCAGAATACTCGCTCCGTTTCGAGTGACGTTGGCACCTCGTTCGGAAGGAGCCGAACATGCGTTTTCCGGTTGGCTGTCTGGTTGCGTCGTTATCGTTGAGCGTTCTTTGCGGTTGTCCGCCGAAGGAACCGGTATGGGAGCCGCCCGCGAAATTTCCGAAGCAGGCGCCGGAGAAGGACTACTACCGGCAGCTTCCGCCTGGGGCTCTGGCCCTGCGGAAGATACCGCCGGAGATGTATCCCGATTTTTCGCGCGGATTCGCCGGGCGCGAGGGGCTCGAACAGGCGATCCGCTACAGCATCGGCTAGCTGAACAAGCCGTCGAGCAAGCGGTATTTTCCGTATGGCGACGTGACGCATGAACGGGCGCTCGGCTCGTTGCACGCATTCCTGCTGCTGTTGCAGCAAGCGCAAAGCCCTCAGCAATTCGACCAGATGATTCGCGATCAATTCGACGTGTACCAATCCGTCGGCTGCGACGACCAGGGGACGGTGCTCTACACTGGGTATTACTGCCCAATTTTCGACGGGCGCAAGCAGCGGGAAGGGCGGTTTCAGCACCCGCTTTATCGCTCGCCCCCGGATTTGATCCGCGACCAGGAAGGAACCACGACGGGCCGCCGCACGTCCGACGGGCGGATCGTGCCCTACGCCTCGCGCCGCGAGATCGAGGAGCAGCGACAGCTCGAGGGAACGGAAATCGCATGGCTGAAGAGTGCGTTTGAGGCGTACGTCGTGACGGTGCAAGGGTCCGCGCGGCTGCGGCTGGCGGACGGCACGCTTTGGGAACTCGGCTACGCCGGGAACAACGGCCACGATTACAAGCCGATTTCAGAGGCGATGATCGCCGACGGCCTGTTGTCGAAGAAGGAGCTTTCGCTGCAAGCGATGTTGCGCTACTTCGAGCAGCATCCGGATCAAGTGCAAAAGTACACCTGGCAGAACCCGCGCTACATCTTCTTCAAGGAGACGGTGGGCGGGCCATACGGCAGCATCGGCGTGCCCGTGACGAGAATGCGCAGTCTCGCCACCGACAAGACCATTTTCCCGCGGGCGTGCCTGGCGTTCATCGACACGAACCTGCCCAGCGCCTCTCCGGGCGGCGTCGTCACGAAACCGCACGCCGAGTTCGCACTCGACCAGGACACCGGCGGGGCGATTCGAGCAGCCGGCCGCTGCGACGTGTACATGGGCGTCGGGGCCGAGGCGGAGGCCCTGGCCGGCCGCACCTATGCCGAAGGTGATTTGTACTACATCTTTAAGCAGACCGGCGCGAGGTAGCCAGCGTGAAAGCCAGCAGCGGGCCGCTCGTGCTTGACGGCGAATCTCTCCGTGTCTCCGCTCTCGTCCGCGTCGCCCGGGATCCGCGGATTCCGGTGCGAATCGATGATCGCGTCTGGCCGCGCGTCGACGCGAGCCGCGCGATCGTCGAAAACGCGGTGCGGCGTTATGAGCAGGCGGTCAATGCGGGCGCCGGCGGCAGGGGGGATGCGCTTCCGCTGGTCTACGGCGTGACGACCGGATACGGGGAGTTCAAAGACCGCGTGGTCGCGCCGGAGGAACTCGCGCTGCTCCAGCAGCGCCTGCTGCTGAGCCACGCCGCGGGCGTCGGGGCAAACGCCAACGCGGACGATCTGCACAACTATTTCGGCCCCGACGTGGTGCGGGCCGCGCTCGTGCTGCGGCTGAATGCCTTCCTGAAAGGGCATTCGGGCGTGCGGCGCGAAGTCATCAATACCATCGCGTCGATGCTCAACGCCGGCGTTGTGCCGCTCGTGCCGACGCGCGGATCGGTCGGCTCCAGCGGCGACTTGTGTCCGCTCGCGCACTTGTTCGCGACGTGGCTGGGGTTTGGGCGGTTTTACGTCGTGCAAACCGCGGAGGATGTGCGGCGGGGGGCTCGCATCGAGGAGCTGAAGCCGGCCGCCTCTCTGGCACAGGCGCTCGGGACGGCGCCGCCGGCCCCGATGCACAAGGAGGGCCTCGCGCTCTCGAACGGGGCGACGTTTTCGACTGCGATGCTCGCCCTGGCGGTATTCGATGCGGAGGTGCTCGTCGACACGGTGGATCGCGTCGCCGCGCTGTCGCTGGAGGCGGTCTGCGGCCGGACGCGGGCGCTGGATCCGAAGGTTCACGCGGCCCGGAACATGCGGGGCCAGGCGGAAAGCGCGAAGAACGCCCGCGCTTACCTCGCCGGCAGCCGCCTCGCAGATCGTTGTAGGCAGGTACAGGACGCCTATTCGCTGCGCTGCGCGCCCCAGGTTCACGGCGCCAGCCGCGACGCGATCGCCTATGCGCACGATGTCGTCACCGCCGAGATGAACGCGGCGACGGACAATCCGCTGTTTTTCGCCGACGCCGAGCCGCATGACGTCGCTTTTCGCAAGGACCGGGGAGATTCCGCGGAGGAGATCGGCGACACGCTGGCGTATTCGGCGGGGAATTTTCATGGACAGCCGATCGCGCTGGCGGCGGATTTCCTGTCCATCGCCGTCGCGGAGCTGGCCAATGTGTCCGAGCGGCGGGTGCAGATGTTGCTCGACGCGGATCACAACCGCGGTCTGCCCGCGAACCTGACGGCCAAGCCCGGCGTAAACTCCGGATTCATGATCGCCCAGTACACGGCCGCGGCGCTGGTATCCGAAAACAAGGTGCTGGCCCATCCGGCGTCGGTCGATTCGATTCCCACGTCGTCGAATTCTGAAGACCACGTCGCGATGGCGACACTGGCCGCCCGCAAGGCGTGCCAGGTCGTGGCAAATGCCCAGGCGGTGGCTGCCATCGAGGCCCTGGTCGCCGCCCAGGCCGTCGAGTGGCGGGTGGGACCGCCTTGGATCGATCCCAACGGAGATACGGTCGACGGATCGAATGCCGATCCGGACGCTCGCCTGGCAGCTTTTCAACGGCAGTTTGCAGGCGGTCCGACTGCCGCGGTGGTCGGTATGCTCGGCGCCGGCACGCGCAAGGCGTACGAAAAGGTCCGCGAGCGGGTCGAAACCATGCCCGAAGATCGGATGCTGTCGCCGGACATCTGGAAGGTTCGAGAGTTGATTGAAACCGGGCAACTGCGATAATCCGACTACCGAGCCAGAGCCACTCTGAAGGTCTGATAACATATATTATGTTGCGTTCAATATCCTGATGCGGCGAAGCTGCCGGAGAAGCAACTGCACCGGTATTCACGCAGTTTCGACCAGAAACAGCCTGCGCGTCTGATGGAATAATGAGTGCTCATGCGGGTCGAGGCGCCGGCTACCAGCCCGTTGAAAAATCCGTTGCGACCCTCCGCGATCGTCGGATTCCTCGAGAAGCACCGCAGCCGAGGGCGGCTGCGGTACATTTGTGGAGTCGAGGTGTGGCGCGGTGACCGTTTTCGGTCCCGGTTCCACACCCCGCTCATCGAACCGGACAGGCGGATTTCCCGCATCCGGCTCTCGGACGAGACTTCATGCTGTCGCCCACGGCAGACGGCGAGCAAGCAGCACCAGCCGCACCAGCCCCAGCGTGTCGTTGAGGTAGGTGTCGGGCCAGCGGGAGACGGCCCGGTTCGGCTTTTGATGCTTGCGGCGCAGCCATTGGCGCAGCCGCAGACGCGCGTAGCGATCGATGGCCCGATATGCTGGACCGACCGGACCCAGGCAAAAGTAATTGGCCCAGCCGATCAGAATCGGGTTCATCTTCGCCACGCGATCCTCGGCGTCTTTGCGCAGCCAGCGCGGTTCAGTCGTCTCACGGATCGCCGCACACAGTCGGCGAATCCGCTTCTTCGACGGGCGCGTACCGAGGTATGCGCGGCCCGTCTTCGGCGACCAGCACCGTCCCAGCGTGTAACCCAGGAAGTCGAACGTTTCCGCTGGCAGGCGGCACACGCGCGTCTTGGTTTCGTTCACCATCAGTCGCAGTTGCGTCATCATGCTCCGCATCACCGAGGCGGCCTTCTCCGCCGTGCCGCGGCAGCAGATCACGAAGTCGTCCGCGTAGTTGACGATAAACGCCTGTAGACGGCGTTCGTGGCCCAGTGCCTTCCAACCCAGCACGAACCGACGCATATACAGATTGGATAGCAGCGGCGAGATCGGTGCGCCTTGCGGCGTACCCCGATGCTCATCCCGTGCGCGGCACGTTCGCACCTTCCGTCCGCGATCGTCCTCTTCCTCGACCGGCATTTCCAGCCACATCTTGATCAGATGCAGCATGTGCCGATCGCTGACGCGACGCGCCACCGATTTCATCAGCTCGGTGTGCGGAATGCTGTCGAAGTACCCGCTCAGGTCCGCGTCTACCACCTCCGTATGCCCCGTGTTCAGCAGCCGATGCACACGGCGAACCGCGTCCAACGCACCGCGCTCGGGCCGGTAGGCGTACTGCTCAGGCTGCAGGTCGGCCTCGAAAATCGGTTCGAGCACCAGCACCGCCGCCGTCTGGACCACGCGGTCGCGGATCGTCGGAATTCCCAGCGGACGACGCTTGCCGTCGTCCTTTGGAATCCAAACCCGCCGCACCGCCTGCGCTTGATACGTTCTGCTTCTGATTTCTTGCGCCAATTCGCCCAGCCAACGTTCCACGCCGTACGCCTCGATGTCCGCGAAGCTCTGCCCGTCCACGCCCGGTGCGCCTTTGTTGCTCCGGCACACCCGATACGCGAACGCCAGGATGTCCTCGCGGTACAGCTTGTCATACAGCAGATAGAAGCGATAGTCGGACGCTGCCTTCGCTTTGGCGTGCAACGCCGTCTGCAACTTCCGAACCTTTTCCGGAGGCTCCAGGCTCATCGCCAATCTCCAGATCCTTGTTGCATTCAACGTCTGTCTCGAACCAACGCCCCTTCCCTCCGCCGGCATTACCCGGTTTCTTCCGTCGCAAACGTCCGACGGTTTGCGGTACTACGAGCGTTTCCGCCACCTCGCACAGCCCGGCCTGTCCCTCGCGGGTTTCCGGTTGCGGATTCCCTCTCCGCTCCATACGAGGCTTCCCGTGTTGCTACGCATTCCCTTGATCGACATGCCGTCGCCCAATACCCCGGCGGAACTGCGGATGCGCTCGCTCGTCGCCCTGCTGTCGCCCGGGCCAGGCTTGCATCCGCAGCGGCGGCCTTCCCGCTGTTGAAGCACGGTCGGCTTCCGCATCACTTGTTTCGGGGCCTGCACGGCGTTCACAGGCGTGGCTGATTCTCACCGACCACGCGGTATTACGGCCTGCCAATTCGCGGAGTCGCCAAACGCGACCCTTTCCATCGAAGGCTCCGACGGCTTCGTCACCTCCGCCGCCGCTCCGATTGCTACCGGCTGGAGCGATCCCTTGCCGGGTGGGGTTATCTCCCACTGAGAACACGCGCCTTTTCACGGCGCACTTCAACGGACTGCTA
>JACRLV010000199.1:0-10519 GCA_016235145.1 Planctomycetota bacterium
CGCCCACGCGCTGCACCAATTCGACGACCGTCACGCGAAATGTGCGGCATCTCATGGCTTTCGCCCGCTGGTCGCAGACGCCGGTGCTGTCATGCGTCGATTCACACCGGCCCAACGACATCGGCGGCGATTTTGTGTCGAAGGTCGGCTGCGGCTGTCCGCGCGATCGCATGGCGCCGGGGACGGTGCTGCCGCGAAATCAGGTCATCGAATCGGACAACTGCCTGAGCATCTCGCTGTCCGTGCTGCTCCAGACGCAGCAGGCCATCTTCACGAAAGTCCACAAGGATCCGTTCACCAACCCTAAGTTTGAGCGGCTGCTGACCGAAATGCCCGCCCGGCGGTTCGTGATCTTCGGCATTCCGCTGGAGTCGTCGCTGCGCCTGCTGGCGCTGGGGCTGCTGATGCGCGGGCGGCGCACTCTCCTGATTGAAGACGCGTGCGGATTCTTCAACGAAGCCGAGGCGGGGATGGCCATGAGCCAGCTCGGGGTCAAGGGAGCGGAGACCTTGGCCGCCGACAGCTATGTGCGCGACGCCATCATGCACCTGAGCCAACGCCGCGGCCGCCGACGCCGGCGGAACGTGGCGTAGGTTCCGGTTGGGCTGTCCGCAGGACCGACTGTGGCGTCGACCGACTGTAGCGTCGGACCTCCGTGTCCGACGACGAGCCGGTGAACGGAGAGCGCCGTCGGACTCGGAGGTCCGACGCTACGAAAGGCCTATCGCCGGCGTCATTGCGCGCCCGCGGGCGCCTCTTCGTCGATCAGCCTCATTTCTTCTTTGCCGCCGCCAGTGCGATCGGCGCGGGGCGGGCCGGCTTCGATACTTTTTCTTCCGGCATTGACTTGGCCTGCGGGGCTTTGGGCTCCCCCGCAGCGCCTTTTTCGACCGGAGTCGGCTCCGCTTTCGGCCGCTTGGCTTCGAACGTCTTGGCGCGAATCTCGTTGAACATCTCCGGATTGTCGCGGAGGAAGAGCCGGGCGTTGTCACGGCCCTGCCCGATCCGGGTCGCCCCGTAGTTGTACCAGGTGCCGCTGCGCGACACGACGCCCGCGTCCGTCGCCACGTCGAGCATGTCGGCTTCGCGGCTGATGCCGCATTCGAACAGCATGTCGAACTCAACCTCGCGGAACGGCGGCGCGACCTTGTTCTTGACCACCTTGGCCCGCACGCGGTTGCCGATCACCGTGTCCCCATCCTTCAGCATGCCGATCTTGCGGACGTCGATGCGGACGGAGCAGTAGAACTTGAGCGCCCGGCCGCCGGGCGTGGTCTCCGGGCTGCCGTACATCACGCCGATCTTCTCGCGAATCTGGTTGATGAAGATGATTGCGGTGCGGCTCTTGGCGGCGATGCCGGTGAGCTTGCGCATCGCCTGGCTCATCAGGCGGGCCTGGACGCCGACGGACGCCTCGCCCATCTGGCCTTCGAGCTCCTGGCGCGGCACGAGAGCGGCGACGGAATCGATCACGATGACGTCGAGCGCGTTCGAGCGCACGAGCATCTCGACGATCTCCAGCGCCTCTTCGCCGCAGTTCGGCTGGTTGATCATCAGGTCGTCGAGCTTGACGCCCAGTCGCTTGCCCCACGAGGGATCGAAGGCGTGCTCGGCATCGATAAACGCGGCGACGCCGCCGGCCCGCTGGGCCTCGGCGATGATGTGCAGGGTGAGCGTGGTCTTGCCCGACGATTCGGGGCCGAAGACCTCGACCACGCGGCCGCGCGGGATGCCCTGGCCGCCGAGCGCGAGATCGAGCGAGAGGGCGCCGGTGGAGATGCCTTCGATCGCATGGACCTGCCCTTCGCGCAGGTACATGATGGAGCCCTTGCCGAAGGACTTTTCGATCTGCTGAAGGGCTCGGCCGAGGGCTTCCTTGCGGTTTTCTTCCCGATCATCGTGCGATTCGCGGGGCTCTGCCATTGTTGTGCTCCCTTGTTTTCCGGCCTCGTCGCCACGTCCGAAACTGCCTGATCAACCAGACGCCATATCGCCAATATACAAACATTCCCCTAACAGTCAACAGCCTCAATCCAAAAATTCGAGGCTCGGGAGTCGCAGAACGGCGGCGGGCCCCGGCTGCTTGCTCGCAACCGGCGCCCGCCGACTCTTGCTCAAATCACTGGTCGGAATTCATCGCCTACGGGCAGCACGCACCGAACGATGACAGGAGCGTCGTCAGATCCAGCAGATCGACGCATCCGTCGCTGTTGGTGTCCGCCGGGAAGCGGCCAGTCGGGATTCCCCATGTGCCGTTGCCCAGCACCTGGGCTCCCGCAAGCGTCACACGCGCTTGCTGTTTCTTGAACCCATCGTCCACGATCGTCGGCATGGCGGCGTCGAAGGTGGCGTCGGACCAGCCGTAGGGCCACATGCCGACAAAGTTCGGCGTTCCCGAACCGGTGGCGCTGCTGCGGCTCTGGAGCTTCCAGCGGGCGCCGGCCGTGTCGCGCCAGTAGAGGCCAAACGCGATGCCGTCCACCACGCCGTTCGGAACGACGTTGCGTACGTCGAACTTGCCCGTCGGCACAAACCCGTTCATTACGTATTCCTGAACCGTGAACGGAGAATTGGGGATTCCACTCACCGTAATGATGCAGCACGCGCCCGTGGCCGGATTGGTCAAGTGGATGTCGAGATCGGCGGTTCCGTTGCCGTCGTAGTAGGCGACGATTTGCAGGTGGTCGTTGGGCAGCGCGCCGAAACGATCAGAGGTGTAACCGCTCTGGAGGGTGATGCAAGGCGGCGGCGGCGGCGGATTGCAGAGCGAGGTGACGCCGGTCTGATGCGATTCGATGCGGCGATACTCCGATGCATAGCGGTGCGATCCGCCTATCGCGTAAATCTGGTCGTCAAGCTGGGCCGCTGCGAGCTCTGTATAGCCGTGGTTGGTGCTCGGCTCAGTGGCCCAGGTGTCTGTGGACGGATCGTAGGAATACACGCGCGTATCGAACGTGTTGTAGTCCCCGTCGTTGATTGCATAGATGCGGTCGTCTGCGGCCCGCACGACGCCGCGGCCTCCCAGGCACCCCGGCATGGGAGCTTTGACGGACCAGGTACTGCCAATGATGTTGTAGCTATAAGTGGTCGAGCCGCCGCCGCCGCACGTTTGGCCGGATGAGCGCGCACCAACCACAACGATTGTCTGCCCGCAACCGGCCGCCGCGCCGATGCCGGTGTGTGCGGCTGGAAGCGATGGGAGGGTGGACCAAGTTCCAGTGCCGGGGTCGTACCGTTCGACGACGCTGTAAATGGGCGCGCCGTTTCCGTCGCTGCCGCCGATGACGTAGAGCTTGCCGTCCGGTCCGAAGGTCGCCGCCGCTCCGGCGCGTGCCGTCGGCATGGAAGGGATCGTGCTCCAATTCGGAGTCGCCGCACCCGGATCAAACACATCGATCGTGGAATAGGTGACGATTCCCGAGACCGTCGAGGTGTAACCGCCGATGACGTAGATTTTCCCGCTGGCGTCCTTCGCGACGGCGGCCAGGCTGCGATTGTTAGGGATGTCGGGATACGTGCCGGCGCTGTCCCAGGTGTTTGTGACCGGGTCATAGGCTTCCACGTTTGGCAGCGGAAACCCGGACGCATTGTGGCCGCCGAAGACAAAGACGCGGCCCGCACCGTTGTTCAGATAGCTCCCCGCCGCCACGTGTCGCACGCGCTGAGTTGGCATCAGCGTTTGCATGGTCCACGGTTGCGCGAGGCACTCCCCCGCCGAAAAACACAAGCCGACGGCTGCGATGAGTTTCTTTGTGCGTCGCGGGTTTCTGTTGCGAGCCCCTACGGCGATTTCATTCGGGAACATGATTTTTCTCCCAAGGACGGCCATTCGGCCCAACAGCCGACTCGACCCACGGAAACCGCCGTGGACGCTTCGAGTCAATAATGATTGAGAAAAGCACTCGAAATCTAACACCCAGGGTGAACAAATCTGTAAGATGTTCATTGGCCGAAACTTGATGCGCGAATCCACTCGCATTTGACGAGTTCGCCGGGTCGCCATGGCTTGAACCTCTCACCAGCGAAACGGCCGAGGTGCCTGCGCCCCGATGATGATGACCGCCACGACAACGCGGTTGCTCGCAGATCTGCGGAACGCGCGGAATGACGGCGCTTGGGCCGAGCTCGACGCCCGCTATCGACCCATCCTGGTCCGCTTCTCGCTGCAACTCGGCTTCGTCGGGGACGATTCCGAAGAACTCGCCCAACAGACCTTGGCTGAATTCGCCCGGTCCTATTCCGACGGCAAGTACGATCCCCAGCGCGGCCGCCTGAGAAGCTGGCTGCTGGGCATCGCCCGCAACGTGGCCTTCGAGCTTCGGCGAAAGAAAGCCGGTCTGCACAACGGCGTGGACAGCCTGCTGGAGCAAATTCCCGACGACGCGCGGCTGAGCGTGATCTGGGAGCAGCAGCGCGAGCAGGCGATCTTCGCCGAAGCCCTCGCACGGCTCCGCTCCTCGACGCAAACGGATGCCGCCACGATCGAGGCATTCGAGCTATATGCCGTCCAGGGCATGCCGGTGGAGCACGTCGCCGAGCGCTGCGGCTTGAGCGTCGATTCCGTCTACGTCGCCAAGAACCGTCTGACGAAACGCCTGCGGGAGCTGGTCGCCGAACTGACCGCCGCGTACAGCGAGGGCGAGTAGGTGAGTGATCCGTGCCCATCGCCGGGCGTGCTCGAGGCCGTCGCACTCGGGATGGAGGCGCCGTCCGCCGTCTTGCGGCACGTCGCCGATTGCAGCGCCTGCCGCGAGCAGGTCGACGAGATCCGCACGAATCAGGAATTTCTCCGCCAGGCCGGCGGTGCGCTGCGGCGGGCGGCCAGAGCCAAGCAGCAAGCGGATCCCGCGTCGACGCAGAGCGCGGCGCCGGCGATTCCGGGGTTCGAACTCCTCGAGGAAATCAGCCGCGGCGGGCAGGGCGTCGTCTACCGCGCGCGACAGTCCGCAACGAAGCGCTTGGCCGCCGTGAAGATGCTGCTGGGCGGCGATCTGGCGTCGCCACGGCAGCGGGCCCGTTTCGAGCGCGAGATCGAGATCGCAGCCCGGCTGCGGCATCCCAACATCGTCTCGATCTTCGAATCCGGCGCGACGGCCGGCGGGTACCCGTATGTGGCGATGGAGTTCCTCGCCGGCGTCCCGATCGATGTGTTCGTCCGCGAACGGCTCGATCAACTGCCGGAACGCGAGCGAACCCAGCGGATCGTCGGCCTCATCTCCCAGGTCGCTTCCGCAGTCGGGCACGCGCATTCCAACGGCGTAATTCACCGCGACATCAAGCCGTCGAACATTTTCGTGGACCACAATGGCGTGCCGCGCGTGCTCGACTTCGGCCTGGCGCGCGAGATCGAAGGCGGATCCGATGTCACGCTGACCCGCGAATTCGCCGGCACTCCGGCCTACGCGGCCCCGGAGCAATTCGCGGGTGACTCCGGGGCGATCGACGCGCGCACCGACGTCTATTCGCTGGGCGTGTTGCTCTACGCGCTGCTTTGTCGCAAGCATCCCTATCCAACGAGCGGATCGCTCGCGTCGCTCATCGGGCACGCCCGCTCGACCGAGCCGCCGCCGCCCTCGCGAATTGTGCCTCGTTTGCCGGCCGACATCGAAGTGATCACGCTCAAGGCGCTCTCGAAAGAGAGCGCGCGGCGCTACGCGAATGCCGCCGCCCTGGCCGGCGATCTGGAGGATTACCTCGCCGGCCGGCCGATCTCGGCCCGGCGCGACAGCACGCTCTATGTTCTGCGAAGACTGGCCAGGAAACACCGCGTGCCCGTCGCGGCCGCGGCGATTGCGCTCTGCGTCGTGCTTGCCGCGCTGGTGGGGCTCACGTGGCAGGCGCGGCGGTTGGATTTCCAGCGCCAATTGGCGGAAGAAGCGCTGGCGGAGAGCGACCTGCATCGCGCGAGGTTAATTGGGAAAACCGGCGACACGGTGCAGGCAGAGCGGTGGCTCTGGAAGGCGGCCCGCATGGCCGGCGTCCAGGTCGGCGCGGAAGTCGGCCTCGAGCCCACGCCCGCCGCGCGGCGTGCATCTTGGGCGCTGCTTGAGCTTTACTCCATCATCCCCCGCCAATTCCTCGCACAATCGTTGCCCTGGCCGGCGAAGATCGGTTTCAATTCGGCTGGAGACGAGATCTGGGTGGTTTCACGGACGGCGGCCACGGAACGCTGGACCCTGGACGGAAGGCGCCTCTCCGAGACTCCGCGGTTAGTCGAGAACCCCGAACTTCGCGGCCTGAGCGCATGTGCCGATGGTTCGCATGCCGTTTTGCTTGTCGGAGATCGACTGTGCATGATCGATGTCTTGCGCGGTCACGTCGATTCGTATGTGCCGAACCCGCCTGTCCCCGTTAACTACGCGGCGATCAACGAGTCCGGCAACGCCATCGTCGTAGGCTGCGCGGACGGGGACGTCCTTATCGTCGACTGGGAATCGAAAACAAAGCTGGCGAGAATCCACGGTCCCTTCACCGGTGGTTGCAGTTGGAACGAGGACCTGCTCTGGCTCACGCTGGTTCGCGAAGGCGTGATCTGGCAAGCCGGATTCCGTCCGCCCTACGAGCAGCCGGAATATTCTCTACCGCTAGGGCCGACCCGGGCCGAATCTCCGAACCAGGCTTTCGCGAGTCTGAGCCCCGACAATCGATACATCGCAGTCACCTTGCACGGGAGCCTGTTGCTCTTCGATGCGCACAGCCGGAAGTTGATCGGCGAGCAAGTAGCCAACGCCCCCTTTACGAACTCTCCTCGGTTCGTCAATAACGGACAGACATTCCTTACAATTTCCAATGATGGGATCGTCGCCGCCTGGCGAGTTCCTGATCTCACCCAGGTTCGCTCCTATCGCGGAATGCGAAGCGGCCCTTGGGTAGTATCGGGCGCGCTGGCGGCGATCTGTGATGACGCCGGAACGCTTGCGCTGTGGCGGACCGAAGATGCTCCGTGGCCCACGCGTGTTCCCGCGACTCCCAAGACGACGCATTCCCTGGCGCTGAGCGATGACGGCAAGTTCGCGGCAGCCGGAGATGAAACCGGGCGGCTGACGGTCTTTCGCACGCAGGACAACTCCGCCGTCGCCCAGTTGCCCGCCCACACCGACCTGATATCCGCAGTCGATTTCTTTCCGGACGGCGACCGACTCCTGACGTTCGGAATGGAGGGCGCGGTTCGCGAATGGCGGCGTTCGGGCGCGCTGGTGCGTGCTCACGCCGTGGGCCGGGGCTGTCTCCGATTTGGAGAGATTAGCCCGGACGGCGAATGGATCGCGGCGGGCGGACAGAACGGCGAGGTCTATCTCTGGAACGGGCACGACGACGCGGTGCGAAAGCTGGAATCTCATCGCCGGCGCGTGCCGCAACTCGCATTCAGCCCCGATTCCAGGCAGCTCGCGTCCATTTCCGAACGAGGGGAAGTGCTCGCGCGCGATATCGCCGCCGGCGGAAAGACCGAGTGGCGCGTTCAGCTGCCGGTCGGCGCCCAAGGGGTACGAGCCGTCGCGTATTCGCCAGACGGCCGGACGCTGGCGATCGGTTCGGACGATCGCGTGATTCGCTTTCTGGATCCGCGGACCGGCAAGGTGCTTCGCGAACTGCGCGGCTTGCCGTGGGGCGTTTTCGACATCGAGTACCACCGGTCGGGAAAAGTGCTCTTTGCCTGCGGGCGGGGAAACGAATTTGTCGCGGTCGATCCCGAGTCATGCACCGAACTCGCCACCTTCAGCGGCCACAACCGGCTGATTTTCGCTCTCAAGCTGGATCCGACGGGCCGCTTTGTCTACACCGCCGGCGAGGATGATTGGATCGGAGTGTGGGATCTGGACGAGCTGCGCGGCCGCGTGCGCGGGAACACAGCGTTCAATCTGACGCAGTTGGATGCCGAGCCTGCCGAGAAATAGCCGGCCGCAGCAGTAGGAATCCGCGCCCTTTTTCTATCACGACCCACCTGCGGACGGGTGTAGACTTTCAATATGGTAAACAACACACGGACATTGGCCGGACCACCGCCGTCCAATCGCGCGGTGCTCCGCCGGGCGAACCGGGCGTTTGGCCCGATCGTGGCCGGACTGATCATCGACGCCCTCGATCTGGTCACGTTCGGACCGGTCGGACTGATCGTCGGTCTTCCAATCGGCGGTCTGGCGGGCTTCTGGATGGGCCGCTGCCTGAACTTGAAGCCCGCCGCGTGCTGGCTGTGCGCGGTGCTGGCGGGCGTCTACTGCATGATGCCTTTCACCGAGCTGCTGCCGCTGGCGACCATCGTCGGCGCGTATGCGCGGTTCATGGAAGGCCCGTCGCCAGAGAAAGAGGCGGCGGTTGAAACTCCGCCTTCGGACACCGGCGAACAGCAAGCGACCGATTCGGAAGATTCTGTTTCATCCACGTAGCATTGCGGTGCGGTTGGCGTCCAGCTTCACCGCGGAGAGCGCAGAGGACGCGGAGCATGCAAAGAATGCACGCTGTTCGTTCGCTTGGAGCATTCACGTTGCGATGCCGGGTGAAAACGTATTTGCCTTCCTCTGCGGTCTCTGAGGTCTCCGCGGTTTGAATTCTCTCCTGACTGCTGAGGCTCCGCCGCGCACTACGGTTCCTCGCGGCTCAATCGTCCCGCGTACTCAAAGGTCGGGTGCGCGACGAACAGCAGAGAGTTTTCCGGCCGGGCCAGGTCGCAATCGTACGCCGTCGCGGCGGAGTACCGGATTTGATCGTCGATCCATACCCCATCGACGGTGTGCGTTGCGCTGCCGGAAATGATGAACCCGCCGGTCACCGCGGTTACGGCGATTTCGAATTCGCCGTGGAAATTCGAGGCGTTTTCCGCCCAAAATCGCGGCGTGACTTCGTAGGTGTAGTCCATGATCAGCGGGCCGGCGGACGTGCCGGTGTATTCCGACGTCACTCCCACCGGCGTCACGTCGATCGAAAAATCCGAAAGGCCGGCGAACCCCGGAACGGACATCCCCACCACGCCATGACCCTCATCCGTCCCAATCAGCGCGCGGCTCTGCTTGGGAAGGTGAAGTTCCGGATAGCCGCCTTCCAGGATTTGATGGTCCGTGCCCGAGACGCCTCCGGCGTAATGCACGCCGCCCGGCACGGTCAGCGCCGCGAACGACGAGTCCGACCCGTCGCCATCGCCGCTGCTTCCGCCGTCGCCGGAGAACGCCCCGGGCGGAAACGCCGCGTGAAACCCCGAGGCGTCGAATGGCCCGTAGGGTGTGCTGCTGTCGACAAAAACACCGGTGCTGACGGAGTCCGCCGCCGGCTCATCGGATGACGAATAAGTCTGGCTCGAACCTGCGGGAATCAGGATACCCAGATCCTGCACCGCGTCCGGCTGCTGCGGCCCGCAGCCGACGAAAACGGCGACGCCCAAGCACGACGCGGCGACACCAATTGGATGATAAACCATGCGCAGACCTCCCTACACCGCGCCGGCAAGAGGCCGCGGACGCCGCGGAAAACCCGCGCCGCACCGCGCCTGCCGGATCGGTTCGACTTATCGGCTTGTCGGTTGAAACGTTTGGAAGATGGTCCCCGTACGGATCAATCCTTCCATTCAAATCGCAGGAAGGCAAGGCGGCTTGCGCGGGGCGTGCGAGGGCCTTGCTTCCGATACGCTCAAAGGGTGGCGAATCCGCTGAATCGACGTATCATGGCTTGCGCTTGTCGTATGGTCTCGTCTCCGTAGAGGAATTCACCATGGCGATTCGTTCTCAAATTAAGACGGTTGCGATTTTCGGCGCCGGGCAGATGGGCGCGGGCATCGCGCAGGTTTTCGCTCAGTCCGGGCGGACGGTGTTGTTGCAGGATTCCGTCGCCGGCGCGGTGGAGCGCGGCATCGCCGGCATCGGCAAATCGCTCGAAAAACTCGCATCCAAGGGCAAGATCCCGGCCGACCTGCCGGCGGCTGCCGTCGGCCGCATCCGGCCGGCGACGCTCGCCGACGCGCGCAGCGCGGACCTGGTGATCGAGGCGATCGTCGAGAACGCGGAGATCAAGAAGCAGCTCTTCGCCGAGCTGAACAGGATCGTCCCGCCGGACGTGGTCTTCGCCAGCAACACCAGCAGCATCTCGATCAGCGAGCTGGCGGCGGCGAGCGGCCGTGCGAGCCAGTTCATCGGCATGCACTTTTTCAACCCCGTGCCGCTGATGCAGCTCGTCGAGGTGGTGGTCGGATTGCAGACCGACGAGGCTGTGTACGAACTGACGAGCTCGCTGGCGAAGGAGGTCGGCAAGATTCCGCATCGCGTCAAGGATCACCCCGGCTTCGTCAGCAATCGCGTGCTGATGCCGCTGATCAACGAGGCGGTCTGCACGCTTCAGGACGGCGTCGCCGACGCAAATACCATTGACGAGGTGATGAAGCTCGGGTGCAATCATCCGATGGGGCCGCTGGCCCTCGCCGATCTGATCGGTTTGGACACCTGTCTGTTCATCATGGAAGTGCTGCACCGCGATCTTGGGGATGATCGCTACCGGCCGACGCCGCTGCTGCGGACGATGGTCCGGGCCGGCCGGC
>JACRLV010000199.1:10651-12499 GCA_016235145.1 Planctomycetota bacterium
AAAACGGAAGGGGCTTCTACAACTATGACGCAAACCGCTGAAAAACCCGCCACCCAGGTCGAATTGCTCCGCGCAGGGGCCGTTGCGACGTTCCAGTTCAGCAGCCCGACCGGCGTAAACGTCTTTTCCTCGGGCGTCATCAGCTCGCTCGGGGTTCTGCTGGAGCGCATCCACAACGACCCGTCCGTGCGTTTCGTCGTTCTGCGAGGGGTGGGCAAGACATTCGCCGCCGGCGCCGACATCGCCCAGATGGCGGGCTTCTCCGAGGATGACGGTGAAATCTTCGCCAAGACCGGCCATCATGTTTTCGCCGCGCTCGCCGCCTTGCCGCAAGTTTCGATCGCGGCGATCAACGGTCACGCGCTGGGCGGCGGTTGCGAGATTTCGCTGGCGTGCGATTTTCGGATCGCGGTCTCCACTGCCAAGCTCGGACAGCCGGAGAGCCGGCTGGGCCTGGTTCCCGGCTGGGGCGGCACGCAGCGGCTCGCGAAGATCGTCGGATTGGCACACGCCAAGCGGCTGATGTTCTCAGGCGAGGGCGTCACCGCCGAAGAAGCTCTGCGGATCGGCCTGGTGGACGAAGTCGTGCCGGCGCCGGCGGACTTGGACGCGGCATTGGCCCGTTGGGTGGAGCGATTGAGAGCGGGTTCGCCGGCGGCGATCCGGCGAATCAAGCATGCGCTGGCCCACAACGACGAGGTCAAGCAGTTCGCGATGTGCTTCTCGTGCTCCGACGCGCGCGAGGGCATGGCGGCTTTTCTGGAGAAGCGACCGCCGTCGTGGACGAACGGCTAGTGTATTTAGTCGCGCTGTTTGCATCTTAACAGGGTGGTCCGGGCGTCCCGCCCGGGTCGGACAACGGGCGAGACGCCCGTACCACCCGTGATGCACTATTTCTGACTAGCTACACTAGACTCGGGCTTGCGACTCATCGGACTCGGAGGTTCGACGCTGCATTTGCCGCGTCCGGCTGTTGTCAGCGTATTGCTGGAATGGGGAAAGGGAGTTCCCGTGGCAGTGACCGGGCTACGCAAGGATGACGCGCAGTGGGAGGAGCTGATTCAGCAGCCGCCCGCGGACGCGATTCCGGAGAATCTGCCGGGCGCATGGTGGGTGGCCCACACGAAGCCGCGAAACGAGAAGGCGCTCTACCGCGACCTCCGCGCCATGGGCGTCTTCGCCTACCTGCCGCTGTCGATCCGCTTGACCCACAGCCGCGCGACCGGCCGCGCATCGAAATCAGTCGTTCCCGTGTTTACGGGCTATGTCTTCTTCGTCGCCGGCGACGAGCAGCGGCGAATTGCCTTGACCACCAACCGGGTCGCCGGCACGCTCGCCGTGCCGAACCAGCTCGAACTGGTCGGCCAGCTCCGCCAGATTCAGCGCGTGCTGTCCAGCCGTTCGGATTTCGAGTGGGGCCCCAGCCTGGCGGTCGGCGACTGGGTCCGCGTCGTCGCCGGCTCGCTCGCCGGACTCGAGGGCGTGATCGTGCGGCGGCACAAGCGCACGCGCATCGCGCTCAACGTCGAGATGCTCGCGCAGTCGGTGGTGGTCGAGGTCGAGCGCGACTTCGTGGAGAAGATCGACGGCCCCTCCTACCGTGCCGGCGGAAGCTCGTGAGCGGAGACCGCCGGAAGGCGCCCGGTCGTCCGCCGAAGGTCGTCTGCGATGGCTAAGCGGATCACGCCTGAACTGGTTCTGAATGCGTATTGCGCCGGCGTCTTTCCAATGGGCGGGCCGCGCGGCACGATTTCCTGGCACAGCCCCGATCCGCGCTGCGTCTTTCCTCTCGACCGTTTTCACGTGCAAAAAAAAAAAAAAAAAACCATTCGTCTTGGCGTCTTTGAA
>JACRLV010000200.1 GCA_016235145.1 Planctomycetota bacterium
CGACGCTACGAATGCCGCGAAGCATCACGCGAAATGAAGAACCCGAATCACACAAACCGCGACCCGAACCAACCACTCGAAGCCCCGGACGGCTTTGGCTTCACGGACCCGCTCGCATTCCCGCCGTTCCTCTCGATTCAGCTACGTCATCGCTACGCCGTCGCCGCGTGGATCGTCTACGTGCTGTGCGTCGCGCTCGCGATCCAATCGCAACAGGCGATCTCCGCCGGCCGGCCGGACGAGGCCTACATCGGCCCCGGGGCAGGCGTCGCGCTCCTCGGATCGTGCTTTGCGGTCTTCGTCGCGATCCTGACCGGCCTGTTCTACCTCGTGTCATTCCCGGTTCGCATGATCTGGCGGCTCGTCCGCGGCCGGCGGGCACTGCGAAAGGCGAAAACGCGCCGCGTCGTCGTGCTGGGCCTCGACGGGCTGGAGCCCACCCTCACCGAGCAGTTCATGGCCGAAGGGCTGCTGCCTAATCTCGCCCGCTTGCGCGACCAAGGCTGCTACAAGCGGCTCGGAACCACCTGGCCGCCGCTCTCGCCCGTCGCGTGGTCGAGCTTCAGCACGGGCAGCAATCCCGGCAAGCACAACATTTTCGACTTCATCGCCCGCACCGCGGACTATCGCCCGACAATTTCGTCCGTGCGCATCCGCGAAGCCCGCCGCACGATGAAGCTCTTCCGCTTCGTCGTCCCGCTCAGCAAGCCCGAGATGACCGCCCTTCGCCGCAGCAAGCCCTTCTGGACCGTGCTCGGCGACGCCGGCGTGTTCTCCGCGATCTTGCGCGTGCCGATCACATTCCCGCCGGATCGTTTCCGCGGCGTGCAGCTCTCGGCGATGTGCGTGCCCGACCTGCGCGGCACGCAGGGCATGTTCTCGCACTATGTGGAGCAGGGCCAGGCCGGCTCGACAACCGACGGCGACGTCGGCGGCGACCGTATTCTCGTCGAGCGCCGCGGCGACGCCGTCGTTGGCTATCTGCGCGGACCGGTCAACAGCCTGCGAGCCGATCGCGCTGAGCTGCGCGCAACGTTCCGCGTCTCGCGGACAGGAGGCGGAAATTCCGCCGTCCTCCACCTCGGCGGCGAGACGGTCCCGCTGAAAATCGGCCATCACAGCCCTTGGGTGCGCGTTTCGTTTTCGGCGGCGCCCGGGATCAAGGTCCGCGGCGTCTGCCGCTTCGTGCTGAAGCGGTTCGAAGCGCCGTTCGAAATGTACTGCACGCCGATCCAGATCGACCCGGACAAACCGGTCATGCCGATCTCGCATCCGCTCGTCTATTCAAGCTACCTCGCCCGCCGGCAAGGCTCGTTCTCGACGCTCGGCCTCGCGGAGGACACCTGGTCGCTGTCGGAAAAGGTGATGAGCGAGGACGGCTTCCTCGAACAGGCCTACGACATTCACGCCGAGCGCGAAAAAATGTTCTTCGACGCGCTCGAAAAAGTCCGTCGCGGGCTGGTCGTCTGCGTCTTCGACGGCCCGGACCGCATCCAGCACATGTTCTGGCGGTTCATCGACGGTCAGCACCCGGCGCTGACCAACGAGCAGCGCGCCACGCACCGGCATGTCATTCGCGAAATGTACCAGCGCATGGACAACCTCGTCGGCCGGACGATCGCAAAGCTCGGCCCCGACACCACGCTGTTCGTGATGTCCGACCACGGTTTCAAGCCCTTCCGCCGCGGCGTCGATTTGAACGCATGGCTCCGCGACAACGGCTATCTGGTGCTCAAGGACAATAAGCGAGTCGGCTCGACGCCCTATCTCGCTGACATCGATTGGACCCGCACGCGGGCCTACGCCGTCGGCCTGGCGGGAATCTTCGTGAACCTGAAGGGCCGCGAGGCCGCGGGAATCGTCGAGCCTGCCCGGCATGCAGCGCTGGTGAGCGAAATCTGCCGAAAGTTGACGGGAATGAAGGACGGAAACGGCGAGACCGCCGTCCACGAGGCCGTCGCCGCGACCCGCGTTTACCGTGGCCCCTACGTCGAGAACGCACCCGACATCGTCGTCGGCTACAACGCCGGCTATCGCGTCTCCTGGGACGCGGCGATCGGCAAGTGCGGCGAAGCGGTCATCTGCGACAATCTGAAAGCCTGGAGCGGCGATCACTGCGTACATCCGCAACTCGTCCCCGGCGTGCTCTTCTGTAGTCGGCGAATCCCCGGCGAAGCGGCGAGCATCATCGACCTCGGACCCACCGTCCTCGACCTCTTCGGCATCAGCAAGCCCGGGTACATGGACGGCCAGTCTCTGCTGGGGGCGGCATGATGCAAGAAGGCACGAAGGCACGTAGGCACGTAGGCACGAAGGGAAAACGCGTGGCCCGACTCCTCGCTTCGTGCCTTCGTGCCTTCGTGCCTTCGTGCCTGTTTTTTATGGGCTGCGCAGGAAACCCCGCGCCCGAAAGGGCCGCGACCGGCGGCAGGATGCTCGTCGTCGGAATGGACGGGCTCGATCCGACCTTGCTTCGACGGATGATGGACGAAGGACGACTTCCGAACTTCGCCCGCGTCGCGGCAAAGGGCACATTCAACTCGCTCGGCACCAGCATGCCGCCGCAGAGCCCGGTCGCCTGGTCGAATTTCATCAGCGGTTCGGACCCCGGCAAGCACCAGATCTACGACTTCGTCCATCGAAAGCCGGACGTGCCCGACCCGCAGGTAATCGACCTCTATCTGTCAACCTCGGACATTCGGCCGGTTCGGCGATGGTACTCGTCCTTCGTTCCGGATCGCGTTCCGCTGCCGGGCACCGCGTGGCAATTGCCGCTCGAAGGCGATCAACTCGTCTCCCTGCGGCGCGGCCCCTCGTTCTGGGACGACCTCATTCGCGCCGGCATCGATACCACGATCTACCGCGTGCCCGCGAATTACCCGCCGCCGCCAGTGCAGCGCCCGCTCTGGAAACGGCTCGTCACGCCCTTCGGCGGCGCGCCGCTCCGCTGCCTGTGCGGGATGGGCACGCCGGACGTGAACGGCGGCTACGGCGAATTCACGGTGCTGCGCGAGGACATGCTGGACGACGAGGAATTCGTGCCCGGCGGACGCTTCGTGCGGCTCGACGTTCGGCAGCACCACGCCAGCGCCAGCCTCGAAGGACCGCCGTCGCCCTTCATCCGGCCGGAGTTCACGAAAGCCGACAGGAAACGTGGAATCACTCGCGCCGTCGTCGACGTCGTGCGCGACCCAACCGACGACGTCGCAACCATCCAGATCGATCAGACGCGCGTGCTGCTAAGGGCCGGCGAATGGAGCGGATGGGTCCCGCTTGAATTACGCCCTGATCTCAAGGGCGAGGGCTTCGTCGCGTCCGTCGGCGGGCCGACGCGCGTGCCCGCGATGGCCCGGCTCTACCTCCGCAGCGTGCATCCGAACCTGGAACTCTACGTCTCGCCGCTGAACATCGACCCGCAGAACCCCGCCCAGCCGATCTCGACGCCGAGCGACTTTGCGGCGGAAATCTCCGAGCTGGCCGGCCGCTACTACACGCAGGGCATCCCCGAAGACACGAAGGCCCTGCGCTCCGACGCGATGACGGAGGACGACTTCCTCGAAATGGTCCGCCTGCTGGCGACTGAGCGAACAAAGCAGTACCGCCAGGCCCTCGCGCAATTCGATCGCGGGTTTCTCTTCTTCTACTTCGGCCACACCGACCAGCTCTCGCACATCTTCTGGCGCGACATCGACCCCGGCCACCCGGGCCGCAAGCCGGAGCAGGAAGGCAAATACGTCGATGTGATCGAGAAGGTCTACGAGGAAATGGACGAGCGCGTCGGCGAAGCGCTCGCGGCGCTGCACGACGATGATCTGCTGCTGATCTGCTCCGATCATGGTTTTTCCAGCTTTCGCCGCGGCGTAAACGTAAACCGCTGGCTCGCCGGCGAGGGCTTCCTGGCCGAGCTTTCGGCTGAGCAGACCGCGGAAAATTCCGCCCAACACCTGCTGCTGCCCTATGTGGACTGGAGCCGCACGCGGGCCTACGCGGTCGGGATCAACTCGATCTACCTGAACCTGCGCGGCCGCGAGAAAAAGGGCATCGTCGATCCCAAGGACGCGCCGGCGCTGTTGCGGGAGATCTCCGAAAAGCTGGTCGCGCTGCGCGACGCGGACGCCGGCGACGCCCAGGTCGTCGTCCGCACCTACATCACCGCCCAGGAGTATCCGGGCGCCGATCCCGCGATCGCCCCCGACCTGCTGGTCGGATATTCGCAGAACTACCGCGGAAGCTGGGCGACCGTCGAAGGCCGCACGCGGCGGGCG
>JACRLV010000201.1 GCA_016235145.1 Planctomycetota bacterium
GGCGATCGCCTGCTCCAGTTCGAGCAGGTAGCGGCGCGTGTAGTCGATCCGCTGCGGATCGCGCACGCGCCCGTCGAGGTCGATCCAATCGAGGTTGGACATTCCATTCTCGGTGACGACGATCGGCGCGCGGTATTTCTCCCAGAGGAAGCGCGGCCCCCAGCGCAGCGACGCGGGCGCGACCGGCCAATTCAGGGCGGACCGGGGGCAGCCGGCCCCGTGCTTGAGTTCTATCACCCGGCCGTCCGGACCCGCGGCGGTCGGCGTGCCGGAGTAGATGTTCACGCCGAGAAAGTCGATTGGCTGGCGGATGATCTCAAAATCGCTCGAACACGCCACCGGGGCGTCGGCGCCGAAGTGACGCAGGCCGTCCGCCGGATAGCAGCCGCAGTGAATCGGTTCGGCGAACCAGCTCGTGTTCCACAAGTCCGGTTTGAGCACTGCGAGGGTCGCGTCGCGGGCGGCGGCGATGTCCGCGGGCGCATCGGTCGCCGGGTAATTGACGCGGACGGCGGGCGCCCAGCCGATCTGAACCGGGCGCGTTGCGGCGGCGCGGATCTGCTGGACAGCGCGGCCGTGCGCGAGAAGCGCGTGATGAACGCAAGCCAGTTGGCCGCGGATGGAGAGCTTCAGACCCGGAGCGTGAATTCCCTGCCCAAGCCCAAGGCCGATGAAAATCTGCGGTTCGTTGAGCGTGATCCAGCAGCGCACGCGGTCGGCGAGCCGAGCGGCGGCGCAGCGTGCGTACTCGGCGAACCAGTCGGCGATTTCGCGGTCTTGCCAGCCGCCGCGGGCCTGGAGCGCGCTCGGCAAGTCCCAGTGATAGAGCGTCGCCCAAGGCTCGATCCCTGCGGCCAGCAGCTCGTCAACCAGACGGTCGTAGAACGACAAGCCGACGTCGCTTGCGGCCCCGCATCCGTCCGGCAGCACGCGCGGCCACGCGATCGAAAAACGGTAAGCCCGCAGCCCCATGCGCCGCATCAGTTGGACGTCTTCGGCGATTCGATGAAAGTGGTCGCAGGCAATGTCCGCGGTTTCTCCCGCGTGCACCGTGCCGGCCTCGCGGCAGAACTCGTCCCAGATCGATCGGCCGCGCAGGTCCGGCGAAGCGCCGCCTTCGATCTGAAACGCGGAGGAAGCCGCGCCCCAGGCGAAATCCGCCGGAAAGCCGGACGTGCGATTGTCTCTGCGAACGGACATCTCCTGTCACCCCTTGACGGCGCCGCTGGTCAGGCCGCTGATGAAATCGCGCTGAAGCAGCAGAAACAGCAGCAGGAGCGGCGCGATCGACACCAGCGTGCCGGCCATCAGCAGGCCGTACTCCTGGTAATAAACTCCGCGAAGCTGCGCGACCGTGACGGCGAGCGGGAAATTGCTCGGCGTCTGGAGCACGACCTGCGGCGTGAGAAAGTTGTTCCATGTGCCAAGAAACGTGATCATCAGAAACGCGGAAACCATCGGCATGACCAACGGCAACGCGATTTTGAAGAACGCGGAAATATCCCCGCATCCGTCAATCCGGGCTGCTTCCAGCAACTGCGGCGGGACGGAACTCAGCGTCGCCTGCCGGAACAGATAGACTCCGAATGCGGGCGCCGCGGCGGGAAGGATCAGCCCCGCCATGGTGTCGAGCAGGCCCAGTTGGAACAGCAACTGATATCCGGGCGCCAGCAGGAGCGTCGGCGGAATGATGATCGCCGCCAGCACGAGCGACTCGGCGAGCCTGCGCCCGGGGAACCGCAGCCGCGCGAGCGCGAAGCCGCCCATCGCGGCGGCCATCGTCGCGACGACCGCCGTGACCGACGCGAGGAACACGGAGATCAGCGCCGCGCGCCCGATCCCGAGCTGCGCGAGCGATCGGAAATGGTCCAGCGTCAGGCGCTCCCATGCCACGCCCAGAAAACCGGAGCCCGCAGGCAGGAATCGCGACGTGAAGAAATCCTCGTTGCGTTTCAGCGACGCACAGACCAGCCAGATCAGCGGGATGATGATGAGCGCGGCGGACGCCAGCAGCACGGCGTGCACGAGCGCGCCGCCGATCCGGCCAGAGTCGGCTGATTGCGCTTGCTGGCGAATCATGCGTCCTCCCCTCGCGCGAGGAAACGCATGGCGACGGTACAGGCCGCCAGCACGATCGCCAGCACCCAGGCGATCGCCGAGGCATAGCCGAGGTCGCCGGCCTGAAAACCGGTCTGATAGAGGTACATCACGATGCTCAGACCCCGATTTTCGGGGCCGCCGGTGCCGTTGAGGAGAACATACGGCAATTCGAAGAACTGCACGCTGCCGACGATCGACAGCAGCACCACAAAGGACGCGATCGGGCGGATGCTCGGCAGCGTGACGTGAAAGAAGCGGCCGACCGCGCCGGCGCCGTCGATGGTCGCCGCCTCCACGAGATCGCGCGAGACGTTCTGAAGCGCCGCGAGGAAGTACACCATGTTGAAACCGACGTACTGCCAGAGCGTGGCCAGGATCATCGCCGGCATGATGTACGTTTCGAGCCAGGCGAAATCGAGATCGACTCCGATCGCGGCGTGCAACGCCTGATTCACAAGGCCGGTGCGTTTTTCGAACAGCAGCATGAAGATCATGCCCACGAACACGACGCCGACCAGGGCGGGCGTGAAGAAGATGGTGCGGTAGATCGCGCGCCCGCGCAGGCCGGGCCGGTTCAGCAGCAGCGCCAGCGCCAGCGAAAGGGGGAGTTGAATCAGGATCGACCCAAGCGTGAAGACCCCGGTGTTTTTCGCGGCTTTCCAGAACATCGGATCGCGAGACAGGAAATCGAAGTTCGCCCATCCGACGTAGTGTGCGGCGCCCGGTCCGAAGGTCTGTTGAAATGCGAGCATGACCGCCCGCACAAGCGGATACGCGGTGAACAGCGCGAAGATTCCGAGAAACGGACCGATCAGCAGCCAGGCTCCCGCGTGCGGCGCCGCCGCGCGTGAAGAGGTCATTGGCCAGCCTCCTCATGAAAATCCGCGCGCACAAACGAATTTCGCCGCACGTTCGCCAGCACATCGGCCTGGGCGACGGCCAGCGCCCGCCGCGCTTCCGACAGCAGCTCCGCGCGCGTCGCGCCGGGGGCTCGCCTGGCATAGGCGGCCACGGAGATCGCCGCGGTCTGAAGCCGGTCGGCGGCGATGGCGCCGAAGGGCGAGCTGTGTCGCACCGGCACGTGCGGGGCCAGTTCGATGTACATGCGGCCCTTCGCCTGGCCGGAGAAATACGCGTCCGGCTGGTCGAAAACCGGATCGCTCCACAGGGATCGCACGGGCGTGACGATGTCGCCCTTCGTGTAAAGCTCGCGCGCGGAAATCGGCGACAGGTAGAGGTACTTGGCGAACTCCCAGAGGGCCTCCTGATTCGCCGCCGTGCGCGAGATGCCGAGCATCGTGCCGCCCCACACGCTCGTGCGGCGGCCGCCAGGCTTCCACGCAGGCAGCGGCATGAGCTTCACCTTTCCGGCGAGTTGCGGAATCTCGTTCCGCCAGATGTTGCACATCCAATCGGGCACGAAGGACGCGATGACGTACCCGTCGAGCAGCAGCTTGTTGCCGGACGCCGAAAAGTAGGGCACGTCGGCGGCGATTCTGTCGGGGCCGGCGCACCAGACGGCGAGCTGCACAAGCACGTCGGCGTTGATCGGATCATCGAGCGTGGGGCGGCCGTCGCTGTCGAACAGGCCTCCGCCGGCCTGAAGCAGCAGCAGCTCGATCACCTCGAAGTGAGTTTCCCAGAGATTAAGCAGGTATCGTCGCGGCCGCCCATCCGCATCGCGATCCGCCATCAGCGGCCCAAGCACGTGGGCGAAATCGTCCCACGTTTCGATCTTGGACACGTCGATTCCGGCGGACTCGACGATATCGGCCCGATAGCCGAGCATGACCGGGTGCACGTCGTGCGGCAACCCGAATATCCGCCCGCGCGTCGTCCAGGGCGAGAACGACGCAGGATTGATCGCCTGATCGAGCCCCTCGGCCTTCAGCCGATCCGTCAGATCGACGAATCCGACGCTCTCGAGCGGACCGGCGAAGGCGCGGGCGGCGTTTCGTCGCTCGACCTCGATCAATTCCGCGACGGTCGTCTCGGCCAGAAACGCCGAGAGCATGCGCTGCTCAATCGCCAGAAGGCTGAGCAGCGAGAGATCGATTCGCGGCGTTTGGGCGACGTTCCACTCCGCAACCTGCTGCTGATAGATCTGGTGATGCAGGCGGGCGAAGGTCCACATTCGCACTTCGTGCCGGTCCTGCGCCGGTCGAGCCGCGAGGAGCAGCGTGGATGCGACGGCGGCGACGAGGATGACGATCGGCCCGAATGGAATTCGGCCGATTGCGGCGGCGTCCCCGTCGGAATTCGTCCGCACGTCTGGTTCTCCCCCGAAGGCACGGCATCCGCCAGGGCAGATTGCGTTGCCGGATGCCGTGCCCTAACAAACCCGCCTCGGGGCGGGCGTGCCGCTACGGACAGGTCGTGCCGAACACGCTCAACAGCAGCGCGAGGTCGTCAAGTGAAACGGCGCCGTCGCCGGTGAGGTCGCCGTCGGCCCACGTTGCCCCGCTCGCCATGCCGAAGTGAGACAGAAGCAAGGCGAGGTCGGTCAGGTTCACAAGGTTGTCGCCGTTCAGGTCGCCTGGGCAGTTCGCCGCCGGCGGCCCGAGATAGGCATTGTCGACGATGATCGACCCGGCGTTGCCCCAGGTTGTTACTTCGTCGTCGAACGCGACCGCCACGACGTACTCGTTGGCGTCGTCGAGTCCGATTCCGGTCAGGAAAAGATCATCGACGGTGAGCGTACCGCCTGCATTCCAGTTGCTTGCGGTTCCGACGAAAGCGATCGTGATCGTGTAGGTCGGCTGGTTGTAGTTGAAGATGTTGTCACCCTGGTCGATCTGCACAAGCGACGCGGCCGAGAGGGCGCCGCCCACGTTCTGGTACTGGCCATTCGCCAGCACTTCGAACTGAAGCGAGGTGTTGTCGGCGTCCTCCACGCGGAACAAATATGTGCCCAGCGATTCGCCCGCACCCGCGTTTGCCGTCCCGCTGATCTTTCCGGTCAGGAAGGTCTGGGCCGGATCGCCCGCGAGATTCGCGGGTACGTTCGTAAAGGTCACGCCGGCCCACCATCCTCCCGTCCCGCAGTTCATTCCGCTGACGGAGACCTGGCCGGCCTTTCCGCCGCCCACGCCGCAGTTCAAGCAGCCTTGCGCGAAGGCGCCCGTGCCGCCGGCGCCGCCGTAGGTGCCGTAGAACGAGCCTTCGTTCGTCAGGCCGGTGTCCCACCCGCCGCCGATGCCGCCGCCTACGCCGGTGACCGCGTCGAAATTCTGCGTGTAGTCGCCGAAGTTGGTGACGCCGTCGCTGAGCAGTCCGCCGACGCTCTGGAACGTGCCGTTGGATACGCCGTTGAACGTGACGCGGCCGACCTCCACGCGTGTGGTGACTGGGGTCAGGTACAGGTTGTCGATCTGAAGCGTTCCGCCGTAGAGCCAGGAGGTCTCAGGATCGATGAAGGACAATGCGACGGAATACGTGGGTGAATCGAGGTTGAAGACTCCGTCGCCGCCGCCGCCGAGTCGCGGCCCTTCGGTCGCGCTGCTGAGCGGGCCGCCGATGGTCTGCCAGTCGCCGGTTGCAGTGGCGCGCCAGTACATTCGATCGCCCTGCGCGTCTTCGATTCGCAATTCATAGACGCCCAGATTTCCGCCGGGCTGCGCCAAGCCGCGAACGCTCGCGCTCAACGTGACCTGCGAAAGAACGGTCGAAGCGAGCCCCTGATTTCCCCAGCTCAGTCCGGCGTACCAGCCGCCGCCGGGGCCGACGATGATGTCGAGCACGGAGATTTCGCCGCCGCCCCCGCTCAGCCCGCCGCCGACCAGACCGGTCGCCGAGAAGCCGCCGCCGGTGAACACTTCGGCCTGACCGAAAACGCCGCCGAACGCACCTTCTCCGGCGATGCCGGTATCCCAGTCGCCGTCGGAGCCGAAGGTGATTCCGCCTGCGACGTCCGTATCGCTAAGGAACGTGCCGCCCCCGACTCCGGTGACGGTGTCAAAGTTCTCATTCAGACCCGCGGCGCCGACGCGATAGCCTTCAAGCCGAAGCTGGTATGCTCCGCCGACCGTTCCGCCCTTGATGTCGGCCGAGAGTTGCAGATCGCCAAGTCCGGTCCCCGGCGGGATGGAAAGTGCATTCCAGTACAGGCCGCCGTACCAGACACTGCCTTCCGAATTCAGATTCGCGAGCCGCAGGTTGTCGACGTCGAGCGTTCCGCCCGTGCCCCAAGCGGCCGCCTCGGTGTTGAACGCGACCACGACGACGTAGCTCGACGAGTTGCGGTCAAAGACGCCGCTGGCCGGATTTCCGCTGGCGTCCGCCTCGATTGCGGTCGAAAGCGGGCCGCCCGTCGCCGTGACCGCGTCGATGTTCCAGCCTTCGCTAGATCGACGCCGCCGGGGCCGCCGATCAACTTCGCGCTTACATCATCGAGGTGAATCGCGCCGCCTTCGTAGGCACTGGCGGGCTGGACGAATTCAAACACCGATAGGACGCCGACCGTGCCGGCGGGAGCAGTGAGGTGAAGCGGAGCCGGATCGACCCACACGTCAAACGGCCCGCTTCCGTCCAGCATCGTCTGCTGGCCGCTGAGCAGAACCGTTCCGCCGGCGTCGACGAACTCGATCCGCATCTGCATGAAATTCTGCGTTCCCGCGATGGTGTCGTCCGAGTTCGATCGGGCGTATCCGTCGATCTGCCAGGTCTGTCCCGGTTGCGCGGGCAGTTGCTGGTAGATGCCCGAGGTGTTGTACGTCCCCCAGAACCGCCCGAACATCTTGCAAAGCACGTTGCCCGTGCGCGGGACGATCGCCGGCGGGCCGCCCGTCGCCGTGACCGCGTCGATGTTCCAGCCTTCGCTGTACTCGGTCCAGCCGGTGAGGCCGTTTTCGAAGCTCGCGTTTTGAAGCGGCGTAGCGCCAGGCAGTGAGCCGATCGGCCATTGCATTCCGGCGTACCAGTTTCCGCCGAGCGTGCTGACGTTATCGACGCGCAGTTGCCCGCGCCCGGTGTTCGACACGCCGCCGGTTGTCAGGCCATTGGCGGTCATCTGGCCGACGAGGATCGCGCCGCCATATGTTCCGCCGAACGCCTGCTCGCCGGCGATGCCGTTGTCCCAGCCCGGCGTGAAGCCATTGGTGTCCGGCAGGCCGTTGCCGACCAGGAACGCGCCGCCGCCCGAGCCGGCGACGGCGTTGAAGTTCTGATCGATCAGGTTGTATGTGACGTTGCCGATCAGGATCTGTCCCGCGCCGCTGCCGCCGACGCCGCCCGTCGCCAGACCGATAGCCGTGGCGCCGCCGATGTGTGCATAGCCGTCGGTGCCCGCGAAGGCGTTCTCGCCGGCTAGTCCGGAATCCCAATCGAACGTCTGGCCAAAGCCGGAGCCGCTGAAGAAAGCGGCGCCGTTGCCCGCAACCCCGGAGAAGTCCTCATCCAGAATTTGAGCGGAGACGCTCGATGCGCCGAGGGCCAACGCCGTGAGAGCGAAGCGCGACAGTCTGAAGATATTCCGTGCCAACGTCATCTCGTTCCCCTTATTCGAAGCACCGCGGCGCTCGGCCGTTGCAGCCTGCGCCGGTCACCAACGATCGTCTCGCCCGTACGCCGATCCAGGTCCGATCGCGTTACGGACACGTATTCCCAAAAACGGCGAGCAGGGCGGTCAGATCCACGAGATCGACATCGCCGTCCCAGTCTGCGTCGCCTTGCTCATGAATCGCGCCGCTAGCCTCGCCGAAGTGGCCGAGCAGGCGCGTCAGGTCGTCCAGATCGACGTCGCAATCGCCGTCCAGATCGCCGCTGGCGCCCGGGATGCCGCACGCCGCACCGCAGGGCGTCGCGGCGACGGAGGTGAACATCGCGTAATCGCCGGGCTTGAGCGCCGTCGGGCTGGCGCCGGGATTCACGGCGTCCCAGGTGTTGCCCGACGCGACGCCCACGAATTCGTTCGCGCGAAATGCCGTGTCGCCGTTCAGCATCGTGCAGACGAAGCGGAACGACCCGCCCGGCGCGACGCCGATCTGCGCGAGCCGCAGCTCGCATTCGCGAATGCGCCCGCCCTGGCTGCCGTCGTCGAGGCGATAGCGCACCTCGGTCCCGCCGAGCATATCGAGCGCTGCGCCGAGCGCGGCGCCATTGATCGCTTCGTGGCTCACGGCATCGAGGCGAAAGACGGTGACGTAGTTCGGCTCGAAAACCACCGCGTAGTCCGCACGGAAGCCGGCGGCGAAATACAGGTCCGACCGCTGCGATGTGCTCAGTCCCTTCCCACTGGCCAGACGCCGCGCCCGCGCGGCAATATCGGCGAGTCCGTACGTAGATGCGTAACCGCCCGCTTGCGAGTCGACGTACGTCACGACGCCATACGCCGCCGCCGCCGACCACGCCGTCGTACTTTGAAACGCGATGTTCAAGCGGCCGTCGGCGGCGGAATCCACGAAGACCGTGCTGGTGCGGCCGATGCGATCTTGCAGACCGGCGTTGATTCCCTGAAGCGACGTGGCGTACTCGCCGGGAGCGATGACGCCGTCCGCAACCGCCGTGCCCGCTGTCGAATCCACCAGATTTGCGACCGGCGTGCCAGGGTCCGCGGGCGCATAGACCCGCACGTAGTCAATCCGGTGATATTGCGGAAACACGGTGGTGCCGTCGGGATTTCCCGGCCAGTCGCCGCCGACCGCTGTGTTCAGGATGATGTAGAAGGGCTCACGCGGAATGTTGCTGGTGCTGGAGAACCGCAGGAGGCCATCGACCTTCCAGTCGATTCTGGTCGGGCTCCACTCGATCGCAAACGTGTGGAAATCGGCGGAGAAGTCCGGCCCGCTGTAGCTTCCGCCGTCGCTCTGGACCTGCGGCCACGTTCCCCAGTGATGCGTCATGTACACCCGCGTCGGCTCGTGGCCGAGCAGTTCCATGATGTCGATCTCCGGCGGCCATTGCCGGGAGTCGGGCAGCATCCAGTGTGCCGGCCAGAGGCCGCGTGTGGACGGGAGCTTGGCCCGCACCTCGATTCGCCCGAACGTCGTCGCGAACCGATCGCGCGTCTCGACCAGGCCCGAGGTGTAATCGAAGTGCCGCCAGCTTCCGGCGTTGTCGTAGCCCCAATAGCTGCGCCGGCGGCTGCGCAGCGTCAAATCGCCGCCTGACACGTAGACTTCATCCGGTGCGTAATATTGAAGCTCGTTGTTCTTGTTCAGGTGCAGATCTTCGACCCGCCATTTCGTGCCATCGATCGAGGCGCCGTCGAATTCGTCGTTCCAGATCAGTTCCCAGGTCGGATCGGGGGGCGGATCGGTGGGAACGAACGTGACGTCGTCGACGAATGCCGCGCCGCCCGCGTTCGAGCGTTGCTCAAATACGAACACAAGCCGGGTTTCGACGGTTCCGGCGGGAGCGGTCGCGCTGTGGGCGCCGATGTTCCAGGAATCCAGCGGACTCGACGCGCTCAACGCTTCGACCTGCGTTTCCAGCAGCATGTCCGCGGACCCGTACGAGCCGTTCGGCACGCGGTAGAACTCGATCTTGATCAGCACGCGATTCGATGTGCCGACGAGCGAGTCGCCGCTGTTGTGGCGAAAGTACGCCTGGGCCTGCCAAAACTGGCCGCCCGAGGCCGGGACGTTTTGAAAGAAACCCGACCAGTTCGGGTTCCCGTTGTATCCGCCAAACGTCTTTGCGCACGCCGCCCCGCTGCGAGGCGAGGTCGTCGATGCGATCACGTTTGGAATGACGTTGTTGAATGTCGTCCATTCGGAAAGCGAGCCGCCATTGGATTCGAAACCCGGATTGACGAGCTGCGCATGGATGGAGGAAGCGAGCAGGACCGCCGCCAGCAGCACACGATGTGCCGTCGCCGCCAGATCCGGCGTCGGGAACCAGCCGCAGCCGGCTCGCTTCCTGTTCCATTCCATCGCGATTCCTCCGCAGTGAAATGCGGATCGAACGAAGCGGCAGCGACGCTTTAACGGCGTCGGGCCGCGAACATCGCGCCGACGACCAACAGCAGGGCGCTGGCAGGTTCGGGAATCGGCGCAATCAGGACATGCCCCAACTGCTCGACCGTAGCCGGGTTCGCGTTGGCGCCGTCGGTGACAAAGCCATATTGCGGCACCAGCCCAGGCGTGTTCGGCACGCTCAGCGAGAGCGCGAACGGCTGGCCGCCGACCAGGGGCGCGTACGTTTCAGCGATCGTCGCCCAGCCGAGAGCCGGATCGAGAACCTTGATAAAGGCCCGCGAGGAGTAGCCCGGCACGAACGAATTGACCAGCGTCTGGCCGGAGAAGTTGACCGTCTGGCCGACGTAGCTGGTGTCTTCCACGTACATGTTGGCGTTCATCCACTTCGCGCCGCTGCCGTCCGGATTCACCCAATACGGGTCGGACGGGTTGTACGTGTTTGTGTTCGGGCTCAGGCGCAGCGCCGACCCGGAGAACACAGCGGCGAGGTCGGCTGTTCCCCAGGGACTGCCCCACAGATACCCGCCGCCGCCGACGGGCAAATCAAACACGTTCATGTAGCCCAGCCAGTTTCGGCTTGGATCGAGCGTGACGTTGACGTCGGCTGTGCTCGGGGCGACGCCCCACAGCAAAACGGCAAGGCTGACGCCGGCCAATCGAGACGCAATCTGTCGCATGTCCTCTCCTCCCAAAATGGCGCCGGGCCACGCCGGCGCGAAATCTGAAAAACGACGCGGGTCACTCCAGTCCGGGCTGATACGGCGAGACCCGCACCAGCGGCGAGTACTTTTCCGGCAGCCCGCCTTGCGATGAAACCGGCCGGACCGTCCGGCCGTGGAAGTCGGCAAAGAGCACGTTAAGAGCGCCCTTGGGATGCCGCGTCGTCGGCATGCGGGCGCTGTGCCACTGCTGAAAATCGCCGAGATAGGGCCCCTCTGCCTGGGCGCTGAGCACGAGGTTCGCGAAACCGGTGATGTCTTCGTTCTCCTCGTCGCGGCCGACCTCAAAAATCAGCCCCACGTCGCCGGGCTGATAGACCTTGTCGATCTCGCCGCGCAGCCGCCAGCCTTCGCGCGAGCGCCCGCAGGGGTGCGACGGCGGATAGCCGTACTCGCCGCGGCATTCGACGCAGTCGCTGTCTCCCTGCCACACGACGCGAAAGCAGGCCGGCCGGCCGGCGCTTTCCGAGGTCTCGGCGCCGACGATGTCTTCGTTCACGCCGTAGCTCAGACGCCCCCAATACGCCATGTTCGCGACGCTCGGCGTCGGATCGTCGGGATTTCCAGACCCGCGCAGGCCGTCGTTTCCGGCGCCCTTGTTACGCGGGTAAAACGGCGTCGCGATCTGCACGCCGTCGGACGGACAGACCGTGACCTCGAAGTCCCTGGCCATGAAGCGCTGCTTGTTCTTCGCTTCTTCGTACGTGCGGGCCCTGGCGCCCCATTCCCAGTTGTTGTGAAGCGGGATGCCCATCGCCTGGGCCGTCGCGGCCGGCCAGGTCAGGAGCTCGCCGCCGTCGCCATAGGCGTAGCGATTGCGGGAGGCGTCGGCGGCGGCGATGCCGACCTCGTCGGTGACGAGCTGCATCCGACCGTTTGCGGACACCATGTTCGCCGCAGCCTGCCCCATGCTGCGCAGGTTCGCCAGGCACTTGCTCGATTTCGCCTGGGCGCGGGCCGCGCCGAGGGCCGGAAGCAGGATCGAAATCAGCAACGCGATAATGGCGACGACGACAAGAAGCTCGATGAGAGTGAAGCCGCGCGGCCGGATCGCATGCCGGCGGATGCCGGGCTCACGGGAAAATCCAACGCTGCTGGTCATGCTCATACCCCTGAGTTGCCAGATCTGCTTTTGCTTTCCGTCCTTCGCACTCTAGTCCGGCGCGGATGCGCCTTGACCGCCTTTGCATGCGGCCGGACCCGGTCCGACCGATGCGTTGATCTCAAAGAAAGTGGGGATCGTGCGCCGCAACGGCTCGCGAAATGAGCCGCGCGTCAGCCAGCGGGCCGCTTCGAGCCCCAGCAGCGAAGCATCCTGGCATACTGCGGTCAACGTCGGATGCACCGCGAAGCGCATGTCCGTGTCGTCAAACCCGATGATGGACAGATCGCGCGGGATCTGGACCGCCAGCTCCGCCGCACGCTTCACGGCGCCCAGCGCCAAGACCGGATCGGCAAAAAAGACCGCGGATGGCGCGGCCGCCAGGCTGCGCAGCATGGTCATCACCGTCGCCCCGCCGGCAAGCGTGGAAGGGTGTCGATACACCAGCCGCTCCTCGAAAGGGATGCCTGCCGCCGCCAACGCCGCTCGATACGCCTCGAACCGGTCAACGTGGTCGCGGTCGGGGACGTTGTGCATCGCAAACGCGATGCGCCGGTGTCCGAGCGAAATCAGGTACTCGACCGCTCTGCGGCACTCCGCCTTGGAATCGCCGTCGATGTAGTTCACATTCTCGGACTCGAACCGCTCGCTGATGACGACGTGCGGGATGCCTTCGCTCGCGATCCGCTCGCATTCCACACGGGTCGCCTCCGCCGTTCGCAGGATCACGCCGCGCACGTTCTTTCGCCGGAAGTACTGCGAATACGACTCTCCCGGTTGCATTTCGCGTGCCATGTTCAGGACCAGCACGTCGAAGCGGGCTTCTTCGCATCCGCGGACGATTCCATCGAAAACCGCCGCATCAAAAGCATGGGCGAGCGTGCGTTTCTGCGTGTAGGCGAACCCGATCACGCGAGTGGAGACAGTGGACTGGCGCGGCCGGCGATACCCGACGCGATGCACCACGGACAGGACCGCCTCGCGCGTGGACTGCTTGACGATCGGGTCGTCGTTCAAGACGCGCGAGACCGTCGCGATTGAAACGCCTGCTTCCTCGGCGATGACTCGAACGGAGGACATGATGGCTCCGTATTGAAACAGAAATGTCTGTTTCATTCATGTTTCAACGGCATCATAACGCGCCAGTTCCGTTCGTCAAGCTTGATTTTGGCCGTTTTCACAAAGTCCCCACTCGCTGGGAAACCGAATGCGAATCCAGAAATGTAACGAATGGAGCATGTTTCATTTTCGCGGGACGGGAAATATCAAGGTATGTTACCTTACGCATGTTCTCGACGACGGATTGCGTGCGGTCGCACCGGGCCAGTGGGAGAAATGCCGTAACCCGCTATGGCTAAAGTGGGTTACGAGTTGTCTGTCGCCTTGCTCCCTTCCCGCCGGCGTTTTGCACCCAGGTGACGCACGGCGGCGAGCCCTCATCCCGGTTGGTTCGGGGGCGGTTCGGCACGCGACTTGCCCCGTTTCGCAGCGTCCGTGGGGTTCAGTGCGCACATGCGGCGGAGGCTGGGAAACGCGCGTGCGCCGCACTCTGATTCCTCGCCGTTGGGCCGCACCCGAGGTGAATGATGAGTCGTCCGCCGCAACCGATCAGGGGATTCAGCGGATCATGAGTCCCGCCCTGAAAATCGCCTTTTGCTCCCTTGCGGTTCTGGCGCTGGCGGCGTTTTCCGCGTGCGTTTCGGGCTTGCGCGGCGCGGCGCAACCCGCGAAAACGCCGCAAGCCTGCGGCACGCCGCCCGGCTTGATCCTCGCCCAAACGCCACGCGGCGGCGCCGGCGCAGGTGACGACGTGCGGCCTGGCGGGCGGATCGCGTGGAGCCGGTCTTCCGGACAACGCGCTGATCTTGAGGTGTTGACGCGCGATTTTTTTGCCGCCGGTCGACCGCAGCTTTCCTTCGACGCGACGCGAGTGCTTTTTCTTGGGCGCCCGACCGCGGCCGACGCGACGAACGTCTGGGAGATGGACTTGGGCAGCCGGCAGACGCGACAAATCACACACGCCGCCGCCGACTGCACCGCTGCGATCTATCTTTCGACGCTCTACACAATCACCGCCGACGCGCCCACGCCGCAAATCTGCTACTGCACCAAAGAGCCCGATGATGTGAGCGCTCTCTACACGTGTCTGCCGGACGGCGGCGGCGTGCGGCGGATCACATTCGGGCCGAACCCGGCGAGCGATCCGTGCCTGCTTAGCGACGGGCGTCTGCTGTTCACGAGCCACACGGCTTCGCCGGCGGCCGGCTTAGACGCCAGTCCGCAAAACACCAACGCGATCGGAGCGCGCCTTTTCACCGTGAACACGGACGGGACGGACGTGAGTCTGTTTGCCGAAGGCGACGCGTCGGCCGTTCCGGGCGATGCCTGCGAAACGGCCGACGGACGGGTTTTCTTCGTCGAGCGAAAGCCGCCAGCGAGCCCGTCCGGCCGCCAGGCGAGTACGCTCGTCGCCGTCGCGCGAACGCGCAGCCTGCGCACGCGTCAGGTGATTCGCGAATTCGCGGGTCCGCTTGGCCGCCTTGCGGCCCAAGCCGATGGGACGCTCTGGCTTTCGACGGCCGCAACGTACGAGTCTCCGGGCGGCATCACGCTATTCGATCCTGCGTCCGATCGATGCACGATGCTGTACGAAAGCGAGGAGTGGAGCATCTCGGCGGCCGGGCCGGTCGAGGCGCGGCCTGCCCCGGCCGGGCGTTCGAGCCGGGTGGATGACAAGGCGGATTACGGTTTCCTCTATTGCCTCGACTCGTACCTTTCGGATCGCCCCGAGGCATCTCGAATCGAACGCGGGCAGATCAAGCGAATTCGAGTATTCACCTCCGCGCCGGCGGCGCAGCGCGAGAAGATGCTCAGCGAGTTCGACGTCGAGACGGACGGCTCCTTTTTCTTGCAGGTTCCGGCCCGCACGCCGCTGCGATTGCAAACGATCGGCGACGCCGGAGCGGTTCTCCAGAACATGCAAAGCTGGCTCTGGATCATGCCGCGCGAAGCCCGCGGCTGCATCGGCTGCCACGAGGATCGCGAGTTGACGCCGCCGAATCGGCACGTGATCGCGCTGCGCAAGCCGCCGCACCTGATCCCGGGCGCGGATGCGCAAACCGGTCCGGGCAAGTGGCCGACCATCACGACGCCGATTCCCGTCGAGCGAGGCGAGGAGCAATGAACCCGACGCTTCGCCGATTGACGATGTTGCTGAGCCTGCTGGCAGGCGGCGTTGCCGCGTGGGGGCAGGCGCTGCCGCTGTACGTCGGTCGCGAGGTCTGTCTCGGTTGCCACGGAACGCCGGCCGGCCCGCCGGCCTGCAAGCTGGAGCCGATCCCCGCTCACGATCGAGCGTATTCGGTGCTCGATTCGCCGCAGGCTGAGGAAATCGCCGTGCTGACGGGCGGCGTCGGATCGCCAACACAGGATCTCGTTTGCCTCGGGTGCCATGCTGCTGCCAGCGATGTGGGGCCGCGTTGGACGGCGCCAACGTTCCAGATTGCAGGCGGCGTGCAATGCGAATCGTGCCATGACGCGGGCAGCCTGCACGTGCAGCTCAAGCGGAGAACCGACGGGGACGATGCGTATTCGCCCAACCGGATTCAGCGTGGCGAGCGCGGAACGTGCAAGCGCTGCCACACGCCGCGGCTCTCGCACGATGAGGTGCTCAAGCGCGGCTTTGGTCGTGCGCCGGCTGATCGGCGCTATAAGACGCCGACGAAAGTCCTGGTTGATCGCGACGGCGCTCTGATCGTCTGCTGCGAGCACAGCGACAGCGTGCTGTTCGTCGACCCGCAAACGGGCTCGGTCGTGCGTGAAATCGAAGTCGGCCGCCGGCCGGGAGCGGCGGCGCTCAGTCCGGACGGCCGAACGCTGTACGTGTCGAACCGGCTTTCGAATTCCGTCAGCGTGATCGATCGGCAAGCCTCGAAAGTAGTCGCGCAGATCGCCGTTGGCGCCGAGCCGCACGGCCTGTCCACTGATTCCGCCGGAAAACGCCTGTTCGTGCTGAACACGGGGCAGGATTCGATTTCGGTGGTCGATACGGCGGCGCAGCGGGAAACAAAGCGACTTGCCGCCGGGGTGGGGCCGTGGGCGCTCGTGCGCGACGACGCTTCGCAGCGGTTTCTCGTTACGAACGTGCGCCCGAATCCGACCGGATTCCGCGAGCCGCACACGACCGAAATCTCCGTGATCGACGAAGAGCAGGCGATCGTGGAGCGGCGGCTCGACGCTGCCGACGCCAACATGGTTCAGGGCATCGCCGCCGTTCCCGGCCGGCGAGTGACGCTGTTCACGCTGATGCGTACGAAAAACCTGGTGCCGATCACGCGCGTCGCGCAGGGCTGGACGACGACGAACGGCCTGGGCGTCATCTGGCCGGACGGTACGATCGACCAGGTGCTGCTCGATGAGCCCAACTCGTATTTCGCGGACCCGACCGATGTCGCGGTGAGCCCGGACGGCCGAATTGCGCTGGTGGCCGGCGGCGGCGTGAACGAGATCGCCGTCGTCGATATCGAGAAATTGCTGGCCACGATCCGTGACGCGACGCCGCACGATCGGGCGGAGGTTCTTCCGAACCACCTCGGCATGAGCGGACGCTTCGTGGTCAAGCGGATTCCGGTCGGCGCGAACCCGCGCAGCGTTGCGTTTTCGCCGGACGGCCGCCGGGCGTACGTCGCCAACGCGCTGGACGACACGCTGAGCGAGATCGACCCGGCGAAGCTGGCGGTCGTGCGAGCGATCAAGCTGGGCGGACCCGGGGAGATCAGCGAAATCCGCCGCGGCGAGCGGCTGTTTCACAACGCCAGCATCTCATTCGGCAGCGAATTCTCCTGTCGCAGTTGCCACCCGGACGGCCACGTGGATGGGCTCGCATTCGACATCGAGGCGGACGGGCTGGGCATGCACCCGGTGGACAATCGCTCGCTGCGCGGCATCACCGACACCGGGCCGTTCAAGTGGGAAGGCACGAATCCGACGCTTCAGCGGCAGTGCGGGCCGAGATTCGCGGTGTTTTTCACGCGGCTCGCGCCGTACAAGCCGGACGAGCTGGACGCGCTCGTACGCTACATCTGCACGATCGAGCGTCCGCCGAACCCCTATCGCGAAGCGGCCGGCCTGACGCTCAGCCAGCGGCGCGGCAAGATGATTTTCGAACGCAGCGTGGATAACGCCGGGCAACCGATTCCTGAAAATCAGCGCTGCGTCACCTGCCACGCCAACGCCTATCGCGCCTCGGCCGGAAAGGCGATGATCGGCAGCACGATGTGGCTGGACGAGCCCGCGGAAATCGATTTGACGAGCTTCCAGCATGAGGAGGAAGGCCAGGTCGGCGTCGTTCATTTCTACAGCGAGCGGCTGACGATGGCATCGTTCGACATCGCGCACCTGACGGGCGTTCAAGCCGGCCGCCCCTATCTGCACAACGGCGGGGCGATGGCGCTCGAAGAACTTTGGACGCGTTTCAACGCCTTCGACGCGCACGGCATGACCAACGACCTGACCAGGCGGCAATTCAACGACCTGATCGCGTACCTGTGGACGTTATAGAGGCTGGGTTCTTTCGGCGGAGAACGGCGATTTCGAATTGTGATCAACCCTACAAGCGCAACTCGTCGCGAAAGGGCGATTGGCCGATGACTCGGTCGGTCGCGGTCTTGGCGTGCTTATGCGCCGCGTGGGTGCAGGCGAATAGCGCCGCCGGTCAGGATGTCCCGCCGGTCTATCGAACGTGGCGGGTGTACACCGTGCGCGATGGCCTGCCGAGCGACCGGGTCAGTGCGCTGCGATTTTGGAACGACGAGCTTTGGGTCGGCACCGGCGGCGGCTTGGCGCGATTCAAGGCCGGCGTGTGGAAGAGCTGGCCGACTCCTGACGATGAGCCGCCCGCGACGATCACCGGCATCGACATCGACCCCGACACGCACGACGTCTGGTTCGGGACGCTCGGCGGCGGGCTGTTGCGAATGAGCGCGGAATGCATGTCGCGTTTCACGCAACTCAACAGCGGCCTGGCCGGCGACCTGGTGTTCGCGGTGGCCGTAGCGGACAAAAGAATCTGGGCCGCGACAAACGGCGGCGTGAGCGCCTATGACCCCGTGCGGGAGCAGTGGGAGCTCTTCGCCGAACGCCGCGCGGACGAGACGGAAACGGCGGTCGTCGGGGTTGCGCGCCAAACCGATCGGCTCTATTACGCAGCCTGGTGCGGCGGCGTTGCGTCCATTGACCTGAAATCCGATATTTCGGGCGTCTTGGACACGAGCGAAACAAAGGTCGATGCGCGACCAACCGCGAGCGATTCCACGATCGGCATCGCGTCGATTGAAGACACCGTCTGGCGCGTCACTCCAACCAGTGCGAATCGGGTTGATTCGAAATCAGCCGGCGAATCGTTTGCACTCGATCTGCCTTCCGATGCGTTCATCGAATGCGCCGCGTTCCGCCGGCCCGCCGAGTTGTGGGTGGGCTCTGATCGGCCGGCGTCTGGATCGGAACGGACGCCGGACTGGTGCGCGGAACCGACCCGACTCCGTGGAACAAGCTCGCACCCATCGATGCGGATTCGTCGGCAGCGCAGGTCGCGGCGGTGCTGAGGCGCACGCCTGCGCCCGCGAGTCAAAAATCGCCGCCGGGGGCTTGCATCGGCGTGCTGGGGCCGTTCAAGCGGACGATCATGCTACCCAGCGCCGATTCAGCCCCGGCCCAGGCGTCGCATCGAGCGGACCTGACCGCCGCTCAGATCGCAGTCTCCGCGAAAGGCGACCCCGGCGAGAACGAAGGCGACTCGATCCGCGTCGAATACATCCCCGGCGGTTTCGCCAGCTACGCTTGGCGCCTTCCCGAAGATGACATCGTGCTGTTGGCGGCGCATGGCGACGCCGCGATTGTCGGGGCGTTCCGTCCGGAGGAACGCATCAGCTACGTCGCGGCCCGCGGCCTGCAAGTGCCGGTGATGAACGCCTCGCACGGTCCAGTGACCACGGCCGAAGCGTTGAGTCCCTGGATCTTTCGCTGCCGCATCAACGACCCGCGCGCCCACAATGCCCTGCTGGACCAGGTGATCGATGATCTCGGCCGCACCCGAATCGCGATCGTGCGCACGCCGGGCGCGGCCGCGGAGTTGCATCTGGATTGGTGGAGCAAGCACGCTCGAAGTCGCGGGCATGCGGCAATTCTTGACGCCGCATTTGATCCCGCCGGCGATGATCCCAAACCGCTGGTCGACCAGCTCCGCCGCGCCGATCCGACGGCAATCCTGACATGGGCGGATGCGAAACAGTCCGCGGCGATTCTGCGCCTGCTGCGGGATGCGGGGCTTCCGGCGTTGCTGGTTGTCAGCGACGAGGCCGTCCGGGATGAGTTCGTCCAGCTTTGCGGGCCGTCGCCGGGTGATGTGATTGCTCCATATCCGTGCCCCCATCGCCAGGATCCGGCGTCGTCCCAGAAGCTGACCGAGCATTATGGCCGCCAGCCGCCGCCTCTGAGCGCGGTCCTGACGTTCGACGCGGTGCAGCACGCGATGGATGCGATCCGCGCGGCAGGGCCGGACCGTCGCGCGATTCGCGAGGAGCTCGTGCGAACGAGCCGCTTCGCAGCCGCGCGATTGGAAGGCGGACGATGGATACGCTGGCCGAAAGACGCCGATGCGAATCGTTCAGACGCCGCGAGTACGTCTCAACCCGCCGGCGATCCTCCACCGTCGAAGCCGTGAGCGCTGTCCGTGCTGCCCAATCGACGCCGCCTCACCCCTTCGGGGCGAGCAGCCAAACGTCGATCCGCTCCTCCCGCCCGTCGCGGGCCTTGATCAGCCACGACTCGGAATTCGCCACCGCGAAATTCCGTTTCAGCCGTTCCAGGTATGCATCGAACTGCTGCTGCGGAAAGTCCACCTTGACGCCGCGATAGGCGATCAACCAGACGCGGCCGACGCCGGCGTTTACGTCCTGCGGCGGCGCTGCCCACGCAAGTTCGCTCGGCGCAAACCGCACAACGTCGAAGACGAATTGCCCGCCGGTTCCCTTCCAATCACCCAGCCAGGGAGCATCCGGCGACGGCTCAATGGCGTTGAAGACCAGCCAGCGATCGCCGGCTTGCGTGCGCGAGCGCAGATCGACGATGGCGTCGCGGCTGGTCTGCTCCGGGGACGGACGCCCGCGCCGCCACGAGCTGTAGATCGGACCGACGACCAGCAGAACCAGAATCGCCATCGCCAGCAATCGCACTAGCGGCCCGCGGCCCCACTCGATCGTCACGCTGCGGCCCGCGATACGAAACGTGTGCAAACGGAAATCGTAACGGACGAATCGGGCGATCAGCGTCCACGCGCCGACTCCCGCGAGCAGACAAAACGCCGGCGCCATGTAAAGCGACGTGCGGGCCGACGCGCCGTACGGATAGCGCTGAATTGCCGCCGCAAAGAGTGCGAGCCCAAGCGGCGTGATCAAGAGCACGCACAACGGCCGCTCGCGCCGCCAGAGTTGAATGGTCCCGACGATCACCAGCAGCAACGTGAGCGTGCTGCCACCGTAATCGCTGCCCATCGGATACGCCAGCATGTTGCCGCTATGTACCCAGGCCATCCAGCCCAGCAGCTTCAGAGGCTCCTTGACCGGCGGAAACGCCTTCTTCCACATCTCGATTTCGACCAGCCGCGATCCGTACTCGGCCTGGGCAAGCCCATAGGTGCGATACATGGCGATGAAGCTGCCGAGCAGCACCAGGCCGAACAGCGCCCATCCGACCAGCAGTCGGCGATCAAGCCGCTCGCGCAGCAGGAGCCACGTCAGCAGCAATCCCGCCGCCCCGCCGACAAAAGCCGATGGATACGAAAGCCACGGCGCCGCCGCGGCGAATAGGATGAGCCCAATCCACGCCCACACATTCCGCGGCCGTCGGTAGATCGCCCAGGCCAGCATCGTCAAACATAGCGAAACGAGCATGTCCTGGGCGTATGGCTTGATCTCGGCGGTGTGGCGGACGGGGTAATACGCGGCGGCTAGGATGCCGACCGCCAACAATGCCGCCGGCCGCGAGACGGTCGAGCGTGCGAAGCGGTAGAACAGCATCAACGCCGCGCATCCGGCGACAAAAGCCGGCAAGCGCAGGGCCCATTCGCTCGCACCGAAAACGCGATACGCCGCCAGCCCCAGCCACATGAATCCTGCGGGCACGATCTGGCCCCATTCGAGCGGCTTGAGCATCCCGGCCGCGTCGCGCACCAGGAAGTTGACCGCGACGAACCCCTCGTCGCCCCAGACCGGATACGCGACGATGTAGTGCACGAATCGCCAGAGCAGTCCGAGCAGCACGAAGACGAACGCCAGCCGGCCCAGGTGGAGGCGCCGCAACGCCAGAAGCGGTCGGGGCGGCGTGGCGGTTTTCGGCGCATCATCCGCGTCGGCCGCGGAACCGGCGGGCTGGGTGAACAGGTTCGGTTCAGACGTCAATTCCATCGGCCCTCATCGCTCGCAAGCACCGCCAAATGCGCGTTGCCGGTCAGTCTAATTGGCCCGGCGCCATTACGCGATGTGCGGCGAACCGGCGCGCGGCCATGAAGGGGCGCCACGAACCCGTCCTGCACCCGCTTGTGGCTTGGGCTTCCAGCCGTTCCTTGCGATTGTGGGATTGGGCGACCGCGCGATCAGTGTTCGCCGCCGGTGCGATCCTCATCGCGTTTTTGGTCCAGGCATTGCAGGAACGCCATCCGAACCAGCGCGTGCAGCCGATCGGCGAAAGTCTCGTCGAGGTCATGCACGCGGATCAGATTCACGACGTCGCCCCAGTCCTGAAAACGCCATGTGACGAGTTTCAGCTCGATGAGGCGTTGCAGCGACGGCACCGGCGTCTCGTGCACGAGCTGCGCTTCCGAGGGTTCCGGAAGACGAATTTCCCGCTGGCGACGCGAATCGCCGGCGACCTCGCCGGAAACGAGTACGTCAAATGCGACCTGGGTCTGGGGATCCATGAATCGCCGGGTTCGGCCGGCGACCGCCTGGTAGATCGGTCCCAGGAATTCGCGGCGAAAGCGTTCCAGATCGGCGGATCGCATGCAGACATCCACATCTTCCGTGGCGCGACGATGGCCGTGCGCATTCACCGCGGTCGCGCCCATGAAGATGTGCGGGATGCCGGCGTCCTCGAGCCGTTTCTTCAGCGAATGAAAGGTCTCGCGCACCGGACCCTGATCGTCAAAGAACATCCGCACCTCCTCAACAGGCGAAAGCGGCCGGCCGCGCCACATTCGCACGCGCGGCGAGCGGAGGCCGCCCAGGTCGATTGCATCGCGGATCACACGCACTCCCCAAAACCGGACCCGTTTTGTCGCTGTTCCATTCTACCGCCCAGGGCGGCAACATGACGCAAATTGCGAATTGCGGCCGCTTGCGAACTGCCCATCAACTGTGTTTCGCGATACGGCAGGTGGCACGGTCAAGCGGTCACGACCGACCAGCTCGACGGATTGAAAGTTGCTGTCACGACCGCTTGACCGCGCCACCCGCCCGCCTGCCTTGCCAACGTCGGCAGGTGGCATGCTCTCGTGGTACTCCGCGTGAGCATGTCGTTTGTGCGGAGAGCATGCTTACGCCGCGTACAGCGAAAGCATGCCACTCGCCCGAGGGCGACTGCCGCGCCGGGGTGCCCTGCCGACGGCTGTTCGCGTCGGCAGGTTGCTCCATACCAGAACCGCCGCCGGCCGTTGCTGGTTATCTGCGCTCGCCGTCCACGATTCCTGAATGCGGCGGGCCGATATTTGTCGGATCATGCGCGATCGGGAGTCGTCAGGGTTAGGAATCCCGCCGACGCGAACAGCCGTCGGCAGTGCCCGCGACACGACAAGCGATCCCCGGACTTAGTATTTCATGAGCGGGAACAAGGGTCGCGTGCTCCTTCAGGTGGTGCCATAACTGCCCCAGGCCGCTGGTAGGTTTCGCGTGACGATTCAACCATTCCGATGAGCCAACGAGTACGAACTTTGACTTGGCGCGCGTGACCGCGACGTTCAGATCGCGCTTCACTTCATTCGATTGATTGGGGTTGCACAGTCGCGCAGTCCAGTATGGCTCATCGAGCACGGTGTCAAAGATGATCAGGTCCGCCTCACCGCCCTGAAAAGTGTGCACAGTGCCGACAGCAACCCACGCCTGTAGCTCGAGCGCCTGAATCAGCCGCGACAGCAGGCGTCGCTGCGCGGCGTATGGCGTAACGATCCCGATGGGCGGAGCATTGATCTGTTCCGGCTTGGGAATTCCTGCTGCGGCCATCGCAGCCAATTCCACCGCGATCTGCGCCGAGTATAGGTTGAATCGGCTCAAACTGCCGGCTTGGCGACCGCACCACGCATGCAGGTCCGCCGTATCCACGATAATCAGCGCATTGGACGGTCGGCCGTCAAAGAGAGTCGCGCCCGCTCCCCCTGCTTCGAGGAACGCCAGCCACCGCGGACACAGGCTGTCTCCATGCTCTTGTCTTCGTTTCTCAATCTCCCACGAGTCGTCGAGCAGGCCGCTAGGCTCGTATGAAATGCGGCGGGCTACATCTGCGATAGGTGGGAGCATTCGGCGTTGCGTACATAGCCTCGCCACGCACGTATGTGGGGGCTTCCTGAGGTTGTTGTGGTCATCCGTTAGACCCGCCAGTCGGAAGGCATCCGTTGCTAGCCTTTGATCGCTGATCTCCGCATCGCTACGAACAATTGGAGGGAGCTGCTTAAAATCGCCAACCAGTATGACCCGGCGGAGCGCTCGTCGGCAGGCGACGAAAAGAAGCGGAGGCAGGGCCATCGAGATCTCATCGACGATCAGGGCATCAAAGTCTTGAGCATCAAGTTGGTCGCCCGCATAGCATTTGGTGAGCGTTGCGGCCACTACACGAGCCTCTGCAATGACCTCCTTTTCGAGTGCGTCAAGGCGCGCTCGCAGCTCGGTCAACCGCCGTTCGGTTTGTTCCAGTTCGCCTTCGATGGGCGTGAGTTGCTCTTTCAGGGCCTCGGCAGTCGGCAGCCGTTCGCACACCACGCTTTGCTTGTTCATTTCAACGCGCACTGATTCAGCCGCCTGTATCACGTCATACGCCGCTGCGGCGGCAGCAGCAACGGCAGTGGATGCCGCGCCCAATTCGCGCTCGGCCGCGGTCAACTGCTCCCTGGCATGTTGAACCCTCGTTCTGCGAAAGAACCACGCCCGACCGGCTCTCTTGAGGGTGGCCTTGCACCCTTCAGCTCGTCCCGCCGCGGCCGAACGCGCCTTCGCCGCAGCCTACGTCGAGGATGCGGCGCGCGCTCGTGGGCACGTGGACCATCAGTTCGGGACGCGGCGAGCCGTAATAGCCTTCCGCGTGGCTGCGGATCCCTTCCGTGCGCATCGCCTCGACGACGATGTTCATCATCTCGGCCATACGGCAGTCGTAGGTGTGCTTTTCGAGGAC
>JACRLV010000202.1 GCA_016235145.1 Planctomycetota bacterium
CAGCGACCGTTTTCCGGAGGTAGACTTCTACGGGATCGACCTCGCGACCGAATACGAAGTGCGGGACCAGGCAAGCCGCGTCACGAAAGGACGGCCGCTTTCCCCCGACGACAAGCTGGCGTGCATCATCGACACCGGCGCAGTCGAAGACTTGAAAGTGTCCGTCGGCGACGTGCTGCTCGCATTCGCCGACGCGGCGCGTCCGCCTTACGAAGTCGAGATCGTCGGGCTCTACGAACGGCGGCGTCTCCAGCGATACCAGAAGCCCGTCGCCTTCATGAATCTGAGCGTCTTGCAGGAAATCACCAACAAGCAGCACCTGATCACCACCACGGAAATCGTCCTCAAGCAGTCTGACCGCCCGGCCCTCATCACCGCCGCCAATCACATCCGCAACGAGGTGCGGAAGATGTCCACGAGCGCGACCATCCGCTCGGCGGAGGCGCGCATGAAGCAGATCGAGGCCGCGCAGGACCAGCAGAGCTTCGTGCTGGTGCTCTTGAGCAGCGTGGCGCTGTTAACCGCGCTGTTCATCATTCTGAGCACGCTCAGCATGGGAATGATCGAACGAATTCACCAACTCGGTTTGTTGCGCTGCATCGGCGTAACGCGGATGCAATTGGCCGGGTTGGTCATGCTGGAAGTTCTGCCGCTCGGCCTCGCCGGGATCCTGCTCGGCGTCCCGGTCGGCGTGGGGCTGACGGCCCTGACCGTCTGGCTGGTTCCGGAATACGTCGGCGGATTCGCCGTTAGCTGGAGTGGAATCAGCCAAGCCGTAGTCGCCGGACTCGCCACGACGTTCGTGGCGGGGTTCCTGCCCGCCCTGGCCGCGCTGCGCGTTTCGCCGATGGAAGCCGCCCGGCCGCGGGCGCGCTCGCCGCGCAGCGTCTGGCTGGTGGCAGTCGCCGGACTGGCGGGTGTGATTCTCGCCGTGCAGTGGGCGGTCACGCGGGAAGTCACGCGCTCGATGTGGTTCGTGCAGTTCGGCTCGGTGGCGGTGGCGCTGCTTTACTTCGGCTACGCCTTTCTTGCCCCGCTTTGCGTGCGCCTGGTCGGCGCGCCGGCCGTGGCGCTCGCGGCCAGGCTTATACAGGTCCGGACGCGGCTGCTTCAGGACCAGGTCGGCTACGCCGTTTGGCGGTCGGCCGGCATCTGCTGCGGCCTGATGGTCGGGCTTTCGCTGATCGTCGCGATTTTCGTCGTGAACGAGAGCGTCACGCGCGGCTGGCAGTTTCCCAAGCAATTCCCGGAAGCCTACGTGTGGAGCCCGGAAATGATCCGCGGCAAGAACGTGCGGACAACCGTGGCGCCGCTGCCCGGCGTGAAAACCGTGGCGACCGCCGCGGCGATCAACGTCTCCGTCGAGGAAAAGCCGGGGTTGCTCTCCGCCGCGCAGATTTCGCAGACCTGGTTCATGGGCTGCGATACGGACGAATTCCTGGACACGATCAAGGTCGAGTTTCTCGACGGCGAAGGCGACGAGAAGTCCGCCCGCGAGAAGCTCCGCGAGGGCGGATACGTCCTGATCGCCGACGATTTCTCCCGCTCGCGCAACAAGCACCTCGGCGACACGATTCGCATTTTCGCCGGTTCGACGCCGATGCGGACCTTCCGCGTCGCCGGCGTGATCAAGTCGCCCGCGATCGACATCGCCGCCAACTACTTCCAGGCGCACATGGAGTACAACGTGGTTGCGGCGGGGTCGGTGATGGGGTCCATGGCGGACCTGAAAGCGAAGTTTTATGTCGACGGGGTTTCGCTGGTGCTCGTGAATTTCGACCTGCCCGATCAGCCGCCGCCCGCGGGTTGGCCGCCTCCCGAAACGGATGCGGTCTGGAAAGGGCTCCCGCGGCAGGCGTTTTTCCAGGATCGAGCCGTCCCGGTCGCCACGCGCTGGCGGCGCTTTCGCGAAGAGAAGGTGCTGCGGAGCATCCGCGAGGCGCTCGATGTGCCGCAGGCCAACTCCGGAACCGTCCGCGAATTGAAAGACGAGATCGACGCCGAACTCACGAACATGACGCGGCTCATGACGGCCGTTCCCAGCGTGGCGCTGCTGGTCGCGGCGATCGGCGTGGCGAACCTGATGACCGCCAACGTGACGGCTCGATCCAGGCAGATCGCGATCATGCGGGCCGTCGGGGCGACGCGCGGGCTGATTCTGCGGATGGTGATCGGCGAAGCGGTCGTGCTGGGAATCCTCGGCAGCGGCCTGGGCCTGGCACTTGGCGTGCACCTGGCGGAGACGATCACAGCGCTGGTGGAACGCATGTGGGGCTTTGCGATCGTGGTGCAGTTGCCGTGGCTGTACCTGATCGTGACGATCGTCCTGACCGTCGCGTTGTGCATCGTTGCGGGCGTCATCCCCGCGCGGCATGCTTCGCGGACGAACATCGTCGACGCGTTGCGCGTGGGATAGCGGTCTGCGCAGAGCCCGACGCAACGTGCGACAACCGTAGCGTCGGACAATCGTAGCGTCGGACCTCCGAGTCCAACGAACTCGTTCGCGTTCAGGCGCCGTCGGACGCGGAGGTCCGACGCTACGGTCGGCGGTGCGGCGAGCAGGCGCCGAAGGCAAGCATTGGGAGAACGTAGTGGCCGTGCGAGAATGGGTCAGCATCAACGGCGCGATCATGCCCGCCGAACAGGCGACCGTCAGCGTTTTTGATTCGAGCTTCATGCAGGGCGTCGGCCTGTTCACCACGATGCGGGCGTACAACGGGCGCGTCTTTCGGCTGGACCGGCATCTCGCGCGGCTGCGCGAATCCGCACGCGCGCTCGGCTGGGCGATCGAGCCCGACGACGCCGCGATGCGCGAGGCGGTCGCACAGGTCGTCGGAGCCACGGAGCAGGCGGCCACCCGCGTGCGGCTGACGCTTTCGACCGGCTCGTTGCGCGCCGCCCAGGACGCCGCCGCCGGCCTGACCATCGTCGCCAACGCGTCGCCCGGCGCCGCGTACCCGCGCGAGCTTTACCAGAAAGGCGTCACGCTGGCCGTCTCGAGCTATCGCCAGAGCGGCCTGGATCCCACCGTCGGGCACAAGACGACCAGTTATTTCGCGCGGCTCGCCTCGTTGCGCGAAGCGCACGCCAAAGGCGCGTTCGAGACCGTCTGGCTCACGCTCGAAGCGAACGTCGCGGAGGCGGCGATGGCCAACATCTTCGCCGTGCGCGGCGGAACGCTGTATACCCCCCCGCTGACGACGCCCGTGCTGCCCGGCGTAACCCGCGCGGCGGTGATTGAGCTGGCCGCGAAACGCCGCATCCCCGTCGCGGAGGAGCCGTTGACGCTGGAGCAGTTGACGCGGGCCGACGAGGTGTTTCTGACCGGCAGCATGATCGAGATTCTCCCGGTCGTGCGAATTCTTCGCGAGCCGATCGGCGCTGAGAAGATCGGCGACGTGACGCGCACGCTTTATGAAGCGATGGGCGAGCGCATCGAGGCGGAGTGCGGCAATGGCTGATGCGCGCGTGCGAGATCTGATGGCTTCGATCGAGCGGATCGCGCCGCTTTCGCTCGCCGCATCGTGGGACAACGTGGGACTGCTGGCCGGGAAACCGGATTGGCCCGCACGCCGCATTCTGCTCGCGATCGACCTGACCGACGCCGTCGCCGGCGAGGCTCTGCAAGGCCGCTATGAGGTGGTCGTCGCATACCACCCGCCGATTTGCAAGGGCATTCGCAGCATCACCGCATCGGCGGATTCGCCGACGAGTCTGTTGCCTGATCTGTTGGCCAAGAAGATCTCGATCATGTCGCTGCATACGGCCCTCGACGCGGCGGTCGGCGGCACGAACGACGTGCTGCTCGATGCGTTTGAGCTCGCCTCGCGTCGGCCGCTGGATCCGATCATTAGCGATGGGCGCGAATTCAAACTCGTTGTGTTTGCACCGCACAACGAGATCGAGGGGCTGCGCGCGGCGCTCAGCCGGGCCGGGGCGGGCGTGATCGGGCATTATTCGGAATGCAGCTTTTCACTCGATGGCGTCGGCTCCTTTCGCGGCGACGACTCCACCAACCCGGCAATCGGCGCGAAGAACCGCCTGGAAATCGCCGCGGAAACGCGGTTGGAAATGATCGTGCCGGCGAGCCGAGTCGGCGAAGCGGTGCGCGCGATGTACGCGACCCACTCCTACGAAGAGCCCGCGTACGATCTTTACCCGCTGAAAAACGTCGCCGGCCGCGGCGAGGTCGGAATGGGGCGCATCGGCGTCTTGCGACGCCCCCAGCGCGGATCAGACCTGCTGCGCAGGCTCCGCTCGATCGTGGATCTTTCAACCGCGACGGTCGCCGGCGATCTGCGCAGGCGGTTCTCGTCCGTAACCGCGGGCGCGGGGTCGTTCCCGCCGTCGGCGTTTCGCGATCCGAGTTCACTGATTCTCACAGGCGAGATGAAGCACCACGACGCTCTCGCGCTGGCGCGCCGCGGATTGACCGCTGTCTGCCTGGGCCATTACGCCAGCGAGCGGCCGGCGCTGCCGAACGTTGCCGCGCGGATCATGAAACTACTGCCGGGCGTTCGAGCAACCGTGTCGAAACGCGATCGCGCCCCCCTATCGGCGATCCCGCGAGCTGCCAAGTAAGCACTCTGCGAGCTACCCAGCAAGCATCCCGCGAGCTACGAAGCAAGAAAAGGCCAGGCGACAGACGACCCGCGGCATGTGCAGCCGGCGACCGGCGGGATGTGCCGCCGGCGACCTGCGGGAAGTGCAGCCGGCGGCCTGCTGGCTCCCTCTCCCGGTACTTCGGGAGAGGGTCGGGGTGAGGGCGCCGCGGCGAAACGCGGCAGAATCGAAAAGCGAGAAGCGAAGAACGAAATCCAGAAACTCCGTAGCGCGCCTCCGGCGGATCGGCGGTACTCAACAATTCGTCCCAAAATTCGCCAGCAGGTTCGCCAAATCCTGCAAATCCACGTCGTGATCACCGTCGAGATCGCCCTGCTCGGGCGTCGCGCCGCTGGGCGTGCCGAAGTTTGACAACAGAGTCGCCAAGTCGGAAAGGTCAACGTCCGCGTCGGCGTCGATGTCGCCGGTACAGGGCGCGGGCGGGCAGCCTGTCCACTTTGCGATGTAGCTTGACGCGATGCCGCCGGCAGTGGTGAACAGACCGCCCGCGTAGAGCGCCGGGCCGCTGCCATCCTCAAATACGAACAGGGTTCTGACCGCACTATTCGTCCCGCTGCCCAGCGACAACCAACCGCCGCCGCGCCACTTGGCAACGTAGCTGGCTGGCTGCCCATCGGCGGTGTAGAAATCGCCCCCCGCATACAAGGCCGGGCCGCCGCCGTCATCAAAAACGGTTAGAGCATAGACTCCATTGCTGCCTCCGCCCAAGCCGCTTCCCAGCGGCAACCAACTGACGCCGTCCCATTTGGCGATGTAGTTCGCCGGCGCGCCGCCAGCAGTGGTGAAGGCGCCGCCCGCATACAGCGCTGGGCCGGTGCCGTCGTCATAACTGGCCAACGCGGAGACCCGGCTGTTGGCTCCACCGATCCCTCCGCCCAGGGGCGACCAGCTTTCACCATCCCATCTCGCAACTCGGAGGGCTGACCCGCCACCCGCGTTGATGAAACTGCCGCTGCGTAGAGCGCCGGACCGCTGCCGTCGTCGAAGACCGTCAAGGCGTGGACCCATAAGTTCATTCCGCTGCCCAGCGCTGCCCAGGTGCTGCCGTTCCACTTGGCGACGTAGTTCGCGGTCGTGCCGCCGGCGGTGGTGAAGAAGCCGCCGGCGTAGAGCGCCGGGCCACCGCCGTCGTCAAAGACCGTCAGGGCGTCGACCTGGTTGTTCATCCCATCACCCAAGGGCGACCAGTTGCTTCCGTTCCGCCGCCCCGACGCCGGCGGTTGTGAAAGCGCCGCCTGCAAATAGCGCGGGACCGCCGCCGTCGTCGAATACCGCCATTGCGACGACCCGACCGAACGAGCCAGACATTCCACTGGCGAGCGACGACCAAGCGCCTCCATTCCACCTTGCTATGCCGTTCATCAGCGCGCCTCCTGCTGCTGTGAAAAGGCCTCCCGCATAAAGTGACGGAGTGCTGCCATCGTTCATGACGGCCAGGGAATAAACCGCATGGCTCATTCCGTTTCCCAATGCGGACCAACCGCTGCTGCTCCACCTGGCGATTCGAGTCGCCGCAACACCGCCGGCGGCGGGAAAGTCACCACCGGCGAAGAGCGCCGGGCCGCGGCCATCGTCGAATACGCTGAGGGCGTTGACGACGCCGTTCATCCCACTGCCCAATGCTGACCAAGTGCTGCCGTTCCACTTGGCGATGTAGTTGGCCGACACGCCTCCCGCTGTCCTGAAAGTGCCGCCTGCGTAGAGTGCTTGATCGGCAGCATCCCCGAAGACGCAAAGGGTGTAGACCATGGAGTCCATTCCGACGGCGCCCAGCGGCGACCAATCGCTACCGTCCCATTTGGCGATGGATCCTGCCGAGACGCCTCCGGCGGTGTAGAAATCGCCGCCCGCGTAAAGCGCAAGGCCGCCACCGTCATCGAAAACCGCCAAGGCGCGGACATTGGCGAGCGGGCCACCTGTTATCCCGCTTCCCAACGGCGACCAACTGCTGCCGTTCCACTTCGCGATGTAGTTCGCCGCGATACCGCCCGCGTCACTGAACGTGCCTCCGGCGAAGAGCGCCGGACCGCTGCCGTCATCGAAGACGGTCAAGGCGCTGGCCGGATTGTTCAGCCCGCTGCCGAGCGCCGACCATGCGGCGCCGTTCCACTTCGCAATCCGATTCGCAACGACGCCACCCGCGTCGGTGAACCCGCCACCCGCGTAGAGCGCTGGGCCGCTCCCGCTGTCGAATACGCTCAGAGCGCGGACCCAATCATTCATCCCGCTGCCGAGCGGCGATCAAGTGCTGCCGTTCCACTTGGCGATGTGGTTCGCGACCACACCGCCGGCGGTCGTGAAGATGCCGCCGGCGTAGAGCGCCGGGCCGCTCCCATCGTCGAAGACGGCAAGCGCGTAGACTCGATCGTTCACTCCGCTGCCCAGCGGCGACCAACCGCCGCCGCTCCATTTGGCTATCCGATTTGCCGCCACACCGCCGGCGGTGGTGAAGGCGCCGCCCACGTAGAGCGCTGGACCGCCGCCGTCGTCGAAGGTGGTCAGGGCGTTGACAGCTCCGTTCAATCCCGGCGGCGAGAAACCGTCCGCCCAATGCGGCTCGCAGGGTTGGGAGTACGCCGGCCGAGGTGACAGCATCGCCACCGCCAGAGTCGCTGCCACAAACACGGGAAATGCCATCGAAGCGCGCCGCTGGGTCCGCATGACATTCGTCCTCCGCAGCAACCTATCCGTCCGACGCATGCCGGCCGGTGTTCCGCGATTGTACCGCTACCGCCGCCAGAAGTCCTATACTTTTCGCGTGTTCCCGGTCGGCGTTGGTGTGTTCACAACGCTGGACGCGGCTTTCGATCGGAACCCCGCAAGCCGGCGCGCGGGGCCGATTTCGTCGTCGGACTCGGAGGTCCGATGCTACTGGCCCCGTGCGCCGGCGCTTGGGGTTCTGGAATTGCGCCCTCACCCCGGCCCTCTTCCGGAGTACCGGGAGAGGGGGCGAAAACAGGGGAGCTTGGGCCTCCGGCCCGCATCAGCACGGCGGTGACGCAGCAGCCGAGGGCGGCTGCGGTACATCAGCACGGCGGTGGCGTAGCAGCCGAGGGCGGCTGCGGTACATCAGCACGGCTGCTTCCGGCGAGCTGGTCTCGTCCGGCGAATGTCGCCGCGTGGGGCGACACGCTGGCGAAACTCTACGCCTCTTTGGGCGACGCTTCGGCCTCATCCAGATAACGCTGGAACTCCGCCATCTTGTACGAGAGAAAGCAGAAGGCGTGGTGCAGCGCGAGGTATTCGTCGCTGGTGCGATCATCCTCTGCCTCGTGTCGCAGTTCGTTCAGCTTGGCGAGTATGGGTTCCGCCCGCATGTCAGTCGCTCCTGTTCGTGCGCATATCCGCCGCCGATCGGCGACGGCGCATCATAACAGGGTCTTCCGATTCTCCCCCGGGCGACAAGCATCGTCCGAGCGAAGCCGGGCGATCGCAGAGGCAAGAAACCGCGAAATGAAACTCGTTGTCCTCCCTCTGCGCCCTCGGCGTTCTCTGCGGTGCAACGGCTGAAAAAACAACCGCAGAGCACGCAGAGACCGCAGAGTGGGAAAGCAGGGTAGAGCGAACTCATGGTATTGTCCGCGCATCTTGCGGGTTCTCTGCGGTCCTCTGGGGCTCGGGCGGCGTTGCGTGCGAAAGCTGTTTCCCACAAAAGGGATCGATCGTGCGTCGGCCCGGCCCATGCACTCGAAAATCCGCTTCGCCCGGAAAGTCGGGCACACCCAGATAACGGATCCCGATTCGGCTCCCTTGTCGCGCGGGCCAACTCGGCGACAATAGAGCCGGCCGGAACACCGCGGCCGAGCCGCGCGGTTCGCGCGCAGAAAACTCGAATGCAAACAAGGAGCAGCCGATGAGGCGGAATCAGTGGTTGGGGTTGGCGGTTGGCGGCGCGGTGGGTTTGGTGCTCGCTTCCGGCGGCATGCTGACGGCGCAGAACAAGGGCACGGCGACCGGCCGCGTCGTCGCGGTCGATGTAGTAAAAGTCTTCGCCGAGTATCTGCGGCAGAAGGATCTGTCCGAGGAGATGAAGCAGAAGGAAGATCAGCTTCAAAAGGAAAACCAGACTCGCCGCGACTCGATCGAGGCGGCGCAGGCCCAGGTCGACCGCATGGACGCCGGCAAGGATCCGCTCTACGCGGCGAAGGTCCGCGAGCTGCTCCAGATGCAGATCGAATACAAGAACTAGTTCGACCTGAACCAGGCGGACATTGCCCGCGAGGTCGGCGTCTGGACCGCGAAGATCTACACC
>JACRLV010000203.1 GCA_016235145.1 Planctomycetota bacterium
GTGGCGGTGGGGGCCTTGCTGCGCAGGACCGTATAGATGCCGCCGGTTTGGGAGCAGACCTCCCACGACGTTTCGAAAACCAGAGGATGCTCAGCGTCGATCGGCGCGGACGCTTTTTGCGCCGCAGCGACCGTCCGGCGATCCGTCTTCCTTCGCTCTCCGCTGGCAAACTTTCGCTGGCTCATGGGCTCTGTGGCGTCAATGCACGCGCCTGATGCAATCATACTCTAACTTCGTTCGGGTCGTCGGGGTATGCGGCTTGACATGACGGGTTCCCGCCGCGCGGAGCGCGTTGATGGATGCCTCCCGTCCAATCGCGGCGGGCGTGTGGCTGTTCGTAACTACCGACAGCTCTGGCCGAAAGCCGAGAGAAGCTCCGCCAGGTCTGCCAGCTGCACATCGCCGTCGCCGTCCGTGTCCCCGACGCAGGCATCCGGCGCCGGCACACACCCGAAATTCGACAGGAGGATTGACAGATCGCTGATGCTGATCGCCCCGTCGCCGTCGAAATCGGCGCGGCACGCGGCCGGCGGATACTCTTGAGCGCCCAGGTCGATGAGTGGTGCGGCGCCTTCGCCCGTATCGGGCGTCGTCGCCCGGTCGGCGAAACGCGGCCTGCCCGTCAAGTCGACCGGCGGCGGCTCCGCCGCGTCGCCGTCGAAATCGACGTCCCCGACGTCCTGTCCGGCGCGCGGGTTGCTGCCGGCGTCGATGCAGCCCGAGTTCGCGAGCAATGCGTAATCATTCAAACCCGCGTTCACGAAAGCGGGATTGACATTCAGGCAGTGATCCCACGCCAGGATCGTTCCAATGCCGACGACGCCCGCCTGTCCGCCCTGGATGTCGCAATAGTACGCGGCGACAAGCGTGTTCTGCCCGACGTAGATGGCCTCGCCCTGGCCGGCGCCCGCCGTATTGCCCCAGAGAATGCAGTTCTCCAGCGTCGCGCTGCTGTTGTCGAGCGCTGTGCTGTTCAAGGTGTACAACGCACCGCCGCGGCCCGCCGTGATATTGCGGGCCAGCGTGCAGTTTCGCAGCGCGGCCTGGCTTGTTTGCTCGCAGTACAGACCGCCGCCGTTGGCGCCGCTGTTGCCGGCAATGACCGAGTTGAGCAGCAGCGGCGACGCCCCGAGCGTGCAGCACACGCCGCCGCCCGGTCCGGTGGTCGAATTGCCGATGACCGCACAGTTGGCGATGACGGGCCGGCTGCGCCGCGTCAGGAAAATCCCGCCGCCGCCGCTGTTTCCGGCGTGGTGGCCCGAAATGACGCAGTTTCGGATGTTGGGACTCGCGCCAGTGCAGGAGATGCCGACGTTCCCGCCCATGATGGTGAGGCCCTCGATCACGCAGCGCCGATCTTCTCCGGTTTGCAGCACGATGCCGCTGGTGGTGGAAGTGCACTGGATGATGGTCTGGTCCGCACCCGCGCTGCTGCGCAGCGTCAGCGCCTTTCCGCCGAAATCGAGCCCTGTATTGCCCGCGCCGGAATAGACACCCGGAGCGACCAGGATCGTGTCGCCGTTGACGGCGGCGTTGATTGCGGCCTGAATCGTCGCGTAGTCAGTCGGGACCAGCCGCGTCGCCGCACATTCGTCGGGATAGCCGTTGCGGTCCCGGTCGAGGCTCTCGCCGCCGGCGATATCGCAAACGTCCGGCGCTGCGTTGCCGTTGCAGTCGCGGATCAGGATCGGCTCGCAGGAGTCGAGCACGCCGTTGCCGTTGCAATCGAGCAGGGGGTCGGCCGCGAGCTCGTCAGCGTCGGGCGTGCCGTCGTTGTCGCAGTCGCCGGCGTGCATCGCCAGGGCGTTATCCGCCAGAAATCCGCCGATGACGCGCACGAAGTTCGCGGCGAAGTCGTAGTGAATGTAGTTGGGGTTGTCGACGTTGTCGCAGCTTGCGTGATAGCAGTTGTTGCTCTGGTAGTTGTCTTCGACGAAGCAGACCGCGGCGTAGCGGGCGGCGTCAATCGGGGCGTGATCACTAAAGCCGGCGTACGGATTGGTCTGCGCGCCCTGGCCGGCGCCATACACCATACAGGGGAAAGGCGGCGACCAGCTGGTCGCGCAGTCCCGTCGCGAGCGCCCCCGCGTAGATGTCCTGGCGGTTCAGGCCGGCGTTGTGCGCGATCATGTCCAGCTGGACCATGCCGCGGATCAGCTGATCGCGCCGCTCGCCGACATAGGCGGTGCTGCCGCGCAGTCCGACCTCCTCGGCGTCCCAGGCACAGAACTTGATCGTGTACGCGGTGTCGTATTGCGCGAAGATACGGGCCAGCTCCAGCAGCGACGCGACGCCGGAGGCATCGTCGTCGGCGCCGGCGTTGCCGACCGAATCGTAATGAGCGCCGATGACGTAGGCCTGGTCCGGATACAGGCGTCCGGGCTTGGTGGCGATGATGTTCTGATACGTGGCGCTCGCATACACGAATTCGTCGCGCTCGACCGCCAGGCCGAAGCTCTGAAAAGTCGCGACGATGTTCTCGCGGGCGAGGTTGTGCTGCGGCCCGGTGATGCTGCGGTTGTTTCCCGCGTGCGTGTAGAGCAGATCGTCCAGATAGTGCTGCCAGGCGGCGGCGCTGACCTGGGCGGCGATCTCGTCGCCGATTTCGCTGGCGGCAGCGGAGGCGGCCGGCAGGGATGCGAGCAACACGCCGACCGTGCTCGCTACTTGCGTTCTGCGGGGCATTCGGATTCTCCAACACGAATCGCGGACCGACGAACACCGTCGAACCCTTGCATCATACGAGCGGCGAGCGCAAAAACACCACCCATTTTCGAGGTGGGTTCGCAACGGGGTGCGCGACAGTTCTGGCGCGCGGCTGCCAAAGTCGCGACTTGACGGTTGAGACCCCGCGCGTCTGGAAATTCAAGAAGCGGGGCAGTAACGGCGAAAGGCGCCGGCCAGGCCCAATCAGAGCGCTTTCACATCCTCCGGCTC
>JACRLV010000047.1:0-10701 GCA_016235145.1 Planctomycetota bacterium
GTGCAAGCGCACTAGTTCAGCGCCGGTTCCATGCCAAGATTCTTGACGAGGAACGCCCATTTGTCGGCGACCTCCTCGATGATCTTGGTCGTCGGCTTCCCGGCGCCGTGGCCGGCTTTTGTTTGGATGCGAATGAGCGTTGGGGCATCGCCGGCCTGAGCGGCTTGCAGCGTCGCCGCGAACTTGAAGCTGTGAGCCGGCACGACGCGATCGTCGTGGTCGGCCGTGGTGATCAGCGTCGGCGGGTACTTCGTGCCCGGCTTGATGTTGTGCAGCGGGCTGTACTTGATCAGCGTAGAGAAATCCGCCGGCTTGTCGCTGCTGCCGTAGTCGCTGGCCCAGGCCCAGCCGATCGTGAACTTCTGGAAACGGAGCATGTCCATCACGCCGACCTCGGGGATGCACGCGCCGAAGAGGTCCGGCCGCTGCGTCATGCACGCCCCGACCAACAGACCGCCGTTGCTGCCGCCCTGAATCGCCAGCCGCTTCGCCGACGTGTATTTGTTGGCGATCAGCCACTCGCCCGCGGCGATGAAATCGTCGAACACGTTCTGCTTGTTCTTGAGCCGGCCGGCGTCGTGCCACTCCTTGCCGTACTCCCCGCCGCCGCGCAGGTTCGCGACCGCGTACACGCCCCCCATCTCCATCCACACCACGGCGGAGATCGAGAAGTTCGGCGTCAGCGAAATATCGAATCCGCCGTAGCCGTACAGCAGCGTCGGGTTGTTGCCGTCGAGTTTCAGGCCCTTCTTGTGGGTGATGAACATGGGCACCTTCGTGCCGTCCTTGCTCTTGTAGAAGACCTGCTTCACCTCGTAATCGTCGCCGTTGAAATCGACCTTCGGCTTGCGGAAGACGGTGCTTTCGCCGGTCTTCATGTCATAGCGGTAAATGGTCGGCGGAACGTTGTAGCTGGTGAAGGAGTAGAAAGTCTCGGCGTGATGCCGCCGTCCGCCGAATCCGCCGGCGGTGCCCAGGCCGGGGAATTTCACGTCGCGGAGGTGCTTGCCGGTCAGGTCGAAGATGCGCACCTGCGTGACGGCGTCCTTGAGATACGAAGCGACGAGCTGGTTGTTGTTGAGGATGCTGACGCCTTGGAGCGTCTCGGCGGCCTGGGGGATGATCTCCTTCCAGTTCTCGCGAGCCGGCTTTTCGGTGTCGATCGCGATCACGCGGCCGCGCGGCGCCTGGTAGTCGGTGAAGACGTAGAAAACGCCGCCGTCGTTGTCGAGCACGTTGTATTGGGCGTCGAACTCGTTGAGCAGCTCGACGAAGCCGTGGGCCATGCCGCCGTTGGCCGCGACCATCGCGGAGCGCTCGGCGAGGGCCTTCTCAGCCTGCTCCGCCAGCGCCTTGCGTTCTTCCGCCGTCAGCTTTTCGCCCAGCATCTTCCGGGCGATCTGGTTGCCCGTCTTGTCCTCGAATTCGCGGATCTTGCTGTCGGCGTCGGTCGGCTTGTAGTCGATGCCGGTTTTCGTCAGGTCGCGGTAGAAGAGGCGGTTTTTGCGTTCGGTGCCCTCGGAAATGCTCAGGACCAGGAAACGGCCGTCTTCCGTGAGTCCCGCGCCGAAGCCCCAATCCGGCTGATCGGGACGCTCGTACACCAGCACGTCGCTTTCCTGCGGGTCGCCGACCTTGTGGTAGTAGAGCTTCTGAAACTTGTTGACGCCCTTGAGCTGCTCGCCTTCCTGGGGCGCGGCAAAGCGGCCGTAGAAGAAGCCCTTGCCGTCCTTGGTCCAGGTCACGCCGGCGAACTTGATCCACTGAATCTCGTCGGCCAGGTCCTTCCCGGTCTTCGGGTCGCGGACCTTGTATTTCACCCAGTCCGAGCCGGCCACGGAAACGCCGTACGCCAGCAGCGCGCCGTCATCGCTGAAGGCCATGCCCGACAGCGCGACCGTGCCGTCGGGAGAGAGTGTGTTCGGGTCGATCAGGACGCTCGGCGTGCCGTCCAGCGCGTCGGTCATCCACACGACGGCTTGATTCTGGAGGCCGGTATTACGCGAGTAGACGTAGTAGGCGTCGCCCTGCTTGGACGGCATGCCGAACCGTTCATAATCCCAGAGTTTCGTCAGCCGATTCTGGATCGCCGCCCGCTGCGGAATGCCCGCCAGGTATCCGAACGTGACCTTGTTCTCCGCCTTGACCCAGGCTGCGGTCTCGTCAGAGTTGTCGTCCTCGAGCCAGCGATACGGATCGGCGATTTTGGTGCCGTGGTAATCGTCCACCTGATCGACGCGCCGCGTTTCCGGGTAGGTCAGCTTGCCCTGCGGCGCCTGAGCCCAGGCGAAGGAAGCGACAAGCGGCGCGATCAGCAGAAACCGTGTTCTTGGCGACATTGCTTGCTCCTGAAATATGGAACAGCCGCGCGCGGATCATCGCCGCACGGCCAGGTGACAATAAAGACCCCCAAACCGGGCCGATCCAGTCACGACTGGCGGAGAATATCTCCTTTTCGAGCGGGCGAACAGCTTTCGCAGAGGTTCGGGCACAAGTCGATTCTGGACGTGGGGCACGCCTCCGGCCTGTCTCTTGCGTAATGCAGGACGATCTCGTCAAAGAGACCGACCGGATGCTGAGTGCCTGTCGCGGGGCGATCTTGCTTGATCACAGGCGTTCATCGGCAGTGCCGCTGTTCTGCGAGCAGTGTTTATGTGAGGCACCTCTGCCGGCATCGCATGCCCTTATCCGGATCTTCCTGACGTCTTTCACGCCAGCCGAGTGTCGGACGATGGCCACGGAGCTCACGTTTTCACACGGTGCTGCCGGGTTTCCGCTCTCTCTCGGTGAGTAACCATCGGTACGCTGCAAACCGGCTTCTCGGCCGCCGAAACGGGCCAGACGGCCTGCTACGCTCTGCGCTTGGCTCAGCACGCGCGGCGAAACGCGACCGTGGCGGCGTAGGCTCGTCATCGAATCAACAAGAACGTCGAGGCTGGGATCGCAATAGCGTAACCGCCAACTGGACCTTCGGCGCTCTGCGTGACGATGAGCCCGAACGGAGCTGCATACGCCGCGCGCCCGCAGAACGATCTGACCCCGGCCGCGTCACTCTCCGCCACCCCGCCCCGCTGGTATTTCACCTCCAGCGGGATGCGCTGCGTCCCGATCGTGAGCACAAGATCCACTTCGGGCTCGTTGTCGCGTGAGGGGAACCAGGATAGCTCTGCCCCGGGAATGCCGTGCAGATAGTAGCCCAGCACGCTCTCCAGCACGTGGCCGACTTGCGTTGCGACTGCTTGGTCGCAATTCCTCAGCGCGTCCGGATCGAGGGGCAATGTCTCTTGCAACACCCCGTCACGCACAAAGTGGTCGCACAAGCACAGCTTGGCCGGTTGTCCCTGCCGCTTGGCGAGCATTTCCAGCGGTGGCACGCGGTACAGCAACAACGAGTCAGCGAGGAAATCCAGTGCCTCATTGACTCTTGTCTCGTTAACTCCCGTTTGCAGAACGGCCCGGGTTTCATCGGCAAAGATACGCGGTCGTGGCGCTTGGCCGGCATACCGGCAGGCGATACGGAGCACTTCGCGTATGAACTGCGAATCCAAAGTCTGGGCGCGCGTGCGGTGAAGCGGATCAAACTCGATCGTTTTCGTAATCACTTCGTCAATGACCTGCTGCCTGATCTTGCTCGTGTCGCGCTCGAACGTGGTGTGGCAAAGCGGGTACCCCCCGAGCGCCGAGAAATGCTTGAACGCTTCGTCTCGCACTTTGGCGTGTTTCTTCCCGTGTGCAATCAGGCCGAGCCAGAAGTCCTTCTCCTTCCATGCTTCCAACGAGCCATCGGGCGCGTACGCGGGAAGCTCGCGAAGTCGCCGGATTCCCGCTACCTCAGTCAGCCGAAGCGGACCAAGCTCGATGGTTGTCATCCGGCCCGCCAGATTGTCTTGACCCGCTCCGATGCGGAGGGCAGAACTGCCGGTCACAACAATGTTCAGGTCCGAGTGATCCACCAGCACTTTGAGCTGCGCCGACCAGTTGGGCAGATTCTGGACTTCGTCAAACAGCAGGTACGCAGGTTCGCCGCGCTTTGCCGCGGCGTTCAACGTCATCTTGAGGACGTTCGTCTCGTACCACCCAACCACAGTCTCGATCGGACTGGTCATTCCGCCGAGCGCGGGGGCTTCGTCGAACTGCACATAAAGAATTCGGCCGGGGTTGACAGGCTTCCGCTTGGGGTCAATTCGCCCGAGCAGAAGCAGTTCTTCCACGAGCTGCGTCTGGATCACACTCTTGCCGACCCGGCGCGGTCCACGGATCACAACGACCTTGGCGAGCTTGCTGCTGAGCCGGTCAACCAGCTCAGCGTAAGCCCAACGGCGGTAGGAAGCGCTCGCGCGGGACGGCTGCCCGCGCCACCACGGGTTGTTCCGTTCGAGGAATGCGACCAGCTCATCACTGAGCCCCCCAACCGGCGATGCTTCAAGCACCGGTTTGGGCTTGCGGGAGAGCTTCGCTACGCGAGAGACGCCGCGCCAGAACTCATGCTTCGTCAGTTTTTTTCCCGTCAACTGCGTGAAGCGACGATGCATCTCGTCGAATTCCGCGGTATACGGCAGGTGGTCCCGATTGCCGATCCCATCTGGCATCAGGCGCAGAATCTCAAGCTGCTCATCGTCGGTCAGTGTCGGTGTGCGCGGCGCACGCTTTTTGCGACCGCCAGGCGCTAGTCCGCCGCCCTTCCCAACGCTTGACAGCATCCGCCAGAAATCCACGTTGTCCAGTGAGACGTTCTGGCGTCTCTCGAAGTCGGCTTTGAGCTTGTCGAATGGTTCGGTGTAGGGAAGCGCATCCCGCGGCAATTCGATTTCTGCAAGCAGCTTAAGGACGAACTCCTTGGTCGCTTCGGAGTATTTCACTTGTCGATTTCGATCGGCGAAGGCTGGTCTCCTTTCGTCGGACAATCGCAGTCGTTCGGGGCCGCCCGCTGCGTTCCGCGCATCCGCCCCGCGGGACGGACCGATGGATCATACGCGACGCAGGCGGGCCGCGCCAGTGGACCGTTGGAAGGACTTTGCCGCTGGAAGCCTCTTCTTTCGACCAGTCTACTGAAGTCGATTACCGCGAAGGCCGACGCCCCTCCCAAGTTCCTCCCGCGCGGCGGTTGCTGGCCCGGGTTGCGGCGGCGCGCCCGTCCGGCGTGGGCGGTGCGGATCGTGCCTCAAGAACGAACCAGCGACATTCGACCCCGACGCGGCTGTGGACTGTACCCACGAGTGGAGCGGCGGGACGCCGCGGAAACCTGCGAATGGGATCGGCGCGTCGACCCCGCCCGCACCTACGAGAGCGACACGGTCCGGCGAATCGAACCGTCGGGCTCGTCGACCACTACCGCCACCACGCGATCGCGGGCGGTGCGATCAATGCGGAGCGAATAGCCGCTTCCCGGGCGGCCGATTGGTCGTGCTCTCGCGGCGTTTTTTCCCGGCGTCAGTCGGGCCGCCACGAAGCCCCCGTCGAATTCCACTTCGCGCCAGCGCGCCCCGCGCCGCGCGGAGCGCAGCGTCACCGCGCAGGACCGCTTCCCCGGCCAGCGCAGCAGCGACCGCCCCAGCCAGCGCCCCGTTTCGCGCAGTACGGCGCTCCATCCCTGGTCGGCCACCTCCAAAAAAAGCAGCGGCTCCGGCGTATGGTGCGGGTGCCACGCGACGTAAACGTCGCAGAACAGGCGGCGTGAGAGATTCCAGCCCAGCGCCCACAACCCCATAACATGCACGATGACTTCCGCCGCGTTGGTCGTCGTCTTGATCCAGAATTTCCGATCGCCAAGCGAGCGGATCGGGTGATGAAAGAACCGCCTCTCGACGAGAACCGGAACGCCCGCCGCATGGAGCAATTCCTGTTCGCGGCGGCGGTACTCGCGCAGCGAATCGACGATCACGAAGATGGGATACTTCAGTATCTTGAGAAGAAAGGCGACCTTCAGCAGCACGAGCGGCAGCGGCATGCGGCGAATCGTAACGGCTCGCGCCCGTCAATCCGACTGGCAACAACCAGCAGGGTGCGTTCGGGCCGCAGTGGTGATTCCTGGAACGCAAGCCCATCCGCGCGGCCCGAACGAACCCTACATTCTCATCGAGCCGTCAGCCGCAGCACCAGGCACGTGCGGTCGTCCGCCGGTTCGTTCGGGCCTTGGAACCGGTCCAGCGTTTCCCAAAGCCGGCTGAGGAAACTCGCCGCGTCCGCCGGGCCGGCGGCGGCGATTTCGCTGAGCGTCTGGAGCAGCCGCTCTTCGCCGAAAAGCTCGCGCGACGGGGACGCCGTCTCGGTTACGCCGTCGGTGTGCAGCACGAGCCACTCGCCCGGCGACAGGCGCGATCGCACCGGCGTCGGGTCGATCGGATCGACGCCCAGCGGAATGGCGCGCGGGCCGGTGAGCCAGCGGGCGCTCTCGGGCGAGATGACGATCGGCGTCGGATGTCCCGCGCAGACGTATTCGATCGAGCCGTCGCGCGGATCGAGATCCAGCGCCAGCAGCGTCACAAACGCGTCGTCCGGCAAGTGGCGGCAGAGATAGTCGTTCGCCTGGCGCACCTGCGTCGGCAAATCCGCGGCGCCGGCCGCCGCCGCGCGAAACATCGCGTGCAGATTGCCCGTCAGCAGCGCCGCGGGCATCCCTTTGCCGCTCACGTCGCCGACGCAGACGCGCATCCGCTCCGCCCCGATGACCGGAATGTCGAGGTAATCTCCGCCGACCCAGCGGCAAGGCTGCACCGAGCAGGCCCAGTCGACGCCGGGAATGGGCGTTGGCGACGGGATCAGCCGCGATTGCATCTCGCGGGCTCGCTTCAGATCCTTCTCGATCAACTCGTGCTGGCGCAGACGCTCGTGCAATTGCCACGCGACATCCGCCTGCCGGCATTGCGAAGCCGCCAGGGCCGTCAGCGCGAGCCACTCGGCGTTGGCGAGCTCCAGCCGCGGCGACGTGACGTAGAGCAACTCCTGGGTCGCCGAGTTGTTTCCAAGCGGGGCCGCCAGGACCGCGAGCGGCGAGCCGACGACCGACACGGGCGTGTCCGACATCGTCAAGGGCGAATTGCTCGCGAGCAGCGGCTCGCGCACTTCGGCGATCCGGCGCAGCACGCCGCGCGAGATGTAGTCCGCCCGGGACGCCTTGCCCGGCGTGGATTCTCGCGTGGCGAGCACTTCGGCATTGCCGGCGGAATTGCGCGGATCGATGCGCAGCACGCGGGCGGTCACGCTGTGGCCGAGTTGCCGCACGACGTGCTCGCACAGAAGCTCATAGCGGGTCCGGGAAGACTTCACCTCGCTCAGGCTCGTGCCGAAGGCGTCCAGCTCGCGGAGGTTCGCGGCCGAGAGCTTCGGCGCGCCCAGATCGCCCAGCGACGTGACGCAGGGCGCGACGTCGACGCGCGACTCGAGCCAGGCGGAAGCCCCCGGCCGGAGCATCCGCGAGTCGCTTCCTCGACAGAACCGCACGCGCGAGCCGCCCAGACGGATTTCCTCGCCGCCCGAGAGGCGCGAAAGCGTAACCGCCGCCCCATTGATGCTCGTGCCGACCGAACTGTGAAGATCGCGAATCCACCACTGGCCGGAGTCGTCGGAAAAGACCTCCGCATGGCGGCGCGAGACGGCGAGATCTTCGAGGCGAATGTCGGCGCTCGACGAACGCCCGATGACGTAATGAGTGCGCGTCAAGGGGATCCGATTGGCCGATCCGCCGACGGTTTCCAGTTCCAGTGCGAATTGCTCCGCCACGATGGCCGCTAGCATACGCCGGGGACGGGCCGATCCCCAAGGCGATTGTGCGGCGTTCAAGCCGGCTTGGAGGCGCTTTGGAGCTTTGTACGGTCCTTTTCCCCAGCCGGGCGGGCCGCCCGATAGACTATTGTGAGGACGGCGACGGTTGCGTCGCTGTCAGGCAGTGAAGGTCTGTTGAGAACGGTGTCGTAGCGTCGGACCTCCGAGTCCGAAGGTGTGCTGCATTCGTAGCGTCGGACCTCCGAGTCCGACGACGCGACTTCCGCCGAAAACAACGTCGGACTCGGAGGTCCGACGCTACGAACCGGACTTTTTCAGCCGAGCGCCGATGCGGAGCATCGATCGATCATGGCGGCGAATCTGGGAGAGTACCTGGCCCGCTTTCGCGAGGCCCGCGCCAATTGGCGTGCGGACTTCCGCCAATGGCGGGCCGACGTACGCGAAAACCCAGCCCTAATCTTCCGCTCGCTCGGCGTGCGGCTGCTGCTGTGGGCGGCGCTGGGCATCGTAATGTTCTACGTGGTGAGCCGCGTGTTCATCAATCTGGCGCCTTCCGCCACGGAAGGCCGACTGGCCCGGACCAGGCTCGCGACCTTGTACGTGGCCTGCACGAATCCGGACTGTCTGCACGGCGCCACCACCGAGCAAACGCTGGATTTCAAGGCCTGGCCGCTGACTTGCGAGCAGTGCGGAAAGCAAACGGCCTACCGGGCGACGTTGTGCCCCAAATGCCGGAACTGGTTCGCCGCCGCGCCGGGCGGACCGTCGGACTGTCCGCTCTGCAAGCGAAAGAGCACGACCCAGCCCACGTCGAAGCCCGCCAGAAAGCGCTCGGACGATCCCGACGATCGCGAGGACGGTTGGGATCGGTAAGCGTCCGTCGCAAATGACGCCGTAGCGCCGAACAAGCCGGGAGTCTTCCCGGCGTTCGGGCGTCGGCGTTTCGCGTTTTCGCTTCGGCGGCGTTCAGTTCAGCGACGCGATCATCGCGCGGAGTTGATTCAGTTCCCGGACGTGACGCCGGTCGTCGTCGGAATCCGGCTGATGGTTGAGCAAGCCGGGGAGCTCGAAGTACGTGCCGCACAGAGGGCCCATGCGATGTCGGATCGCCACGAGTTCGATGCGGTGATCCTCGTTTGATGGTTCGATCGTGGTGAGCCGTTGAAGCACCGCGTCGAGCCGATCCCAATCGTGGTTTGCGCGGTAGATCGCACGCAGGTTGTTCAGCGACCGGGTCAGAATCGCACTAACGCCGACCGGATCAAGCATCTTGGCGTCAAACTTCACCTTGCCTGAGAATTGCTCATCAAGCAGGTTCTGGCAATCCTCCTCGGACACCGGCTTGCCGTCGGCGAACGGATCCGCCACCAGGAAGCGATCCGGATCGTCGAACCGCACCAGAAAGCGGCCCGGAAAACCGACTCCGAACACCGGCCAGTTCAGCCGCCGACCGATTTCGAGCCAGAGGATTGACAGACTGATCGGGATGCCGAGCCGTCGCTCGAGCACGCGGTTCAGGTAGCTGTTCTGCGGATCGTAGTAGTCGTCCTGATTGCCGCCGAACCCTTCCTGCCCGGCGAGCACCTCGCGCATGGCCTCAAAGCGGCCCACGGCGGAAAGGCCGGGCCGCGTGGCTTTCACGGCGTCGGCGAGCAGGTCGAGCTGCTCGAGGCAGGCCAGGACATTCAGGTCCGGATATGCGTCGCGGGCCATGTGCAGGGCGGCGCAATCGAGCCGAATCGCCTCCGGCGGCAGCTCCATCAACATGTCGAATGGATGAAGGCTCATGTCCTCTGCGCTCGAATCACCCCGCGCTCTGCCGATTCTAGGCATGAAGCTGAGTCTCTTTCCACTGCGGCGCGTACATCGCAACGCGCGGAACGCCCGAGATTTGCGCTGTTCATGCTCGGAAAGGACCACTTCGCGACGGAAGGCGCGGTCAGGCGATTTCCGGTGACGGACGTTTCGCGGGGGCGCGTACCCCGGGGGCCGATAACGGCGCTCGTCCCCATTTGTGCGGCCATCCAATGTGCCGGACAAAAAGTAGTTCCGCCGTCGATGCAAGCCGGCTGTTTCGTAGGCTTCAGGTGCGGGCGAAGCGCGGCTGTCGATCGGCAGCGCCCTGTCAGCTCGAATTCAGACGTGGAGATGGGAATATGGACGGATGGAAGAAACAATTCCTTGACAAGCTCGGCAAGGCGCAGGCGACTTGTGCTCAACGTTTTGAAGAGGCGCTCGACGACGCGTTCAATCCCGCGTTCGCGGACGTCAGCAATTTTCTGCGCGACAACGGGTTCAAGGTTTCGCAGCCGCTGTCCGAAACGGGCCGCCGTTCCTACAAGTTCGAGCTCGCGGAGAACGCCTACGCGCTCGTGCTGGTTCGCCTCAGCGGCGTGGACGAGATCGAGTTGCGCGGCGAGCTGATCGTCCCCGGCAACAAGCCCGTTCTGAAGAAGCAGGTCGGGTCCGTGAAGGACGTCAACGCCGGCTGGGCCGAAAAGCACTTCCGCAACACCCTCGACCAGTTCGTCGAGCTGCTCTCCGGCCAGAAACCCGGCGCGGCCGCGCCCGAGGGAATCGAGGAACTCGCGACGGTGTGAGTTGGTTTGCGAAGCCCCGCGTCGCGCGGGCCGGCGCCTTGGCGTCGCGCTCGCGCGACCGCTTTTCTATTTCGGGGCGATGGTGCGCACGAGCGCGGGCAGCTCCCAGGGAGGCGTGCGCTTCTTCGAGTGAATCCACGTGCCGAAGTGGGCCTTCAGCACCTCGCGGATTTCGGATTCTCCCGCAGCCCGCGGCAACTCCTGGTTGCGGAAATCGCACCAGTTCACGAACTGGTCCCAGGCTTCGATGAGCACTTCGCTTTCCTGCACGTTGGACAGGATCAGCACGGGCGGCGTCGGCCCGTCGCAACGCCGGCGAAAAATGCCCAGCAAGTTGCCGCCGGAGTGCAGGCCCTCCCATGTTTCGATGTTGACGGTT
>JACRLV010000047.1:10755-16326 GCA_016235145.1 Planctomycetota bacterium
CGAAATACTTGCCGGGAACGACGTCCTTGGCGTCCGGCGGGGGCAGCATCATGTCGAGCACGACCAGGTGAAAGGTCTCCGGGCTGGTCTCCAGAAAATCGTGCAGGGCTTCGTCGGTGCTCTTGCGCTGCGTGACGAGGTAGCCGGCCTCGGTCAGGGCGGCGATGTGGTCCGCCATCTTCTGCGGTTCGTCGTCCACAAACAGGATCTTGCGGGCGCTCATCGGCCGTCCTCCGTCCCTATTCCGGCTTGCGCGATGCCAGCGATTCCGGAAGCAACATGGAGAAGATCGTCGGATTGTCGCGTTGTGTCAAAAGCAGGCGTCCCCCGTGCCGCTCGACGATCGACCGGGCGGTTGACAAACCGATGCCCAAGCCGGTGACCGAGCGTTTTCGCGCCTTCGGGCCGCGATAGTAGCGCTGGAAGATTCGCGGCGCGTCGTCGTCGCCCACGCCGATGCCGTGGTTCTTGACGTGCACGGCGTACCAGTTTCGCCCCTCGAGGCGGGCGATTTCGCCGTCGATGACCACCACCGTGTCCGGATTGCTGTACTTCAGGGCGTTCTGGAGCAGGTTGTACAGCGCGATCTCGATCAGCCGGGCGTCGAGCCACAGGGCCGGAATCGCAAATAGCGAGTGCTGGTTGTAGAGAATACCGCTGAGCTGTTTCTCGCGTGCCAGCGGCGTGAGCATCTTGCACAGCTTCGCGACCGCGTCGCGCACCAGCAGCACCGGTTGAGGACAGATCGGCAATTCCTCGGCGTCGAAGATCCCCATCAGCACCGAATTGACCAGGCGTGACGGCGTCCGTGTTTTCCGGGCGCTGGCGCAGGTTGGCGAGCTCGTTCGTCAGGCGGCTCTCGACGCGTCGCCGCAGCACGCCGGCCCCGTCGCGGATCGCGGTCGCGGGCATGTCGATGTCGTGCTGGATCCGCTTCATCGCGCCGGACATTTCCGTCTCGCGGATCATCAACGCCATCAGCGGCGAGATGACCTTGGCGACCCGCTCGATCCGCACGCGGTCGAGCGCATTCAGCTTCGGCAGAGGCTGGCCGGAGAGCGCGCGTTTGTTTCGCAGGCGGATCACGCCCAACAACTCGCCCGCATTCGAGAGCATCGGCGCGCCGAGGTATTGGTAGCGGCCCGCCGACTCGACCACGTCCGGAAACAGCCGCGTCGCGCCCCAGCGGTCATTCTGCCGCGTGTCCTGGACCGCAAAGGTCCGCCGCTCGACGGCGATGGTGCCGCTCAAGCTGAACCCGAACGGATACTCCATTTTGCGGCGCGACATGCGGCTGTCGATGCCCGTCGTTCCCAGCACCGTCAGCACGCGCCGCGAAGCATCCGCCTGGAGAATCGTGCACGCCTCAAAGTGCAGCGACCGCCGGACCGCCTCGGCGACCGCGTCCAGGGCGCGGTAGCGATCCGATTGAAGCGTGTCCAACGCCTCGAACGCCTCGTGAACGACGACATCCTGCTCGCGCCAGAGCGCACGCTCAACTTGCTTTCCGGCGATTCGGGCGAAAAACGCCAACGTCTCCGGCGGCGGTCGTCTTTGCACCTCGGCTGCCAGGTTTCGCGTTTCGATCAGCATCAGCAGATTGTGTCGCCCGCCGATTTCGCCGCGCAATTGCGGCTCGAACGGCGTGACCGGGATCACGAGCTCGCCGCCGCCGCATTCGGATGGCGCCTCGCTACCCGCAGCGCCTCTTACCACCGGATGGCCCGCCGAAAGGGCGGCGGCGACGTGCGGATCGGCCAGGTCTACCGGTTGCGTCAGGCAGGCCGCCTGCTCGGCTGCGAGCGTCGTATACGCAGGAAAGAACAAGCCCGCGCCATTGTCCGCGGCGCCGTCGGGATCAGCTTGTGGAATCCAGATCGTGACCTCGCCGGCTCCCAACAGCGAGCCGAACGCGGCGGCCAGATCCGGAAACACCGTGTCGAAGTAGCGCTCGGCGCCCGGATCGTTCCAGACCCGGCCATAGAAGGCCGCAATCCGGTCGAGCGTCGCCGGATCGAGCGCAGGTGGTTCGACGGCTGGTGCGTTCCGCTGATTCATCGACCACGAATGGTACTCGCAGTCCGCGGGCCGCACAGCCGATAGGGTTGGTTGACGGCTTGGGTAGGGTGGCACTGTCAACGGTACTCCGTTGGCAGTGTTTCACCGCGTCTACCGCCCCTCGCGGGATCTCCACGGCCAAGCGAGTACGCTTGACCGTGCCACCCTCCCTGGAGCGACGAGCGGCCGCCCAAAGCGGCGCACCCAGCCGATAGACGCTATCAGGGCGGCCGCCCGTACGCGTGGCGAAGCGGGTATATTCTCCGCTCCTCCAATCGCAGAGGTAGATGCAGGTGCAACCGGTTCTTGAAGCTCCCAACAGAACCCCAAGCGCAAGCGCGTGGGGCCGTATTTGCGGCGCGAGGCGGCCGTTCCTGGCAGCGATTCCTCGGGAACAGACGTGACGAAAGCCGCCACGCCGCCGCCGGCCTCGCGCCTGGATCGCCATCTGCGCCTCTATCCGGAGCACGCGCTGATCGCGCCGCTCTTTGCCTACCTGATCTTGCTCGCGCTGCTCTCGTTCCGCGAGCCCATCGGCGAGCAATGGGTTTGGGTGTTGAATCTGATCCGCGGCGTCGGCGGAATGTTCGTCGTCTGGATCGTCCGCAAACACCTCCCGGCTTGGGGCAAGCCGCACGTGCTGCTCGCCTTTCTGGCTGGGGTGGCATGCGCGGCGTTGTGGGTGGTTGTTCACAAAGTGGCGCTCTCGGCCGGCATCACGCACCCGTTCTGGCCGGTTTTGTTCGGAAAGGCCAAGCCGCCGGAGGAAATCAACCCCTTCGGTATGGGCCTCCCGACGTGGGTGGTCTGGGCCAACATCGTCACGCGCATTGGTGTGGCGACGACCACGGTCGCGGTGGTTGAGGAGCTTTTCTGGCGTGCGTTTCTGCTGCGGGTCCTGATCGACTGGGAGCGGTTCCACGAAGTGCCGATCGGGAAGTTCACCTGGCGCTCGTTCCTGGTTTCTTCGGCGGTTTCGATCATGGAACACCCGCAGCACTGGGTGACCAGCATCACCTGCTGGTTCGCGTTCAACGGGCTGATGTACTGGAAGCGCAGCATTCTCTTCCTCGTGCTGGTGCACGGTTTCACCAATCTGGTTTTGTATATCTACGTAGTCGCCTATCGCGACTGGATCTTCTGGTAGCGGCTGCTTTTTGACGCCCGCGCCGCCGCGCCGATACGATCCGGGGCTGCTCGCTGCGCGGGCAATACGGGAGATTCAGCGTGCCTCTGCCTTACAACAAGCGTACGTGCTACTGCGGCCAGGTCGGCCGCCAGCACATCGGCCAATCCGTCCTTCTGTGCGGCTGGGTGGCGATCCGTCGCGACCACGGCGGCATGGTGTTCATCGATCTGCGCGACCGCGAAGGGCTCGTGCAGCTCAAGTTCAACCCGGAAACCGATCCCAAAGCCCATGAGGCCGCCGGCCGGCTGCGCAGCGAATACTGCGTCGCCGTGCGGGGCGATGTCTCGCCGCGACCCGCGGGTCTGGAGAATCCCAACCTCGCGACCGGCGCGATCGAAGTGAACGTGCGCGAGATCGACATTCTTTCGGGCTCGGAGACGCCGCGTTTTCCCGTCGAGGACGAGATCAACGTCAAGGACGAGACGCGGCTGGAATATCGCTTCCTCGATCTTCGCCGGCCGGTGATGCAGAAGGCGCTGATCACGCGGCACAAGGCCGTGAAGCTCATCCGCGACTATTTCAACGAGAACGGCTTTATCGAAATCGAGACGCCGTTTCTGACCAAAAGCACGCCCGAGGGCGCCCGCGACTTTCTGGTTCCGTCGCGCAAGCAGCCGGGCAGCTTCTTCGCCCTGCCGCAGTCGCCGCAGCTTTTCAAGCAGCTCCTGATGATGAGCGGCTTCGACAAGTACATGCAGATCGTGCGCTGCTTCCGCGACGAGGACAGCCGCAAGGACCGCCAGCCGGAATTTACGCAGCTCGACGTCGAGATGTCGTTCGTGCAGATGGACGACGTGCTCAACGTCGCCGAAGGGTACCTCGTTCGCGTGTGGAAGGAGGTGCTCGGCGTCGATCTGCCGCGGCCGTTCCCGCGCATGAGCTACCAGCAGGCGATGGCCGAATACGGCATCGACCGGCCCGACACACGCTATGACCTGCGGATCAAGGACGTGACGGCGATCTGCGCCAGGACAGATTTCAAGGTCTTCAGCGGAGCGGTCGCGGCGGGCGGCGTGGTGCGCTGCATCCGCGTGCCGGGCGGCGCGGACATGTCGCAGAGCGAGATCGAAAAGGCGGACACCAGCCTCCAGGCGATCCTGCGCGGCATCGGCGCGGGCGGATTGCCCTACGTGAAGGTGGCGGGGGCTCAGGGTTCAGGGTTCGGGGTTCAGGGCTTAGGGTTCGGGGTTCAGGGGAGTGCGGGTGTTTCGCCGGGTGCCACTGCTGTGCCAGCAGTGCCTTCCGCCGAGAACACTGCTCACAGAGCAGTGGCACAACCGGGGAGCGTCGGCGTCCCGCCGGCACAACCGGGGAGCGTCGGCGTCGCGCCGGCATTCAAGACCGGCGTGGCGAAGTTCTTCTCGCCGGAGCTGACCGCCGAGCTTTGCGCGGCCACCGGCGCCCAGCCCGGCGACGCGATCTTTTTCGCCGCCGACAAGGAAGACGCGGTCTGCAAGTACCTGGCCCGTCTGCGCGAGGAAGTCGCCCGGCGGCGGAATCTGATCCCCCAGGGCAAGTGGAACTTTCTGTGGGTGGTCGATTTTCCGCTGCTGGAGCACCATGCGGAGGACAACCGCTACTACGCGGTGCACCACCCATTCACCGCCCCGATGGACGAGGACGTGCATTTTCTCGACAGCGAACCGCTCAAGGCCCGCGCCAAGGCGTACGACGTGGTCGTCAACGGCACGGAGCTGGCCGGCGGCAGCATTCGAATCCACCGCGACGACGTGCAGAGCAAAATCTTCAAGCTGCTCAGCCTCTCGCCGCAGGAAGCGGAGCTGAAATTCGGCTTCCTGCTGAAAGCCCTGCGCCACGGCCCGCCGCCGCACGGGGGCTTCGCGATGGGCGTGGACCGCATGGTGATGCTGCTGAACGGCCTGGAATCGCTGCTGGACACGTTCGCGTTCCCCAAGACGGCGGAGGGCTACTGCCCGCTGACGCAGGCCCCCAGCGAGGTGGACGAGAAGCAGCTCACGGAATGCCACGTGCGGACGGTGCTGCCGAAACGGTAGCACCGGCATCCTGCCGGTGAATTCGCACGCGGTGGTGGCATGGATGGCGGCATGCTCTCGCGGTACTCCGCGTGAGCGTGCTGGCCTCTGTTCGGCGCAAGACGCAGACTTGCTCCTGCCGCTTCGTATGTAAAGTTGAACTCAAGAATGCGATAGTTGAACGGCCAGTTCCACGCAGGGAGAAACACATGCTCACGCGGAGTACCGCGAGAGCATGCCACCCAACGCCGTAAACCAACTCGGGTGGTTTGTTGCGTTTTTTCCAAGAAAGAACGCTCCTTTGTGGTATTCTCGCCTGTGGTTTTTGAG
>JACRLV010000212.1 GCA_016235145.1 Planctomycetota bacterium
TAGGCGGCCTTCTCCTTGTCCTTTTCCTTGATGTCGCGGGCTTCCTTCAGCCAGTCGCCGCCCTTTTCCTCAACCCGCTCCATCACGTTGCGGGCCTTGGTGTTTTCCTGACTGTCTTCGTTCGTCGCCATGAAGACCCTTCGGGCGATCGTGTAGGCCTTGCCGTAGTCCTTCTCGTCCATGAATTTGTCGGCCTTGCGGAACAGGGCCTCGATCGCCTTCGGATCGCCGGCCAGCGGCTTGGTCGCCTCGATCACTTGGTCGAGGCGTTCTTCCAGCCGGTCGCCCGGGTGCCCGCGCCAGGCAATGTTGCTGTACGGATCGACGATCACGCATTCCGGATGGGACATCGAGCCGAACGCCGTCTGCACGTACCGCAGAAAATCGCCATAGTAGTTGTAGACGTCCTTGTCTCCCGGGAAGACCTCGATGCTCTTTTCCTGGAGGAACTTCTCCGCCACCTCGGGGATGTCCGTGCACATGCTGATGAAGCGCACGCCCTTCGGGCGCATGCGTTTTTCGAGCACGTTGAGCGTCTTCAAATAGTCGACCGATTCCGCCCGGCTCGTGCGCCAGAAATAAAAGACCACCACGCGGCCCTGGAATCGCTTCAGCGAGAAGCGGATTTCGCCCTTCTCGTCGCGCCAGTAGTAAAGATCCTTCGGCGGCTTTCCGATCGTCCCGATTTCGACCTGCGCGATCGCCGCGCCGGTGCTCAGGAGGGTCATCGCCAGCAGAGCTGTCAGGATGGTCCGTCGCATGTTCTTCCGCCCATATTGAAAAGTTGGCTCGTCGTCTTACATGCAGTTTACAGCAGCCGCAGGCGTGCGACAATCCGCCCTGCGTGAAACATCGGCGGAATCCTCGCTCGCAACCGCTGTCGGCGCATCAGGTTACAGCCACAATCGCGCCGCCGCAGCGAGGCAGGCTTACATGCACTGAGCGGCCGGACGCCGACAGCTCCGCCGTGCGGGCCTCGCCGCAGTTCAGCACGATCAGTCGATCGCCGCGCCGTGCGGCGTGCACGCCCGGCGTCAGGGGCAGCGCGGGAATCTCGATCCCCAACCACTGATGCAGGGCAAGGATCGCCGCGCGCGACGGGCGGCAGCCCAGCACCGTGACGGTCCCCTGTCCGCGCGGTTGCGAGTATCCGCAGGTGTAGCTGCGTCCGACGGCGAGTTCCATCAGCCGGCGCTGATCTTCATCGACCCGCCACGGAAGCTGTTTCGCGACAATCGGCCGGCCCGGCGGAGTGCGATACGCGAAGACCGCCCCGTCGGTCCGGAACGCAGGCCCACCCGGCAACGAGACTTCGAGGTTCTCGGGGTTCGGGTGGCTCGTCCCGTCCGCCGGCGCACATTCGGCGAGCAAACGCTGAAAAAGCACGAGATGTCCGCCTGCCTCGACATAGGACCACACATGCCGCGGCTCCGAGATTTCGCCGCACAGCAGCAACATCGCCGGCGGCTTGCGCCCGTCGCTGCCGATCGGTCGGTCGACGTCGATCCAGTCGTACTCAATTCCCATCTCGTGCAGCACTGCGGGCAGCGGGTCGTCCACGTCGCGCTTCGCGATCTGCGCGAGCTGGTTGTACCGCCAGGACCACGTCACGCCGAATGAGACCGCCGGCGGCGGCGCGTCCGCAAGCGATTTGAAGTCGCGGATCGCGTCGGCGAACGCCTCGCCAAGTTCCGGGTGGATCACGCCGCGTTCGTTGATCGGCGCGCCGTACCAATTGTCGCGGTTCACGAGCATGTACCAATTCCAGCCGCGCACGCCGGCGGCCAGCGCGGCCAACGCGGTCAGGCGATAGTGCGTCGGCGTGTAGTCGCGATTCGGCATGCCGTGCCAGATGCCGCTGCCGAATTCCGCGATGTACGGGAAATCCGTTACGCAGCGCAGCAGCCGCAGCCGCTCGCGGAAATAGCGGTAGTCCGATCGGCACTCGCTGGTGGGGTAGGGATCGATGCCGTAGAAATCAGCCAGATCGGAAAGATCGCGCCAGTGTTGTGCATCGACGCCGGGCCAGGTGTTCAGCAGGATCGGCAGCGTGCAGCCATTCTGGCGGTACTCGCCGATCACCCACTGGGCGTATTCGGTAGCGAGGTCGTAGCGGTATTGGCACGAGTCCGAAACCCGCTGCGATGCGTTCTGCGCGATCTGCGCCGCCAGCCACGGAATCGGCTCGTCGAAGCCGCGGTATTCGGCGCCCCACGCCTGGTTCAGCTCGCCGATCGTTCGATACCGCTTCTGGAGCCAGGCGGCGAAGCCCTGGTCTTCTCCCCAGAAGTGCGGCATGGGGTCAATCTCATTGTCCGCCTGCATCGCGATGATGGTCCGCCCGCAATACGGCCGCAGCTCGGCGAGGACCGCGGCGATCCAGTGAGCGGCTTTGCGGCGGAATTCCGGGTGCGGCTTGCCGAACGGCACGGCGTGGTCGGGGATTCCGAGGTTTCGCCATTCGGCATAGAAGAACGGCCCGGGCCGCGCGAGCACCTTCAGCCCGCGGCGTTCCACTTCGGCGAGGAAGGCGTGAAGCTGCGCGAAGTCGTACGCGCCCTCCCGCAGCTCGTGGTAATCCCACATCACGTACATGCCGACGACTTCGACGCCGAGCTGCTTCGTCGAATCCAGAATCGCCGGCCAATAGCGCGATTGCACGCGGCCGTAGTGGATCTCGCCGCCGATCATCGGGACGGGGAATGAACTGTGCATGTGGTCCTCGACCGCATGATCATCGAGAACCGGCGTGCCGCCAAGGCGGTCCCAAGTAGCGGCCTGCGTCTCGCAGGCCGTAGTCATAAGAACGATGTTGCGAGGCTGGACCACTCACACCTACGGCCGGCGAGACGCCGGCCGCTACGCTCGGCCCATGCATTCATTCGGCGCGCGCTGACACTTGTCGCTGGGGCGCCCCATCTCTAGCGCTCGAATGCGCCGATATCGAAGGCTCCGCCTTGCGGCCGCGCCGTGCCGCCAAAGTCCACGGTGATGCTCAGGCCGTAGAGCTGCTGGAAGCGGGCGTAGACGCCGTGGGTGATGCCGGCGTTGACCGCTGGGCTGCCTGCCTGCACGTGCAGATCGCCGCCGGCCGCGTTTACGAAGAGCGGGTCGCCTTCGATGCACGTCGCCGAGGTTCCGGTCGCCGAGCGGCCGACCCGCCGGACTGGTAGTAGAGATTGTGCTCGATCACCTTGCTGGTGATGCCGCTGGTGTCCTCCACGAAGAGGTGGTTGCCCTGCGGCTCCACCATTTGCGCAATAATGTTGTTCTCCATGAACAGCCCGACGGTTCCGGGAATGTTGACGCCGGCGTCGCAGTTGTAGATCGTGTTGTTGACGATGTACTTGTTCGGCGTACCGACCAGCGTCATGCCCGCGTTCGACCAGGCCGTGTCGGCGTTGTAGCCGTAATTGGCGTTGTGGCGGATGTCGTGGATGACGTTCCCGACGAAAAACGTCTCGGTCCCGCTGCCCAGGCCGCTGGTGCTGTTGGCCTGGATGCCGAAGCAGCAGTTGTAAATGTGGTTGTAAAGGAACCAAACGCGCTCGGGGCCGTACTGATAGCCCATGCCCGCGCCCCAGGCGCTGGGCGAGGCGCCGATCGGCTGGTGGTCGCGGGCTGTGTTCTGCGAGAACACGACGTCGACCGCCTGTTTGGTCCAGAATCCGGTCTGCTTGTTCTCCCAGGCCAGATTGCGGGCGACGTAAATGTGGTGCGTGCTCGCTTGGGCCGCGCCGCCGCCGGCGTTAATCTGCACGCCGTCGCCGCTGTTGTGATAGAACTCGCAATCCATGATCCAGATGTTGCTGGAATAGCCGCCGACCGCGACGCCGTGTCGGTCTTCGTCGAAGCTGGCCTGCCAATCGCCGTTGTCATGCACGACGGTGTCGTACACCAACATGTCGCTGATCGGATAGGAAGACGTTCCGCCCATGCCGATTCCGCCGCCGTTGCGGACTTCGCTGTGGCGGAGCGCGACATGATTGGCCGGGCCGATGACCTCCCACTTATACAGGTCGAGGCCGTCGAAGATCATGTAGTAGCTTTCATAGTTGCCCGCGCCGTAGACGCTGATCTTCTGATTGAATCGCGGGGAACCCACGCCGCGGATGAAGATCGGCTGCGACGAGCTGCCGTGGCCGTTCATCTCGATGTAGCCCGAGCCGTACGAATACGGCCCGCCGTGAATCTCGACGACAGAGCCCGCCGGCAGATTCCCCGGAACCGAGACGCGCGGCTGCGACGCCGTGCCGTACGGGTTGCCGCTGTCCGTGGCCTGCGGGTGCGTGTTGTCCACGTAGTGCGTGTACGGTCCGTTGCCCGCATCCGGATACGGCGCGGCGCCGCTGCTGAAGTTGTAGGTCTGGCCGGCGTACATGGTGTGCGACTGGGTCAGGCCGAATCCGGGCGTCGGGACGCCGATCGGCGGCGTCCACGGCGTGACGGCGATGGATACGATGGCTTCGGCCCACGCGCCGCTCGGATCGGTCGCGCGATAAACGAACGAATCCGGGCCTTCGTAGCCGCCGGTCGGCGTGTACGTGCGGTGGGCGCCCGAGCCGGTGAGCGCGCCGTGTTGCACGCCGGTCGTAATGGAGTACGTCAGCGAATCGTTGTCGACGTCCGACGCCGAAAGGTGGATCGACGCGGGAGTGCTCGGCTGGACCGTTTCGGACTGGGCCGGCGCGGTCGGCGGATCATTCACCGGCCGGACGGTGATCGAGACAGTCGCCGAAGCGCTGAGCGCGTTGGATGCTCCGGAGCCGTCGTTGACCGCAAACTGGAAGCTCGCAACGCCGTTGAAATTGGCGGACGGCGTGAAGCGGACGCGATCGCCGGCAATCGTGTACGGCAGGCTGTTTGACGCGATGGTCTGGCTGTTTGATTCGTCCCGCAGCGTTGCGCTCGAAGGCAGCGACTGAACCACGTAGTGCAAACCGGCGCCCTCGGGGTCCGAACCCGTCAGCGTGATCACCAAGGCGTTGTCCTCGTCCGTCTGGACCGACTGGGCGTAGGCGGTCGGCTGCTGATTGGCAGGCGGCGGGACGTTCTGGTCGACGAAGTTCTGGTCGGCCAAATCGTTGGCGACGGACAGGTAGCTGCGGTTGCTCGGCTCAAAGCGATGGCCGAGCGGCGACGGCGTGATGGTCCCGCTCCATCCAAGCGGAACGAGAACCTGAAACCGGCCCTGGTCGTCGGACATGCTGCTGGTCGCCTGCCCCGAGGCGACCACGACGATGTTGGGAAGTGGCGTGCCGTTGGCGTCGCGCAGCGATCCCGTGATTTTCGGGTTCACGGATAGATGCGCAGTGCCGTTTGAATCCGAGCGGCCGTCCGTCGCCATGCAGACGTCTGGTTCGATCATGCCGGCAAATAGCACAATCAGACCGATCGTGTGCCGGCCGCCGGTAAACAGACGCGAGCGTGATCCGTGGGTCGCCAAAGTTCCGGCCTCCGCCAGGTCATTAAACAGCCACGTATACGTTCCATCGGGCAAAGAATGGCCGCCGGTCGCGATCGCTTCGAATTCGACGGTCAGCGGCGATTGGCCCTGCGACGGAGAATAGGAGAACACAATCTCCGGGTAGACGACCACGTCGACGAGGGTAAACGCGTCCTCGTCCTCGGCCTGATAGCTGAGCTGCGCGGCGCCGACGAAATCCGCCGCGGGTTGATAGCTGACGACGGCCGTCCGGCCGGTGAGCGCACGGATTTCGCCGAGCGTTCCTTGGAGCGAGGACGAGGTGATCGCAAAGCTGGTCTCCGGTCCGTCGAGCGATTGGGCGCGCAGGACAATGTCCACCGGCCTGCCTTGAATCGTGCCGACGAGCTGGTCTCCGCTGGGCCCGCTTGGGGACGAACCACCACCACCGCCGCCTCCATCGCCGCCGCCTCCATCGCCGCCGCTGCCGCGATCGTCCGTCGCACCGGCCACGACGGTGCCGGGAGTGGTGCTGCTTCCGCCGCCGCTCGAGCCGCTGCTGTCGGGCAGGACAGAGGATTCGCTCGGGCAGCCGCCCATCCAGCAGGTCATCGCCGCGAATCCGAGGCCGATCGACAGCAGTGCGGCGAAGCTCCGGGCGCGCGTATAGAGCGATCCCGTTGCGGGTTGGCGACAAGACAGCATGTTGTGGTTTCCTCGGAGCGGGCGACTGGCCTAAGCGGACTTCCTGTGTCCGAAGAAGCAGTCTTGTGGCGGCAGGAAAATCCTGCGCCTCTCCCTCCAATGCATAGCGTTCCGTATGCGCGACCGGATGTCAAATGGGCCGGTCGCGCAAAGCCCGCGCAGCAGGCTTCATCGGACGTCGAGTCCGCGCAAGATCGCGCAAATCCGCCCGAACGCGGCTTGTTCCGAAAACACCAACGCCGATCGTGTTGCCGGCGGCCGACGCGACGGATTCCACGGCCCCCGCTCCCGGTACGCCGGGAGAGGGTTCATGCGCCAGCGCGCGGGCCGAATGGGGGAGCGTGGGCCTCCGGCCCGCATCGCGGCGGCTGTGGTACATGGGAATGCAGCCGGGGGCGGCTGCGGTACATGGGAATGCAGCCGGGGGCGGCTGCGGTACATGGGAATGCAGCCGGGGGCGGCTGCGGTACATCATCCGACTCGGAGGTTCGACGCTACGAAAGAGATGATCTTCCCGCCTGTTCGCACGACCATCAGGCGCGGAGGCAATTTCGCCCCAAGGGGTCGCCTTGCGCGACTGAAAAAGTCGAAGGGAGTGAAGGGACAACATGGCGCTTTCACCTCCTCAGAGTGTGCTGCTCGGGCTGTCGCTGCTATTGGCGTCGGGCGGCGGCTATCGGGCATGGACCGCTCGATTGAACGCGGGCGCCGTGCCGATGCCCGCGGGAACGCTCGCGCAAATTC
>JACRLV010000213.1 GCA_016235145.1 Planctomycetota bacterium
CCCGACAGCAGCAGCGTGCCTGGCTCCGGCACGATGCGGACGTTGTCAATTCCAAGGATCGATTCGAACGAGCCGTCCGCGTCGGAAATTTCCAGGTGGAGCGTGTAGAGACCGCCGAAATCCAGCGGCGCCGCGACGGTCAGCCAGCCGACATTGCCCGCGGGAGCGACCTCGTCCGATGGACCGGTGTTGAATGTAAGCAGATCGGCGCCGCTCTGGCCGTACGGCGTCAGCGTGATTCGGGCCGGATCGTAGTACGGCGGCACATCGCCATAGTCGTAGAAGCAGTCGAAGTACAGGACATTTCCCGCATTTGCGCTGAAGGTCTGTTCGAGAAACGCCGAGTTCACGCCGTGCAGATCGGTGCTCCACAGTTCGGCGAAGTAGGGGCCCGATGTGGGCAGCCAATCCGGGGCCGGCGGCGGCAGGAAGTCGCGCGGCTCCTGCGAATCAACGACGAACACCGGGCCGCTCGAAGTCCAGCCCGACGTGGTTCCGAGATCAAAGCTGCCGTTGACGACATCGGCCAGCAGCGGGGTTGCGCCCGCCAATGCGAGCGCGACGGCGCAGCAGTGCGCGCGTGAGAACATGTTTTGCTCCTCCTCGATAGACGTGGCGCTCGATGCGGCCCGAAACTCGATTGAACACGGATATCATGCCGCGTTCGGGCGGAAACGCAATGAAAATCCCGAATAACTTCCAGCCGCGCCGAATTCCACGCGGGCGCATTGAAAATAATCTTGACCCGCCGCGAGCGTGATCCGTATGATTCGTCCGTTCGGGCACATTTCTTTCACTCGCGGAGGACTGTCATGGGAGCGATCCGCTCTTTGCGCCGCGCTGCGCTTCGATTCCGTGCTGTGGCGCCTTTCATCGCGGCAATCGCGATTACGCCGGTCGCTTGGGCCCAACCCGCCGAGCTGCCGCCGCCGATTCCCGATCCGGGCTACAGCCCGACGCTGCCGGTCGATTTCAACCTCTGGAACGCCGAACAGATCGCGCTATCGCTCGGTCCGGCGAATCCGGCCCTGCCGGCTGAACTGGAAAATCGCCGAATTGACTTCGATCTCATTAGCGGCATCCCCTGGCTGCTCGTGGAAATCACCGCGGACGAGGGTTTTCCGCCGTTGTCGCCCGCGTTCGTCAGCGCCGTCGGCGGCGATGCGGAACCTTCGTGGGAGGGGATTCTGCCGGCCCGCGTACCGATCGATCAGGTCAGCGCGTTCGGGTTTTCGCTGCCCGACGGATATTTTGTGAACCGCCCCATGCTCGCCGAACTCGATGAGGTGATCGGCGAAGGCCCCGTGGTCACCAACGCGAGGGACTACCGCGTCGCAGGAATGCGCGGCGCCGGCGTCACGGTCGCGGTCATCGACAGCGGGTTCGCCGGCTTCGCGGCCGCACGCGCCAACCAGGACGCGCCCCCCGCGGGAAACACCACCATGGACCCGCTCGGGCACGTCGGAACCGCCACGAGCACGCACGGAACGTCCTGCGTCGAGAGTCTGTATGACTACGTGTACGACGCACAGTACCGGCTTTACCCGACTCGCGGGCTCGCTCATCTCGGCAAGGCGGTCGACGACATCATTGCCCACAAGAACGCAACCGGCCGCCCGGTGGTCATCTCGCATTCGATGAGCTGGTTCAACACCGGCTGGCACGACGGATCGGGCGATGCGTGCAAGGCCGCCGAACGCGCGGCCGCCGCCGGCATCCCCTTCATCACGGCCGCCGGAAACCGGGCCGAACAGCACTACCAGGCCGACGGCATCGTCGACACAAACGGGAACAAGTGGCATGAGTTTCCCGACGGGACGGAGGACTTGCCGGTGGCGGTCCCGGCCGGTCGGAAGGTGACGTTCTACCTTCAGTGGGACAATGTCGCCGACAACGCCACGAATTACGACTTGTACCTGTACACGTGGACGGCAGCGACCGGCTACGTGCAGGTCGCCTCCTCCACCAACTGGTCCTTTCTGAATTGGGCCACACAGCGATTCGAGAGCATCACGTGGACCAACACGGGCGGGGCCGCGCGAACGGTCTATCTCGGCGTTTGGCACCAGGGCGGTACGTCGCAAGCCTTCGAGGTCTTCACCACGCGCGACATCACCGTCGTCGCCAATCGCACGGCCTGGAACTCGACCGCGTCGCCTTCCAACGCGACCAACTCGCTGGTGCTGCCGATCGCCGCCGTCGATCATCGCTGCTACACGCCGGGCGTGGGCGGCTGCCCCGGCAATGCGGCCGATCCCATCGAGCCGTACAGCAGCCGGGGACCGACGAACAATGGCGTCTGGGCGATCGCCATCACCGGACCGGCCTGCCAATCCACTTTTACAGACGGGGCGAACGGGTTCTGCGGAACGAGCTGCGCGACGCCCTCCGTCGCCGGATTGATGGCCCTGATTCGCTCCGGCAAACTGGCGCTTCCGTGGACGACCATCCGCGATCAGTTCTACGATTGGGCCCGCCGCTTCCGCGACTGGCCGCCGGCTGGGTATGACCGCTGGTATGGCGAAGGCGGCGCGATCCTGCCGAACGTGCGGATTCTCATCCAGCCCAACCGGCCGCACGAAATCCGCCTGGTGGCCAACCGCCCCAACACGATCAAGGTCGCGCTGCTTGGATCTGCGCAATACATCGGGTCCGACATCCGCGAGTCCACGCTTCGGCTCGTCTACACCGACACCTACAACCCGATTCGGACGCGCTATCTGGACGTGAACGGCGATGGATTCGAGGACGCCGTTGTGGAATTCGAATTGCCGGCGAACTTCCCGACGGGCATGCGGACGTTCGCGCTGTTCGGCGAATGGTTGCAGGTGAGCGGCCGGCAGCTCCCCTGGGCCGGAATCGATCGGATTAACGTGATCGGGCCGCCGGCGCCATTGCCGCCGCCTTGATAGTCAGCGCTGGGGTGCTTTTTTCGCCGCGCCGAGAGCGCGGGGGTGCTGCCGATCTGCTCCGCAAGGCGTCTTCCGTTGCTTTTCGTGCTCGGAGAGCGAATTCGGCGCGAAAGCCGCATGCGGGAATAGAGCCTGTGAATCGATCAGTGGGGCGGGCGTCCCTGCCCGCCCTTTTACGGCTGAGAGCGGGCACCGAGGCCCGCACCACTGGAAGAACGCACAGGCTGATCGGCCGGGTGTGTCCGATCAGGGCGTTTTCGGCTTCTCCGATTCGTCTTCGGCCTTCGGCGCAGCGTCCCCCTTTTCGTCGGCTTCTTTCGCGCGGGCCGTCGCCTTGGCGATTTCCGCAGCGGGCAGGATCAGCCCGCGGGCGCCGGTGTAGGGCGTCATGCTGGTGGCCGCCTGCAATTCCTCGGCGTCGGGCAACTGCACCACCGTCAGCCCGACAAACTCGCCGGACGCAGAAAAGACCGGCAGACCGAGATCGCCCAGGCTCGGGCTGGGGATCAGGAGTTGGCGCGGTTTCTTCGCCACGCCGCCCAGCCGCGATTCGCGCACCGAAATCGCCCGGTCGAAGAACTTTCCGAGCCGCACCAGGCTGTAGATCCGGTCGCCGGGCCGCGGCGTCGTCTTGGCGGCCAGGTCCACGTGCGCGAACTTCTTGTCGCCGGGCTCCTTGCTGCGCAGCCACGAAAGGTCGAGCTCCGAATCGCGGGCGATCAGCCGGGCGTCGATCCCCTGCGTGTCGTCGCCGATCAGCACCTTGATTTCGGTCGGCGTGGCGGAGACGCCCTGCCGGACCATGGGCCCGCCGCCGAGCTGCGAGTTCGAGCACAAGACGATGCCCTCGGCTTCGATCATCACGCCGGAGGTTTCGCCTTCGCTCTCGGCTTCGCCCTGCGCACCCTTGATCTTCATCACGAACTTGACGGTCACGACGGCGGGCGATTTCTCGCTGACGAGCTTCTCGTAATCGGCCTCGTCGCCCGCACTCGCCCGCGCGGATCCGAGTACCATTCCGGCGAGCATGAGAATCCACATGGGAAACGCGAAAACGCCGCGGGCTGCGCCCAATCGAAAGGGCTTCATCTGCATCACTCCTTGCCCGCCGGCCGGCTGGCCGCGGATGGTTTGCTCGACAGAGGATTCCATTCCGGTTCTGCGTACTGGAAGTGGGTGTCGCCGCCGCGCAGCACCACGAACACGACTCGCGCGGGCTCGGCCTTGGCGATGGCGTCCATCGCGTCGCGATAGGACTTCAGGTCGGTGATCGTGTGCGCGTTGATCTTCTGAATCAGGTCGCCGGGCGTCAGGCCCGCGAGGGCGGCCCAACTCGCCCGTTCGGCGCCGATCACGATCACGCCCTGCGTATTCTCGCTCCAGCGGTTTTCGTGCCGATCGAAGAACGTCAGCTCGCGCACGGTCAGCTCGAAGTCGCGGTTCACGTCCTTGCGGGCTTCCTCGGGCCGGATGCGCGTCCGCTCGAGTTTCAATTTCACGTCGCTGCGGGCGCCGCCGCGCACGATCGTCAGAGCGGCTTCAGCATCGATCTCGTTCTTACGCACCATACGCTGAAACAGGCCCGAGTCCTCGTTTCGCTGCGGCCGAAGCGGCTCGCCGTCGAGCGCCACGATCAGATCGCCGACTTGGAGGCCCGCTTTCGCCGCGCCTGTATTCGGGTACACCAGCGTGACGCGGAATCCGAGCTGGTCGGGTTCGCCCAGTTGCCTGGCCAGCTTCGGCAGCACCGCTTGCGTCTCGACGGCGACCCACGCTTTGGGAACCTCGCGCGGCGGATCGTCGTCCTTATCCGGCTTGGGCTTGATCAGCGTGATCTGGTTCTTGGCATTGGTTTCGTATTCGATCAGCAGGTATTCGGGCGGTTTCTCGGCGGCCATCACCTGACGGTAGGTCTCGATGAACGCATCGAGATTGGGAATCGGCTTGCCGTCGATCTTGCGGATCACGTCGCCTTCGCTGATCGGCGGCTCGGCCTGGGCCGCGGAACTGCCGTTGCGCACGCTCGTGACCAGCACGCCGTCGGGGCGGTCAAGCCGCCGCACGTGCGCCATCCGCTCTGTGATCGATTGGCCGGTGATTCCCCAGGCTCGAAAGGCCGCTTCGTCTCCGCGGTCCTTTTCGAGCTTGGCGGTCTTGATCGTCAGCTCCTTCGCCTGCCCGTCGCGCGATACGGTGAAATGCACGTCGGAGCCGATCGGGCGATCCGCCAGACGCCGACTGAGTTCCGGAATCTCCTCCGGGAAACGCACGGTGATCGGCTGCCCGTCGATCTTGACGATGACGTCGCCCGCCTGAAGCCCGCCCTTCGCCGCGGGCGAGTCGTCGATCACCGTGTTTACGAACACGCCTTCGCTGAGTCCGGTCTTCTTGATCGACTTGAACGCCAGCCCGTACCAGCTTCGCGGAACCTCGCCCTTGCTGATGAGCGACTCGGCGACTCGCTTGGCGACGTTGCCCGGAACGGCGAAGCTGATGTTCTCGCCGCCGCGGGTGTTCACGCCGACGACTTCGCCGCGCAAATTGACCAGCGGTCCGCCGGAATTTCCCGGATTGATCGACGCGTCATGCTGGATCCAGCGGTTGAACAGGCCGGTACGCTGGTGCTCGTCGAACATCAGCTCGCCCGCCTCGTCGTCGCCGGCTGTCAGCATGCGTTCCGTGTTGGAGACGATGCCGTAGGTGACCGACCGCGAGAGCGAGAAGGGGCTGCCCATCGCCATCACCGGATCGCCGATTTCCAGCCGGTCGGAGTCGCCGAAATGCGCGAACGGAAGCACAGTTCCCTTGTCCTTCAACTCGCCGAGATCGAGCTTCAGCACCGCCAAATCGGTGAGCGGGTCTTCGCCGACGAGCGTCGCGCTGATTTCCTGCTTGTCGGAGAGCGTGCACTTGAATCGCTTGCCGTTCTCGGCTACGTGGAAATTGGTCAGGACATAGCCTTCGGGCGAGATGATCGTCCCGCTGCCGGTGGCCTGGCCCTTGTCTTCCTTGCCGTTCCAGTAGCTGACGGTGATGACACGGATGTTGACGAGCGCCGGGAAGACCTGATCGCGCGCCAGCGAGACCATCTGCCGCAGATCCTGACGCAGGCGTTCGGCCTTCTCCAGGTCCGCGGATGAAAGCTCTCCGATTTGCTGCCCGGCCGCGAGGCTGACCCCGCAAATCGCCAGAACGAGCCGCCCCTTTCCGAAAAAAGAACCTCGCCCGCGGGATCTTGCGACCGCCGCGGGCGAGGAGGACTTACGACTGCTCAGCAATCACGCTGCCGCAGTTACGGGCAGGTGCTGCCGAACGCGGACAGGAACAGGGCCAAGTCGCTGATGTCGACCAGTCCGTCGCCGTTGATGTCGGCGCAAGGCGTCGGGATGCCCGGCGCCGCGGTGCCGAAGCTCGACAGGAACAGGGCCAGGTCGGTGATGTCGATCAGGCCGTCGCCGTTCAGATCGCCATCGCACGGGCACGGATTGCCGCCGCCGACGAAGCAGGCGCCGGTCAGGTCAATCCAGTACGAGCCCGTCGCCGTGGCGGCGCCGTTGAACGTGTCCCACGGATTCGCCGCACCGGCGCCGTCCGGAGCGCGCTCGACATTGAACGGCGTGTCGAGCCAGATTTCCTGGGCGCTGGCGTCGATCGGGTCGGTGTCGTAGCGCGACACGGCCAGGTAGTAGTTGCCGGCCGGGTAGCTGCCGACGATCGCGTTGGAGATGCGCGAACGCAGGCCGCCCGCCGGATCATCGTCGTTCATTACAACGCCAATGCCGTTGCTGTCGAACACGAACAGTTGCGTGTCCGTCGCGCTGGTGTTGGCGTTGTTGGTGGAGGCGGAGAAGTTCGCCGGGTCGCAGATGTTGATCAGGAAGACGTCGGCGTCGCCTGCGACCAGGTTGCCGGCGATCGAGTTGAGCGCGCCGCTGCCGCCGACGGTCTGCGCGGTGCTCGCCGTCTGGCCGGCGTCGCCGCCGCCGTCGAGGGCCTCGTCCCAATCCGGCGTCGGATTGACGGTGTACGCGATCGATCCATTGCCGGTGCGCAATTCCGCGTCCGTGATCGCGAACGGCAGGCTGTATGCCGCCGGCGCAGTCGATCCGCCGGTTGTTACGTCGCCGGTAAAGATGTTGTCGCCCGCGGCGGCATCCGGAGGATTGCCGTCGTCGAGCAACGCGACCGTCCCGCCTCCGACCGCGCTGGCGTCAAGGCTGACGGCCAGTCCGGTGCTGGGTGGGTTCGCGCCCGGCGTCACCGTGACCGTCGCGACGAAGGATGCGCCGGCCACGCCGTTGTTCGGCGTCGCGGCGCCGATGCCCGCCGGATTCGTGGGCGAGCCGGCTGGCTGGATGTCGAAGGTCAGCGTGATGGTGCGCTGTGTGCCCGTGTAGGCGCTGGTGACGGTCCAGCCGGTAAGGCCGAATGTCACGTTGAAGTGGCCGACCGCGACCCAATACACACCGCCGCCAAGCGTGCCATCCTGGCCGGCGCGGACCGCGCCGGTCCCATTCGCCGGCCGGGCCGGCGTCGTCTGGCCGTACGAAAGCTGCGACAGGAGGCCCGGACCGCTATCGTCGTCGCTGCCCAACGCGGTCGAACCGCCGACAATGTTGCCCGCGTTGTCGTAGATGCCGATTTCGGAGTCCGTGATGTCGCCGGGCGCGAGCGTCCAGATATCGACCCAGCCGTCGGTCGACGAATTCGCCGGCAGCTCGATGCGGAACCACTGAATGTTGTTGGCTGCGGTCAGCGTCACCGCCGTCGAGAGCACCTCTGGGCTGGTGTGCGTGCCGAGATCGGTGTACGTCGCCGGCTGCGCGTACGCCGTCAATGCTGTCGCCCCAGCGGCGAGCAGACCGAGGATGCTGCGAGTCATAAAGACCCTCCAAGATGTGATTTGGTTTTGGCCCGCGGGAGATTGCCCTATGCGCTCCCGTCGCCGAACACTCAAGATGCCGCACAGTAATGCCCAGAAGCGCGCAAGGTCAAGAGAATTGTCAAGCGGTGCCCTCCGAAACCCGTCCAACGCGGTCAATCGGACCACCGTCGGGATCGTGAGCCGCGTTCACGTTGCCCCCCAAACCCAAGCGTCGGCGAATATCAGACGCATTTTTGGTGCGGCAAGCGGTTGCAGCACGCCGCTTGCTGCTGATAATCGACACGAAGGCTGACGCCATTGGTACCCGTGCCTGGAGCAACCCCCATGTTCACTGCATTGCTGCTACTCCCCGTGTTGTCCCTGCTGATTCAAAGTCCAACGACCACCGTGGATAAGGACAACACGGTGTTGGACAAGTCCTGCACCGTCAAAACCGGTCAGGCCTTCATCGCCGACGCCGACGGCAATGGCGTGATCCAAATCGCGACGGATGGGATTACGGTCGACTTCGCGGGCGCGACGATGCGAGGCGCTCCTGAGAATGCCGCCCCCGATACGTTTGAGGGGTTCGGCGTGCGAATCACCGGCAAAAACGTCACGCTCCAGAACGCGCGGATTGCGGGTTTTCGAGGCGGGATCTACGCAACCGGCGCGGACGGCCTGACGCTGATTAATTGCGACGTGTCGGGCAACTTCGCCCAGCATCTCAAGTCGACCCCCGCGGCGGAGGATGGCGCGGACTGGCTCTGGCCGCATCGCAACGACGACAACGAGTGGCTGAAGAACTACGGGGCCGGCATCTGCGTCGAAGACTCGAAGAATGTCACGATTCGAAATTGCCGGGCCGGCCGCGGACAGAACGGCCTGGTCCTCGATCACGTCAGCGACTCGAAGGTCTATGACAACGATTTCTCGTTCCTGTCCGGCTGGGGCCTGGCGATGTGGCGCTGCGAGCGCAACATCATCAGCCGCAACGCGATCGATTTCTGCGTCCGCGGCTACAGCCACGGCATTTACAACCGCGGCCAGGATTCGGCGGGCATCCTCTTTTTCGAGCAGAATCACGACAACTTGCTGATCGAGAATTCCGTCACGCACGGCGGAGACGGCTTCTTCGGCTTCGCCGGCCGCGAGGCCCTGGGCGAAGACTGGAAGGAGAAAGAAACCGAGCGGCTGCGCAAGGAAACCGGTAAGGACAAGGTGGATGATCTCATCAAGGTCACGCCGGAGCTGGCGGATAAGCACAAGAAGCGCGGCAACACCGGCAACAAGCTGATCGGCAACGACTTTTCGTATGCTCCGGCTCACGGCATCGAGCTCACCTTCTCGTTCGACAACGTCATCTCCGGAAATCGCCTGGTCGGCAACGCCATTTGCGGGATCTGGGGCGGCTACTCGCAAGGCACGCTGATCTGCCAGAACGAATTCGAGGCGAACGGCGAAGCGGGCTACGGCATGGAACGCGGCGGCGTGAACATCGAGCACGGCCGCGATAACGCGGTAATCTCCAACACGTTCAAGAAGAACAAGGTCGGCGTGCACTTCTGGTGGGACAACGACGCCGGCCTGCTCACGCTTCCCTGGGCCGTCGCCAATGGGGCCGCCTCGGAGGATAACTACGTCGTCTCGAACACGTTCGATGGCGACGCGCTGGTGCTGAACCTGCGCGATTCGAAGAAGTGCTATTACGCCGACAATCGCGTCACCGCCTGCGGCAAGGAAATCGACGCCACGCCCGGCTCGGAGCCGATCAGGACCGTCGATACGGCGACATTGATGAAGCGATGCAACGTCGAAGCCAAGGCGATCGGCGAGACGCACCCCGTCGGCGCTCGAAAGGAACTCCGCGGCCGCGACAAGATCATCATCACCCAATGGGGTCCGTACGACTGGCAGGCGCCCTATCTCCAGCCGATCCTTCTGGCCGGCGCCGAACACAGCTACCGCCTGCTCGGCAACGACGCCCTGGGCAATGTTGCCGTCAGCGGCGAAGGCGTGCACGTGAAAGCGGACAAGCAGGCCAAGCCGCCCCAGATCATCGTCACGGCGGATCGCCCCGCCGCCGCAACCGCCTATGCCCTCGACGTCACGACGAAATCCGGCCTGATCCGCCAGACCGGCGTGCTGCTGGCGACGGAATGGAAGGTCACATCGTTCGGCTGGACCAAGGATCCGCGCAAGGACGAGGAAGGCTGGCGCAAGGAGTCCGAGGAGGGCGAAAAGTACGTCACGAAAGCGCTAGTGTTGCCGTTCGGCGGCGGCGGGCCGAGCGAACTGTCGTGGACGTCGCAATCCGTGAAAGACGCCAAACTGCCGCGCGACCACTTCGGCACGCTGGCCGACACGGAACTCACGGTTCCCCAAGGCGACTGGCAGATTGTGACCGAATCCGACGACGGCATTCGCGTGTGGCTGGACGACAAGCTCGTGATCGACGACTGGACCTGGCACCCGCCGAAGAAGGCGACGGCGGACTTCACCCTCGCCGCCGAGAAGAAAATCAAGATCCGCGTGGAGCACTTCGAG
>JACRLV010000230.1 GCA_016235145.1 Planctomycetota bacterium
CGAAGAAGCCAAGGACCAGATGGATTTCAACGACCTGCTGATGTTCGGCCAGACGTTCGTGCCATGGAAGAAATTCAAGCACCCGGTCTATGGCGAGGTCGAGCTGGGCGGCTGGGTCAAGATGCAGGGTCGCCTGCCGCCGTCGTTCATGCTCGAGGACGAGTGTCACCGCAACTTCGCGTTTACGATGTACCACGCGCAGCAGATGCCGCAGGTCGAGATCCGCAATCTGGAGGTCGTCCCGCTCGGCGGCGACCTGCGCCGGGTGCGCGTGGATGTTCACAACACCCACCTCATCCCCACGACGACCGCCCAGGGCGCCAAACGGCGGTACGGCCCGCGCGATTACGTGGAAATCGGCGGTGCTGGGCTGAAGGTGACAGCAGGCGGCACGATCGACGACCGCTACACGTCGCCGTTTTCGTTCGTCGAACACCGGCCGGAACGAATCTGGCTGGACGGCGGCGTGCCCGGCGAGAGCTTCATCACGTTCCAGTGGCTGGTAAGCGGAGCCGGCGACGCGAGCGTCAAATTCGTCGGCTCCCGTGCGGCGAAGGTGGAGCTGAAGTTCGCGGTGAAGTGAACACGTGGTGGCGGCAGTCGGCGGCGTTTGAATTCGTAGCGTCGGACCTTGTAGCGTCGGACCTCCGAGTCCGACGATGAAATTCGAATCAGAATACGCCGTCGGGCCCACTCGCGTTCTAGGGCCTTCCGCTTTGCGCGCAATTCTCTTCGCGTTCGTCGAGAATACTCCGTCCGTCGCCATCCGCGAAGCAGCAAACCGATTTCGAGCCACCAAACGCTGACGCCCTTGTCGAAGAACAGAATCCTAGATAGCTCAAGAGCCCAGGGGCTGTGCTTCCCCATCGCCTGTTTCGACAGCCAGATTCTCAACCAGTGAAACGTTCGGTCGAACCAGGGTCTCGTTCTGATCGCTTCAGCGGTACGAGTTTCCCGATCGAGTACCCAGCGGGTGATGGTCGCGCCCGTCTTGTCGCTGGTGCGATGTGAATTCAGACCCTTGTTCCCCTTGGTGAAATCGGCGGTCGAAAACCACCGATCAAACACCTGCTCGTAGGTGAACGTTGCGGCGAGCGCCTGTGCTTTGTCTTCGCTGTCGTCTGACCAACCGAGTACGCGAATGTTCGCGGCAAGCGCTCGCTCTCGCACAGCGGCAAAAAGCTCGCGATCAACGCGGCGACATTTCTCGCCCGACGGATCGAGGTCGTCCGTCAGCGACGTGAGAATCCGATTGAAAGCGTGATCCTCGATTTTGGACGCGGGCGGATCCTGATGCTTCGCCGGGCCTTCGTCTGATCCCCATTGGAGTCGGCCGCCGCGCGCCAGGATGCGTTGCTCGATCGCCTCGATCGTCGCCCGACCCGCGCCCGCCTTGTCGCACTTAAGAATGCAGCACTTGAAGCCGTTGCGCTGCTGATTGCAAAGCACGACAACCTCGTCAGCGCCTTCGCCCGCGCTCCACGTAGCGGAGCGGGTCATGTGGCTGACGCGCCGCCATCGTTCGGTCAGCCGAAACCCCAGCCCGTCGAGCACTGAGGGTTTGCATCGCAGGAATTCACGCAGCAGCTTCCGGTCAATCCAGAGCGTGCGCGACAACTTCTGGGCTTGTTCGGCGAGGTCCTCATCCGCTTTCGACATCGCGCGACCTCATTGCGGCCACCACCGCTCTACTATGATTGCGGTACGCGCTGCGGCGTCAGGCGATGGCGTTTGAACTCGTAGCGTCGGACCTCCGAGTCCGACGGTGAAATTCCAGTCAGAAAAACGCCGTCGGACTCGGAGGTCCGACGCTACGAATGCACTGCTGTGCCGCGGCTAACTCAGCGGCACGCGCTGCGGGGCCTGCACGAGGACGTGGTTCTTCGCTGCGATTCCGGCCAGCAGCGCCAACGCCGCCGGCCACACGCTGCCGCCGAAGAGAAGCAGCAGCGCCGGCAGCGCCAGGCCGACGCCGACCACGCCGAGCCAGAACCAGCCGGCGAGTCGGCCGCGAAGGATGATCTTTGCGGCGAGGGCCGCGCCGCTGGTGGCGTGTTTCGGCAGATACTCCGCAAAGGCAAGCAACGCGAGCAGAATGGTCCCAACGCCCAGGCAGAGCCGGGCAGGGTCGGCGCTCGTGCCGACCGCGCCGCCCGCTGCGACGCTGCCGTCCTTCCAATCCATCAGGCCCAGCAACTCAGCGGCGGCCGCGCCCGCGACCAGCGCATCAGCCAGCATCGACACAACCAGAATTGAATTCTGCCAATAGTCTCGGCCCTTGGCTTGCGCGAACAAAAACGCGGTGTACATGGCGACAAAAGCTGCCGCCGCCGAAGTAATCAAGCCGACCGTGTGTTGCACCCACCAGCCCGCGCCGGCGAGACCCACGATCCACGCGATCGGCGCCAGCAATGAAAACGCCGAAACGAGGTACGCTCCGCGCACCAGCCAGCTCTTCCACTGCGGCCGCAGCAGCACGTAGAGGAACCGTCGCGGCTGCTTCAGATCGCCGACCAGCAGCGCGCCGGTGATCGCCAGGAACAGCAGCGACAGCAGAAGCGCTCGCGTCGGCAGGACGGCGGGCGCGAGATTCAGCGCGTGAATCAGAAGCGGCACGAGCACGACGCCCGTCGCGATCGCCTTGGTCGTCACGTACGCCGACACCATCCAGCCCCAAGGCGCCGGCTTGCTCCGGGCGTCGTAGGTCCGCCGGGCGCGGGCTTCGGCTTCCGCTTCATCGCCCGCCCGGCGGAGCAGGGGCAGGCTGATTCGCCCGTCGTTGCCGCTCCAGAGATACGTGTCCGCGGGCGGGGCGGCGGTCGGGTCGAGGGCCGCGGTTTCGCCGCCGACGTAGAACAGCTTGGGCCGCGTGCCCTTTTCCGGCTTGGGATATTGCACCGTCTGCATCGCGTCGAGCTGGGCGATGCGGCCGGCCGGGTCGTCGAGATCGCCTGAGACGATCGCTTCCACCGGGCAGACCACGACGCACGCCGGCTCGAAGCCGTTCTCGACGCGGTGAGCGCAATAGTTGCACTTGGCCGCCGTGTTGGTTTCGGGATCGAGGTAGATCGCGTCGTAGGGGCAGGCCTGCATGCACGCCTTGCAGCCGATGCAGCGGGAATTGTCGAAATCGACGATGCCGTCGGGGCGAGTGAAAAGCGCGGTCACCGGGCAGATTTCGACGCAGGGCGCGTTTTCGCAGTGATTGCAGCGCTGCACATTGAAGAACCGCCGCGTCTGCGGAAACTCGCCCTTTTCGACGTATTTCACCCACGTCCGATTGACGCCGAGCGGCACCTCGTGCTCCGACTTGCACGCGACCGTGCAGGCGTGGCATCCGATGCAGACGCGATTGTCGATGGCGAACCCGAAACGCGGCATCGCGGAAATGTACCCGCGAAGAAGCGGTTCGGCGACGCCTGCTCGAATTCAGGTAGCGCTGGCTCGGTCCGTTTCGAACCTGCCGTTGGCGTCTGAACGACAGGTCGCACACGGCCGCGACCTGCCCTACTTTCTACGCCGCGTCGTCGTGCGTGCGGCGAATCTGGTCGCGCAGGTTGGCGGCTCGCTCGTAGTCCTCACACTCGAGGGCCTCTTCGAGCTCGCGCTGAAGCCGCGGCTCGGCGTCCGCGGGCATGGCTTCGATCAGCTCTGCGCGCAGCGTCTGTAGAACCTGAATCTCGGGGCAGTCTTCGCCGTCGGCGCGGATCGGATCGAGCA
>JACRLV010000048.1:0-4951 GCA_016235145.1 Planctomycetota bacterium
AAAAGCGCGGCGCATGGACCAAAATCTGAGAAAAATGGCCGAGTTACCAAAGTCCCCGGCCGGGCGGGCGACACTGACGAGGTGCCACTGCTCTTGAGCAGTGCTCTCCCGACACGCGAACCAGCCGAATACCGCGGGCGGGCCGAATCGCAGGAAGACAAATCAGCCCGCTTGCGGGAATCCGTTCCCGGGCAGGCTCGCGGGATGGGAATCCCGCCAGACTGCGTGCGAGATGGGAATCTCGCACGAGCGAATTCTGCCACGGGGTTCCGGTCGACCTTCGGCCGCCACTTCACCCGCGGCTACATCCCTTCGCCCCTCAAGGGGCAAAACGTATGGGTAACAGCAAGCTCGAGGGCTGCGGCACAAGCACCACGCGAGATTGTCCGCACATCGATTCGCGATTCATCCCCCGTAACACTGTCCGCGAAACTTCCCTCGATCGGCGGCATCCAATGGGCATCAGCGGAGGCGCGCGATGGCCAATTCGTTTCACTACGACGTCATCATCATTGGCACCGGCGCCGGCGGCGGGACGCTGGCCGCCAAACTCGCACCGAGCGGAAAGCGCATCCTCTTGCTGGAGCGCGGCGGCTTTGTCCCGCGCGAGAAGGACAACTGGTCCACCCGGGCCGTCAATCTCGAGGGGAAGTACAACACGAAGGAAATCTGGCGCGACAGCGCCGGCCGCGAGCTGCATCCGCACACGAACTACTACGTCGGCGGAAACACGAAATTCTACGGAGCGGCGCTCTTCCGGCTCCGCAAACAGGATTTTGGCGAAATTCGCCACCACGGCGGCCTCTCGCCCGCGTGGCCGATCGCGTACGAGGAGCTGGAGCCCTACTACACCGCCGCCGAGCGAATATATCACGTGCATGGCCAGCGCGGCGAGGATCCGACCGAGCCGCCAGCCAGCGCCGCCTACCCGCACCCGCCCGTTTGCCATGAGCCGCGCATCCAGCACCTGCATGACGACCTCGCCGCCCTCGGCCTGCGGCCGTTTCACACGCCGCTCGGCGTCATGCTCGACGAGGCGAATCCGCAAACGAGCAAGTGCATCCGTTGCGACACCTGCGACGGCCATCCCTGCCTCGTGCAGGCGAAGGCCGACGCCCAGACGTGCGGCGTCGAGCCCGCCCTCACGCACCCGAACGTAACACTGCTCACCGGCGCGCTCGTCCGGCGGCTCGAAACGAATTCATCCGGCGGCGAAGTGACCCAGGTCGTTGTGGAGAGCAGCGACGGCGGTGGAAAGTCCGTCGAGCAGCGCTATTGCGGCGACATCGTGGTCGTGTCGTGCGGCGCGATCAACTCCGCCGCGCTGCTGCTCCGCTCGCGAAACGACAAGCACCCGCGCGGCCTCGCGAACGGCTCGGACGTCGTCGGCCGGCACTACATGGGCCACATCAACTCGATCCAGATGGCTCTCTCGCTCTGCCCGAACCCGACCGCCTTTCAGAAGACGCTCGCGATCAATGACTTCTACGGCCCGTCGAGCGACTGGGACTTCCCGATGGGCCACATCTCGTTCGTCGGCAAGCTCGACGCCGACACGCTCCGCGCCGGCGCCCCGTCGCTCGTCCCCGGCTGGACGCTCGACAAGATGGCCCGCCACTCGCTGGACTTCTGGCTCACCAGCGAAGACCTGCCCGCCGCTGACAACCGCGTCACGCTCGACGGCGACGGCAACATCGTGCTCCGCTACACACCGAACAACGAGGAAGGCCACAAGCGGCTGATCGCCAAGCTGCGCGACCTGATGAAGAAATCCACCCGGTGCGGCATCCACGGGCACGAATGCCACCAGGGCCTGCTCGCCCGGAGCGTCTGGGTCGGCCAGCGCATCCCGCTCGCCGGCGTCGCCCACCAATGCGGCACAATCCGCTTCGGCCGCGACCCGCAATCGTCGGCCCTCGACATGAACTGCAAAGCCCACGAACTCGACAACCTCTACGTCGTCGACGCGAGCTTCTTCCCCAGCAGCGGCGCGGTGAACCCCGCCCTGACGATCATGGCCAACGCGCTGCGCGTGGGGGAGCATTTGCTCGGGCGGCTCGGCAGCTCGCGCCGCTCGCGGGCGTAGGCGTTTTCCGCGACGCGGCGGGCGCCCGCCGGCGCGGTACCATGATGGCATGGGAATCGGGCCGCAGCCGCCGGTCGACAGCGACGAGATCGCCGCGCTGCGCGCGATCGTCGAAGGCACCGCCGCCGCCAGCGGCGAGGAGTTCTTCCGGTCGCTCGTGCGCCAACTTGCCGCGGCCGTCGGCGTCAGGTTCGCGTTTGTCGCCGAATTCGTCCCCGCGACCGGCGCCGCCGAGCCTCGCGCCGGCCGCGCCCGCACGATCGCCTACTGGTTCAAGGACGCGATCGTACCCAACGTCGAGTGGGATCTGCGCGGCACGCCCTGCGAGGAAGTCGTCTTCGGCGCGCTCTGCCACCATGTCAACGGCGTGGCCGCGAAATTTCCCGCCGACGAGCCGCTCGCCCGCATGGGCATCGACAGCTACCTCGGCGTCCCGCTGCGCGACGCAAACGGACAAACGCTCGGCCACCTGGCGGTGTTCGACGACCGGCCCATGCCGCCCGAGCCGCGCAAACTGTTCATCTTCCGCATCTTCGCCGCCCGGGCGGTGGCGGAGCTGCTGCGGCTCCGGGCCGAGCAGCGTATGCGCGAAAGCGAGCAGCGCTACCACGACCTCTTCGAAGAGTCGCCGATCGCCTACGTCCAGGAGGGAATGGACACGCGCTTCATTCGAGCGAACAAGGCCGCTCTGCGTGCCCTGGGCATTACGCCCGCGCAGGTGGAAGGCACCTTTGGCCGCAGCTTTGTGGTCGACAACCCGGACAACCAGCGCCGGCTGCGCGAGGCTTTCGAATCCGTCGGTCGCGGAGCGGAGACCAGCGGCGTGATCCTGGAGCTTCGCCGGCGGGATGATGGAAAGCCGCTGTGGATCCAATGGTGGTCCAGACCCGACCCGAGCGGCCAGTACACCCGCACGATGTTCGTCGACATCACCGAGAAGGTGCTGCTGGAGCAGGAGCAGGCCCGCCTGCGCGCCCAGAACATCTATCTCCAGGAAGAGATCAAGTCCGTCCACAACTTCGAAGAGATCATCGGCCGCAGCAGCGCGCTCGCCTCAGTGCTTGAACTCGTCGAACGCGTGGCGCCGACCGATGCGTCCGTGCTCATCACGGGCGAGACCGGGACCGGCAAGGAGCTGATCGCGCGCGCGATTCAATCGCACAGCAAACGCCGCGACAAGCCGCTGATCAAGGTCAATTGCGCGGCCCTGCCGACCGGGCTGGTGGAAAGCGAGCTTTTCGGCCACGAGAAGGGCGCGTTCAGCGGCGCCATCGCCCGCCGCGTCGGACGGTTCGAATTGGCGCATGGCGGGACGATATTCCTTGACGAAATCGGCGAGATCCCGCTCGATGTGCAGGTCAAGCTGCTGCGCGTCCTTCAGGAGCGCGAGTTCGAGCGCGTCGGCGGCAGCGCGTCGATCAAGGCGGATGTCCGCGTCATCGCCGCAACGAACCGCGACCTCCGCGCGGCGGCGAGCAAGGGCGAATTCCGCGAGGATCTGTACTTCCGGCTGAACGTGTTTCCGATCCACGTACCGTCGCTCCGCGAACGCAGCGACGACATCCCGCTGCTGGTGCAGTTCATGCTGAAGAAGTTCGCCGCCGGCGTCGGCAAGCGCATCGTGTCCGTGGCGGAGGACACGCTGAACCGCCTCCGCACGTACGCCTGGCCCGGCAATGTTCGCGAACTGGAAAACCTGGTCGAACGGGCCGTGATTCTGGCGCGCGGCGAAACGCTGGAGATTCCCCCCAGCGCGTTTCTATCCGCGTCCCCGACCGCACCAAGTGCGCCGGCGCCGTCCGACGCGTCGCAGCCGGATTCGACGCTGATGGCCGTCGAACGCGAGCATATCCTGGCTACACTTGCTCGAACCCGATGGGTGATCGACGGTCCGTCGGGCGCAGCCCAAATCCTCAACTTGCATCCCAACACGCTTCGAAGCCGCATGAAAAGACTGGGCATCTCTCGTCAGGTCCACGATCGTTCGTAGCCGCTACGACATTTCGTGAGCGTCGTGCCGTGCGTCTTCGTGGTCTTGGGCCCATACCATTTCATCCACTCGATCTAAGTCACCTCCACTGGACGACTTGTGACTCATCTGTTCCGTGGCTTGGCGTCTGGTATGGGGGATGCTCTTCCGTGCCGCGAAGTGGAGGAGGCCTGGTGCTCAGAATCTCACGCTCGGTCAAGGACGGAACGGTATGGCTCAAGGTGGAGGGCAAACTCGCGTCGGATTGGGTCGCGGAGTTTCGCTCCGCCTGCGATGCGGAGACGACGCAGGGCCGCACGCCGCTCCTCGATCTCTCCGAAGTCACCTTTGTCGATCGCGAAGGGTTGGACCTGCTCCGGCGGTTGGGGCAGGAAGGGTTCCAGATTCCGATCCGCTCCAATTTTGTCGCGGAACTCTTGCGCTCGGAGCGTCCATGATGATGGCAGCCAATATGGGGCGAGATCCCGGCCATCCGCCGGATTCCGCGCCGGATGAAGCCGCGCTTGTCGCGCGCGTTCGTTGCGGCGACGCGCTGGCGTGCGAGGAGCTCGTGAGTCGGAATGCCGGCGCCATGCTCGCGGTGGCGCGGCGTTTTCTTGGCTGCGAGCAGGACGCCGCCGACGCCGTCCAGGAAGCGTTTCTTGCAGCATTTCGTTCGATCCATGAATTCGCGGGCGCGTCAAAGCTGAGCACGTGGCTGCACCGCATCATCGTGAACGCCTGCCTGATGAAGCTGCGCTCCGCCAAGGCCAGGCGCAGCCGGTCGATCGAGAGCCTGCTTCCTGGTTTCGACGACACTGGACACCATGTGCGCCGCATTCGCGCTTGGAGCGAGTCTCCGCTTGAGCAGCTGCATGAAGCCGAGCTTCGCGAAA
>JACRLV010000048.1:4983-10630 GCA_016235145.1 Planctomycetota bacterium
AAAAGGTGCGCGCCTGCATCGACGAACTTCCAGACTCACACCGCACGGTCCTGCTGCTGCGCGACATCGAGGAGCTCGACACCGAGGAGACTGCCGAGAGGCTGGGCATCTCGCCGGCCGCGGTGAAGGTCCGCCTGCACCGGGCGCGGCAGGCGCTGCGCACGCTGCTGGAGCCGCTCCTTGCCGTCGACCATGAGTACGTCACGAAGAAAGAGTAGCCGCCTGCCGATACCGATGTGAAAACAGCGGCCAAACGTACAGCGCCAGCCCAACTTCGGCCATGTGCGGCTGACGGGACGTGATTCCGAAAGTCAGCCAGCAGTGCAAGGTACAGGGCAAGGTGAACTGCAAGGCATCGGAAGGGGAAAGGTCGAAGCCGGGGCGGCGTGACGCGGAATCTACGACGCGCGTTTGATGGTTTCAGCCGGGCGTGGCGCGTCGCCGGGATCTGCCCCAGCCAGACAACGAAAACGCGATCCCACAACCGGCCGGCACGGGCTGGAGACCCGTGCCGGACGCGGTTGGAGGATTGGCGGCTATTCGCAGATCGATCCAAAGTTCGACAGCAGATTCGTCAGGTCAGCCAGATCGACGTCGGTGTCGCCGTCGAGGTCGCCGTCGGACGGAGTCGCTGCGCCGGTGCGGCCGAAGTTCGAGAGCAGACGCGTCAGGTCGACGAGGTCCACCAGTCCGTCGCCGTTCAGGTCGCCGGGGCAGACCATCGGCGTGTCAATGAGCTGCCCGCGGATTTCGCCGCTCGGGTATGTCATCGTCCTGACGACGACGTACGTTCGGCCGGCGAGCAGGTCGGGGACGTACTCGGGCGGGAACTGCGCCTCGTTGACAACCGTGCCGATTCCCATGTTCGGATAGGCGGTCCACTGCGAAGGCGGCCCCAGATCAATGATCATCGGCCCCTCTTCGCCCGGACCGCCGGCGAAGATCGCGGCGTGCAGCAGGTTGTTGCGCTCGATGCCGAAGATCGACACGGACACGACGAAGGTGTTGGTGCCGGCGTCGTAGACCAGGCTCGTGGCGCCGAGCGCGTGCGATGGCGTCGGCGGGTTGGCTTCGTAGCCGGTCAGCACGGCGGATTTCGACGAGCAACTGATCGGGTCGTGGGCCGCGGACGAAGCGTACGCGTAGCCCAGGATTCTGCTGCCGGGGCCCCACAGTGCGACAATCAGGTGGTTGAAGTAGTCGGTGTGGCCGTGGTTGCGCGTGCCGCGGGCGCCGGCGAAGGTGACGGTAAAAGGGAATCCGGGCGGCGGGGAGATGATCGGGGCGTTCCACCACGGGCCGGGGACGGCTTCGCCGGCGTGCGGGGCGACCTTGTGGCGGGCGCGATGCGCGGCGGTGAGGGTGTCGCCCAGCGGACCGACTGTCCCGGTCAAGGTCACGGGGCTGTCCCAGAAATTCGCGGGCAGCGGCACGAGGGGGTGGATATCCGCCGGCCCGATGAGCGGTCCGTGTACGAAGTTCTGGCCGTACTTCATTACGCCTTCGATTTTTCCGCCGGCGATCGGCCCGGCCTGGCTCGTTGCGAAGGGCAAGAGCGTCATCACCATCTGGGCGAAAACCGCCGGGCTGCGACTGCGCGAGTGGGTGTGTGGATGGGACATGGTGCGTCTCCTCAGTGCCGTGGGCGCGGCCGGCACAAAAACCGCCGAGCCCGATTCGGCCCGGTGTCACCGGCCGAAACTCAAACTCACGCAGCCGAGTTTCAGACCGGATTGTTTTTCCGCGAGCGCTTTCCAAGAGAGAAGACGACGCGGGAGGAGCGGCGGCTGCTGGTTATAGGAATTGTGTGGATCGCCGGCGGGCGAATGCGCTTCGCGCGCGCAAGCGGCGAGGCAAGTTGACCACGACGCACTCTTGGTGCACCACGCGAGAAAATGTAGGGTTGACTCCGCCCACCCGCCCCCCCTCGCACAAGTCCTGCGCTGATGCGCCCGGCGGAAATGAATCCACACGTGCGACGATTACTTCGCTGCGACCCAGATACACTTCGAGAATTCGGTATCGCCGGCGAAGGCCGCCGGCAGCGGCGGTGTTTCGATGGATGTCCTACGCCCGTTGAAGGCGGCGCCGGTCGCGTGGACCAGGCGGCGCACGGACGTGCCGCGGTGATTCGTTGCCAGCAGCAGGCTGCCTTGCGGCGAAAGCAGCGAGACGGCGCCTGCAACGAGGCGGTCGAGATCGTGCTCGATCGAGAACGTCCCCGCCCCCTTGACGCGGGCGAACGTCGGCGGCTCGAGGATGATCAGGTCGAAGGTACGGCCCTTTCGTTCTAGCCGACGGAACGCGTCGAACACGTCGCAACAGTAGAACCAGTGATTATCCAGCGGGAGACCATTGGCGGCAAAATTGCGCTTTCCCCACTCCAAATAGCGGCGTGACACGTCCACGCTGACCGTCTCCGCCGCGCCGCCGAGCGCCGCCGCGACCGAAAAGCCGCAGGTGTAGGCGAAGGTGTTCAGGACGCGCCGGCCGCGCGAGAGTTCGCGCACGCGGCGGCGGTTTTCGCGGGCGTCGAGAAAGAGGCCGACAGAGTAACCGTCGTACGGGCGGATCAGGAAACGCGCATCGAATTCGCGGCACTCGATTTCTTCCGAAAGCGGCGCGCCGATCCAGGGGGCTGGGTCGCGATGGGCCGATTCGAGGCGCGCAAGGTCCCGCGAACGATCGACCGCGAACGTTTTGCGATACGCCGCCGTTGCGCTGAGGCGCTGCATGCGCTGCGCGATCGCGGCTTTCAGGTCGCCTTCTTCAGCGGCGAAACGGCCTTGGTGCAACTGCACGATCAACGCCGGGCCGTAGCGGTCGAGAACCAGACCGGGAATGCCGTCCGCCTGGTCGTTGAACAGGCGCAGCATGTCGGTCTGGGCCGCCGCCAGAAGCGGTTCGCGGCGGCCGATCGCCTCGTCGAGGGCCCGGCCGAGCGCGTTGGCGTTGACAGCCGAACCGAGCGGCGTAGGCCGCACCGGGCCGCAGCGCGCGGGCGAATCCGCGCGCACCCGTCTCTCAAACCGGCGCGTGGGCGGCGCGGCTGGTCGGCGGCGTCGGCGGCTTCTATCATTCGCGGCCATGAGCGACCTCGGACTGGAGATTCTGCTGGCGGGCTGCGAGCACGTCTACAGCGACGTGGAGCTGAAGCACAAACTCACGAAATCCGCTCGCGATTCGCGCCCGCTGCGCGTGAAGCTGGGAATGGACCCGACCGCGCCGGACATCCACTTCGGCCACTCCGTCGTGCTCCGAAAACTGCGGCAGTTCCAGGATCTGGGGCACAAAGCCGTGCTGATCATCGGCGATTTCACCGCCCGCATCGGCGACCCCACCGGCCGCAGCGAAACGCGAAGAATGCTCAGCGAGGCGGACATCCGGACCAACGCCGAGACCTACCTCGCGCAGGCCGGCCGCGTGCTCGACACGGCGCCGGCAAAGTTCGAAGTGCGCTGGAACGGCGAGTGGCTGAACGCGATGAACTTCGCCGACGTGCTGAAGCTCACCGGGCGGATGACGGTCGGGCAGCTTCTCAAACGCGACGATTTCCGCAAGCGCTTCGAGGCCGAGACGCCGATCGGGCTGCACGAATTCCTGTATCCGCTGGTGCAAGGGTGGGATTCGGTGTGCATCCAGGCGGATGTGGAGCTGGGCGGCACGGACCAGATGTACAACAACCTCGTCGGGCGCGACCTTCAGGTCGCGGTCGGCCAGGAGCCGCAGGTCGTGATGCTGCTGCCGCTGCTGCGCGGGCTTGACGGCGAGCGGAAGATGTCGAAGAGCTACGGCAACCACGTCGCGCTGACGGACTCGGCGCTTGACATGTTCGGCAAGACGATGAGCATCGCCGACACGCTGCTGGGCGAATGGTACGCGCTGCTGACTTCGCTGCAGCGGGAAGAGGCCGAGGCGGCGATTGCCGCGCATCCGATGGAAGCGAAGAAACGCCTGGCGTGCCTGGTCGGCGAGCGTTTTCATGGCGAGGCGGCCATGCGGGCGGCGCGGGCGGAATGGGAGGCGGCCTTCGGGGCCAAAGAGCTGAGTGCGGTCGACGTCGTCATTCCCGCCGCGGAACTGGCGGACGGCAAGCTGCCCGCGTGGAAGCTGTTCTGGCTGGCGCACGAGCGCGAGATCAGCAAATCAGAAGCCCGGCGAATGGTCGAAGGCGGAGCGCTGGAGATCAACGGCGAGAAGCCGAGCGACCCGAACGCGCTGCTGGCCGTGCGGAATGGAATGGAATTTCGCGCGGGCCGGCATCGCAAGGGCGAGCGCGTCAAGCAGCCGCTGATCGGGCGAATTGTGATTGGCTGACCGCCGCACCTACGGACACGCCGTCCCGAATCGACCGAGCAAATTCGCCAAATCCTGTATATCCACGCGGCCGTCGGAGTTCACGTCGCCGCGCTCGAATGTTGCGTAGGTGGTGCGGCCGAATTCGGCGAGCAGGCCGCTCAAATCGCTCAAATCGACCACGCCATCGTGGTTGAGGTCGGGGCAGTCGCATACCAGCCGGGCGATGCCGAACGGCGCCGAGAAACCGCCGATACCGGTGAAATCGCCGCCGAGGTAAAGCGAGTTTGTGCCGAAGGCGTCGGGGTAAACAGCGAGGTCGTAGATTGGGCGGCCGGTCGCAGTTGTGGCGTCATGTACGGCGGACCAGGTGACGCCGTTCCATTTCGCCAGATTGTGCGCACCGATTCCTGCGAAATCGCGGAAATCGCCCGCGATATAGAGTGCCGGCCCATCGCCCAGATCGAGCACGCGCATGGCAGCCACTTCGCGCTGTCGCGCAGTTGCTGCGCCTACCGGAAGCCACTCGATGCCGTTCCAACGAGCGAACGAGGAGGCTGCGTTTCCGTCGGCGAACTCGAAAGCGCCCGCAGCGTACAGCGCGGCGCCGCCGCCATCGTCCCAAACGATGAGGCGCTCAACGCCGGCCACGTTGAATCCGGCTGTTGGGCCGGTCATGCCTCCGCCGACCGAGGTCCATTGAGCGCCGTTCCAGCGGGCAACGCCCCCCGCGGCGATCGAATTCGTTCCGCCCCAGGTCACCGTCGAGAACCAGCCGCCCATGTAGAGTGCGGGCCCGGATCCGTCGTCGAATACCGCCAAGGCGTTCGGCACGATGTTGGCCGGCGTGAACCGCCCGATTTCGGCGGGCAACCAGACTCCATCCCAGCGATAGACGTACCCGCTTTCGCGCACAAAGAAGAACTCCGAGCCGTTTCCCTGGTCAAACACGGCCATCGCCGACGCCCCGAACGAAACGCCGGGAAAAAGGGGAAAGAAGACGCTGCCGTCCCAGCGATACACGTTCGAGCTGCCTCCGGCGTAGAGTCTCGGGCCGGCGCCGAGATCAAAAACCCCCAGGCTCGAAACAAAGCCAGTCGGCCCGCTGAGCGAGGTCCATTCGTGGCCGTCCCAATGGGCAACCCTGTGGGTAGCGGCGTTGTAGCGCGTAAGCGACAAGCCGCCGACGAAAAGGCGATCAGCGGCTCCGTCGTGGAAACGCTGCACGGCCAGAACGTACCCTCGTTCTGTACCGGCGCCCGTCCACATGGGGTTGCATTCCTGGCCGTGGGCTTGCGATGTCTCTAAGTAGATCGCCCATGAAATGAGGATCACGAGATTGCGCATGGTT
>JACRLV010000231.1:0-6878 GCA_016235145.1 Planctomycetota bacterium
GATTACAGCCGGGCCGAAAGCGAACCGTCGCGGCGGCTTTATTGCTCGTGCTGGCAGTTGCGATCGCGGCGGCCTGGGTTCGGAGCTATTGGTATGTGGAGATCTTGTTGTACGAATCGGGCAACTCGACCGACATTCTTCTCGGGCTTGCGAGTGGGGAGGCGCAACTCCAAATAGTTTCACTAGCAACTTCCAACCTCACTCCGCAAACGAGTTTCGGACGATCCAGCTACTACCGACGGAATGATCTGCGCAGTATGCCGATCTTTCCAACCAATTTCGGGATCAGAAAATCCCCTGGCCTCGCAGGGAGCACCGTAGTAGCTCAGTGGGGTTTTTGGATGCCACTCTGGTTACCGGTGATCGTCCTATTCGCCCTGGCGGGCCTGCTGTTCTGGAGCGCCCGGCACGCCCGCCGACGTTTGCTTGACGGCATTCACTGTTTCCATTGCGGCTACGACCTCCATGGCACGCCGGAGCGTTGTCCGGAATGCGGTGAGCGGCCCGGCGTGTATCATTCTCCTACCCGTGGCAAGCCGACGGGCGCCTGGTTGTGAGGCACGATGGCCACCGCACCGATTCGCAAACCAGCGGCCTCTCCCAAGGACGAAGAGCTCCTCTCCGCCGACTTCATGGCCAGGCTCGAACAGCTTGAACTCATCAGCCGCAAGATCTTCGCCGGCCGCATGAAGGGCGAACGCCGCAGCAAGCGCAAAGGCGAGAGCGTCGAGTTCGCCGACTATCGCAACTACGTCGTCGGCGACGACCTGCGCTTCCTCGACTGGAACATCTACGCCCGGCTCGAACGCCTGCTGCTCAAGCTGTTCATGGAGGAGGAAGACCTCAACGTCAGCGTGCTGTTCGACCTGTCCAAGAGCATGGATTGGGGCAACCCCAACAAGGGGCTTTACTGCAAGCGCGTCGCGGCGGCCCTGGCGTACATCGGCCTCGTGAATTACGACCGCGTCAGCCTCTACGGCTTCAACAACACGCTCGTCCACGAGATGCGCGGCGTGCGCGGGCGGCGGCTGGCCGGGCAGATGATCGATTTCCTGCGCCGCATCCCGCTGGAGGGCGTCTCGAATTTCGGCTTCGCCGCCAAGCGTTTCGCCCTGCGGCACCGCGGCAAGGGCGTCGTGATCGTGCTGAGCGATTTCATGGACAAGGGCGGCTACGCCGTGGGGATGCGCTACCTGCTCAGGCGAAACCTCGACATCTACGTCATCCAGCTCCTTTCGTCTGAGGAAATCGACCCGACACTGGCCGGCGACCTGAAACTGGTGGACGTCGAGGATGACGACGCGGCGGAAGTGACGATCAGCAAGCCGCTGCTGAACAAGTACAAGGCGATGCTGACGGCGTACTGCACGGAATTGAAGGATTACTGCACGCACCGCGGCATCACGTACCTGTTCACGAACACGCGCGTTCCGTTCGACGCGCTGGTGCTGTCCTATCTGCGGCAACGGGGCTTGTTGGCGTAATGAGGCGAAAGCCGGCGACATCGGCACCGTAGCGGCCGGCGTCTCGCCGGCCGTAGGTGTGAAAGACGTTTCGGATACCGCGAGCATCTCGTGCGCTTTCGGTCGGCGAGACGCAGGCCGCTACATCGCGGAGCGCACCCGCTCATCGGGCGCGGGCGACCCGGGGAGGTTACAAGTGGAACGGCGTTTCTCCAAGATCCCGCTTCGCGAGTTACGCACCTACAGCGGGAGCCGCGCTGTGCGTCTTCCGGGATTCGATTATTCCTCTGAAATTGATGTTCACGTGACGATTCGCGCGGAGCAACCGAACATTACCGAACGCGCGGCGTTCGCATCGGAATTATGCGCCAGCATCGAAACGACGTCACGACTGCTTGCATATCGCCTGTATGGTTTCTGCCTCATGCCCGATCACCTTCACGCGCTGCTTTCTCCAGCTGCTTCGGGACAGCCGCTGCAGCGGTGGCTTCAGAAGTTCAAGAGTTACACGGGACATCGTTGGGTCGCTTTCGGAGGCGTTTCCCCGCTTTGGCAGCGATCCGCGAATGACCACGTTTGTCGAAGCGAGGAGTCAGCGGAGGCCGTGCTCGCGTACATTGTCAACAATCCGGTGCGCGCCGAATTGGCCAGGAACTGGGAGGATTGGCCGTGGACGAAGGTTTTCATCAAAATATGACAGCCGCAGCGCGCTGCGACCGGCGCCAAGGAGGAAAGTTCCAGCCGGCGGCAAAACAGTAGCGGCCGGCGTCTCGCCGGCCGTAGGTGTGAAAGACGTTTCGGATGCCGCGAGGCGCTCTCATTCCTACGGCCTGCGAGACGCAGGCCGCTACGTTGCGGAAGCAGAAACGTGAGGATGAACACGATGATGCTGGCTATCAGTTTTCTGAATCCCTGGGTCGCCGGCGGGCTGGCCGCGGTCGTGCTGCCGGCGCTCATCATCCTTTACTTCCTGAAGCTGCGCCGCCGGGAGGAGCGCGTTCCGTCGACGTTTCTCTGGCGGCGGGCGGTGCAGGATCTTCAGGTCAACGCCCCGTTCCAGAAGCTCCGCCGCAATCTGCTGCTTTTCCTTCAGCTCGCGGTGCTGATTCTCGCGCTGCTGGCGCTGGCAAGGCCGATCGTGCAGACCGAGCTGGCCCAGGAGAAGAGCGTCGTCATGCTGATCGATCGCTCGGCCTCGATGAATACGCGCGAGACCGGCGGGAAGACGCGTTTTGAAGACGCCCGCGAGCAGGCTGCCCGCTACGCCCGCACGCTCAACCGCACCGGCGGAAACTGGCTGTCGTTCTTCGGGTTCGGCGGCGCGACGGCCAGGACGCGCGTGATGGTGATCGCCTTCGCCGAGCGGGCCTCTGTAGTCTGCCCTTTTACAACCAACGCATCCGACGCGGCGAGTCTGATCGAGACCATCGAGCCGAGCGACGGACAGACGAACCTCAGCGACGCCATCAAACTCGCCCAGGCCTACATGATGCCCGGCCGCGGCAACGTCGAGACCGGCGCGGACGCCGCCCCGCAGCCGCCCGCCGACGGCGGGGGCACGCCCGGCAGCAGCGCCGGCGTCCCGCTGCTCCAGAACCCGACGAACCCGGAGTCAGCTTCGCGGCTGGTGCTCTTTTCCGACGGAGCGGTCGAGAGCATCGAAGACGTCACCCTGCTGGGCGGAAATGTCACGCTCATTCGCTCCGCCGAGCAGCGCGACAACGCCGGCATCACCGCGTTTCGCCTCCAGCGCAATTATGAGAAGCCGGAAATGCTGGACGTGTTCGTGCAGGTTCAGAATTTCGGCCCGGACGAAATCACGACGGACGTGACGCTTTACGTGGACGGACAATTCAGCCAGAGCCGCGTCGAGTCGGTCACGCTCGGCCCCGCGCGCGGCGATACGGCGACGCAGCCCGCCGCTTCAGGCGAGCAGCGCCATCCCGCGGCGTCATCGCTCAGCTTCCAGTTTCCGCTGGAGCGGGCGGGCCTGCTGGAAGCCCGCCTCGCCCGCGACGACGCCCTGCCCGTCGATAACCGCGCGTACGCCTTCGTGCCGCCGCCCCGGAAGATGAGCGTGCTGCTCGTCAGCGAGGAGAACAAGTTCCTTGAATTCGTTTTGAACGGTCTCCCGCTGCAAAGCTGGACGTTCCGAACTCCGCAACAATACGAAGCAGAGCCCGTTGAGAAGATTGAGATTGAGGGGCACTCCGTCTACGACGCCGTGATCTTCGACAAATACGCGCCGAAACGCTTCCCTTCGGGGAACTACATCTTGTTCGGGGTCGCCCCCCCGGTGCTGGATTCCAAGACCGGCGACGCGGTCGAGGATTTCGCCCTGATGTGGTGGGACGAGACGCACCCGCTCCTGCGGCACGTCGCGCTGGACTATGTCCTGATCGCCAAGGGCGTGAAGCTCGAATTGCCGCGCGGCGCCCAGACCATCGCCGAAGGGCCGCACGGTCCGGTCATCAGCCGCGTCACGGGAGACGGGCGAAACTGCGTCGTGGTCGGCTTCCCCGTCGAGGCCAGCACGTGGTGGATGAAGCCGAGTTTTCCCGTTTTCGTCTACAACGCGATGCGTTTCCTGGGCGACGCCGAGCTGCTCTCTGATCAGGAGCCGACGCGGCCGGGCGATCCGCTCCGCATCCCGCTGCCGGCCGGCGTGGAGAGGGCCGTCGTGCACCGTCCGGACAACTCCAAGGCGGACATCATCGCCGATGCTTCGCAAATCGCACGCTTCGCCGGAACGCGCGAAGTGGGCATCTACCGGGCCGAGCCGGGGGTCGAAGGCCGCGACCGCTTCGCCGTAAACCTGCTCGATCCGCCGGAAAGCAACATCGCGCCGCGAGATTTCAAGGTCGGCGGTCAGGCGGTCGAGGTCGGCGACAAGATTCGCATGCAGACGCCGGAGATCTGGCGCTGGTTCGTCGGCGCGGCGCTCGCCTTCGTGCTGATCGAGTGGTACATCTATAACCGCCGCGTCATGCTGTAGCGCGTTTACCGAAATGGTTCGGCGTGCCACTGCTGTGTCAGCAGTGGTCTTTCGCGCAAGCACTGCTCGCAGAGCAGTGGCACCACGAAAGGCTGCCGGAACCAGAACCTCCCGCCTTCGGCCCGTCACGCGGATTGCACGCGCAGCGTGCGATCGTAGTTGCGCACCATCGCGTTGTATTGCGTGTAGGCCACCACGCAATACGCCGCCACGGCGACGATCGTGCCGAACACGCGTGTGCCACGAACGGCACGAATATCCGAAAGCCCAGGCGAGGAACTCGACGATTGGAGCCGAAACGCCGACTCAAAATCGACGATGTTCTGGATTCCGTGTATCGGCGACAGCTCCCCCAGCGCGGCGCACACCAACGGACTGGCCTGCAACGCCGCTGATCCGCAACCAAATAGAAGCGCCGTCCCGATTCCGCTCACGCCGACGCTGAACATCAGCGCTCTGGCGGTCGTTTTCGAATTCAGCGAAAGATTCAGGCTCAAGAGCGCGATCACCGACGCGAACGCGACAAACAGCGCCGGCAGCAGCACGACCGCTTCCGGCGTCGTGAGGGCCGGCCGCGCCGGGCCGGCGCGGAAAACGTCCGCGACCGCGAACAGCAGCAGCCCGGCCGTGGGACCGGCGACCAGCGGCAAGGAGAAGCTCATCAAGCCGCGCAGCGTTCCCCAGACGATGTCGCGGCTGGTGAGCGGCGTGCTCATCAGCAGCTCGATCGACTGCGATTCCTTTTCGCGCGTCAGCGAAGAGGCGCCGGCGCTGCAAACAAACAGCAGGAGCGTGAAGAGGTTCGCCAGCATCAACACGGTCAGCCAGCCGCGCGATCCCGAAATGTTCTGTGGACCGAGCCCCCACCACGAGTTTTCATACGCCAGCAGCAGCACCACTCCCGCCGCAAGTCCGCACCCGACGAACACCCACAGCAGCAGCGAGCGCCCGCCGGCGCTGGCCCGCGTGGCCGCCTCGCGCCAGGCGATCGGATTGGTCCAGACTGCGCGCGGCTTTCGGCGGCGTTCGCCGTTTGGGGCTTTTCGGGTAAAGGCTGCGGTAAACCGCGACAAGAACGTGACTTCGCCCTCTTTGGCGGATTTTCGCAGGAACCCGACGCTGGCCACCACCAGCACCAACGACAGCAGCGACGTGATCGCGATGTAGGCGTATTGCGGCGAGGCCAGCATCCACGACCACGGCCAGGAGTATGCGCCCAACCTGGCCGGATCGGGCGCCGGCGTCTGGCCGGTCGCGACGAGANATGGAACGGCGCCAGCCAGCTCATCTGATAGCCGCTGCCACCGATCGGCGCCTCCGGAACGGCGGTCGCGCCCGATCGGCCCGCATAGCCGAACGCCAGCAGATACGCCGCTACGCCGACGAAAAACCACAGGATCGTGCGGCGGGTTCCGACGCGGATGACGGCGATCGAGATCGCCAGCGAGCCGGTGAGCAGCGCGGTGGTCGCCGCCAGCAGAAAGCTGTCAATCACTTCGCGCAGCGTCACGCCGCCAAAGAGCATGGTGATGCAGAAAATCGGGAGCCCCGAAAGCAGCAGAACCCATACAAAATAGAGGCGGCTCAGCAGCGAGCCGAAGACGATCTGCGAATTGGACAGCGGCGTGGTGAGCAGGATGTGGAGCGTGTTGGCGTCCTTCTCCTGCGTGATGGCGCCGGCGGTGAAGATCGGCGCGATGAAGCACATCATCAAGAGCTGCGTAATGCTGACGTAGACGAACGTGTTGGTGGATTGCTTCGCAAGCTCTGCCAGCGACGTGCTGCTGGATCCCAGGGCGCCCTGGCCGAACACGAGGACGACGATGAACAGCGCCGCCAGATAACCCGCCCGCACCCACAGATGCCGCAACCGCTTGCCGCCGGTCGAAACCACGCGGACGAGGATCGGGTTGGCCAGGATCAGCCGCCAGAGCCAGAGTCCGAGATCGTTGAGGATGTTCATGGGGCAGGGTTCAGGGTTCATGGTTCAGGGTTCAGGGTTCAGGGTTCATGATTCGGGGTTCAGGGTTCGGGGGTCAGGGGCCAGGGTTCGGGGGTCGGGTTCGGGAATCGGTGATTGGGACCGCTGGTCGTGCGCCGGCCAGCGCCGATGGTCGGGTGGCAGTGACCTCTCCAAGGTTCGCTCCAGGCCGTTTAGCATGCGAACGCATTCCAGGTATTGGGCTCGCAATTCCTCGTATTGACCGTTGATCAGATATCCCTTCATTCTCGCGATGAACGGGTGATGGACCGTCTCCAGAGCCTCCCCCCGGGCGCGATTCGCACCCTCGATCTGGTTTCGGACGTGTCGATCACTGTGTTTTTCCGCCAAGTTGGCCGGCGCTGAATTCGAGGATCGCCGAATCTGGGCCGCCAGCTCGAAACGCTCGTCACGCGGCCACGCCCGGGGCAAACCGCAA
>JACRLV010000231.1:6919-7715 GCA_016235145.1 Planctomycetota bacterium
CACACAAGCGCTTGTAGACAATCAGGTCTTCGACTCGCATGAACTTGTCCACGTCCAAAACTCCTTTTCCCGATTTGCATTGTCTTTGCAGAACCGGTACGCCACAGTCCAGCGAACACCGAACACCGAACCCCGAACCCACCGCTACTGCACCGCCCCCTTGGTCAGCCGCATGAACGCCGCTTCCAGATTCGCCTCTTCCTGCTTGATTTCATGGATGCGCAGGTTGCCGCTGATCATCGCCCGAGCGATGAAGCTGAAGTCCGTCGTCTCGCTCTCCAGCGTGATCACGACCGCCCCGTTGCGGATCGCCGCGTTTTGCACGCCCGGCAGCGTCTCGAGCGCCTGGCGGCATTTCTCCTGATCGTCCGGCGTCACGACGTGCACGACCGTGCCGACCCGCGCGCGATGCAGCGCCTCGCTGACCGATCCGTGATAGAGCAGTTCGCCGCGCTCGATGATGCCGATGCTGGTGCACATGTCGGCCAGGTCCGGCAGGATGTGCGAGCTGATCAGGATCGTCTTGCCCATGCGGTGCAGCTCTTTCAGCAGGGCCCGGATTTCGATCCTGGCCCGCGGATCGAGGCCGCTGGCGGGCTCGTCCATGAAGAGCACCTTGGGGTCGTGCAGCAGCACGCGGGCGATGCTGAGCCGCTGCTTCATCCCGCGCGACAGCGAATCCACCAGCGCGTCGCGCTTGTAGCTCAGGTCCGTCAGCTCCAACACGTCGCCGACGATCTGCGTGCGTTTCTTGCCGGTGATGTTGTACGCGGCGGCGAAAAACTCCAGGTATTCC
>JACRLV010000232.1 GCA_016235145.1 Planctomycetota bacterium
GTAGCGTCGGACCTCCGAGTCCGACGATTCTCCTGTGGCCGGATACGTCGGCGCAGTCGGTAATCCGACGCTAAGGCGCAATCGCGTCGTTCCTTAACGACAACAGCCGGGACGATGCCCGGCTGTCGCCGTGAAGCCTCTTGCTCTACGTGGATCTCATGGACTCGGTTCGCCGCTGCCCGGGTTGGGCGCCGGCGCGGGCGTTGGCTGTTGATTGCCTGGCGATTCCACTTTCACCGGGATGGTAGGCGGCAAAATCAGCTCGGCCCCGTGTGTTGCATCCGATTGCTGCTCATCGTTCGCCAGTGCGATCTGCGTGTACGCCCCCACCGACGGCGGGGTCTTCGGCGGCTCGATCGTCGTGAGCATGGGCTGCGGCGCCGCCGTTGGATTTTGGGACGCGTCCGCCGCCAGCCGCGCCAGCTCGGTCAATTGCTGGCGGGCCGCCTCGTGCTGAGGATTGGCGGCAAGGGCGCCTTCGAGGTACTGCGCTGCATCGGAATATCGTCCGGCTTCCGTCAGCAGGATGCCGATGTTGTACATCGCATCCGCCTGCGAGCACACTTTCGCGAACTCCTCGTACGCCTGATCAAACAGCCCGCGGCGCGCGAAATTCACCGCCAGGTTCATGTGTACGCGGGCGAATTCCGGCTTGAGTTCCAGCGCCTTCCGAAAAGCCGCATCCGCCTCGTCGTAGCGTCCTTCCAGAAACAGGCTGAACCCCAGGTTGTTGTGCAGGTACGCCGTGTTCGGCTGCGCCGCGACGCACAGGCGAAACTGCTGCGTGGCCTCGCCGTTGCGCCCGAGCTTGTTGAGCGTCACGCCCAGGCGGTTGCGGGCGGTCAGAAAATCCGGCTGCATCTCGAGCACGGTTGCGTACTGCTCGGCGGCTTGCGCGAAGGCGCCCTGCCTCTCCAGCAAATGGGCATGCGCGAAGAACGTCGCCGCGTTGATCTTGGGTGTGTCCGCCGGCGCCATCTTGGCGTCCACCTGCTGCGTCAGGCTGGGGAGCTGCCCCGGCGCGCTCTTGGGAGCCATTTCCTGCTTGGACTGCTGACAGCCGACAAGTCCCGCGGCGGCGGCGATCACGCCGAACGCCATGCTGCGCAGAGTGAGTCGTTTCACGTCATCGTCTCCTGGACTTCCAAGTCGATCGCCCACGATTCAAACAGACGCTACTTCGGCGCATTGCTCGACGATCCGGTCGAGCTCTTCGCCTGCCCGCTGCCGCTTTGCTTCGGTTTGTACGTGCCCTGGCTTTCCGTCGGCGACAGGCCGGCTTCGCTCAGAAACTCGCGCAGCGTCTGCATGCGCTGCGTTGTCAGGGCCTCATCGCACTCGTCGGTGCTCAGCCGAACCGCCCCGCCGTAGGCCTGCATCAACTCCGCCAGCCGGCTGACGCGCTCCACGCCCAATCCGCTGAGTTGCGGGCGGTGCGGCAAAAAGTGCGCATCCGTGACCGACATGTCGGCCAACATCGCGTTGTCCACCATGTAGACGAATGTTCCCTGCATGTCGGAGGTTTCCTGCGGCTGCCCGTGCGGCGGCGCGTTCAGGCGTGCATCTGGCTTGTTGCAACCCAGGCCCAGAACCAGAAAAACCGTGCAACCGGCGATCAGTCGACGCATTTGCGAGTCCTCCCGAGGACGCGGCGCTCTGCCCAGACGGCGTCGCCGCGCTTCCCCATAAAATCGACTGTTTTCCCGGCCGGCTGAAACCCGTTTTCGCTCCCGGTGTCGTAGAATCCGCCGACAATGTCGCGTTGGCGCTGGATAGCGCTGGGAACTCTCGGTGCGGTGATCCTCGGATCGCTCGCGTTCACGTTGGGCAGCGCCTGGTACCTGCGCAGCGCCGGCTATCGCGCGGTTTGCGGACAGGTGCTGAGCGAGACGCTGGGCTTGCCGAGTGAAATCGGCGCCGTCGTGCCGCGCTCGCGAAAAGCCCGCGAGGTCCGCGACATTGACGTGTGGCTGCCCGACCGCCGCGGCAAGGCCCACACCTGCCGCAGCGCAATCCTCAGCTACACCGGCAACCCCGCCGACCCGAACGAATTTGTGCTTGAGCTGCTCGGCGGGTCGAGCGAGATCTCCACCCGCACGTGGCTGCGCAGCGATTACCGCAACGTGCTCGAATCCGGCTTGAAGCCCGGTTTCACCGAAAACGGCCCGCGAACCGTGCGATTCAGCGACATGCACCTGGTCTTCGACCGCGACGAGTTCCACGCCCGACTGAACGGCGCCGCCGGCGTGATCGACTTCCCGGACGCGCGGCACGGCCGCGCCGCGATCCTGTGCGCCTCCATCAACGAGCACACGCCGCGCGACCCGGTCATGCTCGACGCGGATTTCTCGCCGAGCGATTCCGGCGTGCGCGTCGATCGCCTTGTGCTGCGCGTACCCGACCTGCCGCTGGCGGTCGCCGGCTTGCGCGATCTGGTCGGCATCGATGTAAAGACCGGCGGCTTCAGCGGGCGGCTGGAATACTCCGAGCCGGACGGCCGGAAGCACGTCGTGCTCTCGGGCCTGTGCAGCGACCTTGATTTGCACGAATTCACCAGCCTCCTGCCGACGCCCTGGCGCGGCCGCTGCCCCGAAATTGAAGTGCAGGAATTGCGCATCGAAAACCGCTCGCCGCGCCGCCTCCGCTTCCGCGGCCGCCTGGCTGACGTGCAACTGGCGGACCTGCTCGCCACTTGCGGAATCGCCGGCGCGACCGGGACAGCGTCGCTTTCGGTCGGCGAAGCAGACTTGAACGCCGAAGGCGTCGAGCGGCTGGTGCTGTCGGGATCGTGCGTCGATTTCGATCTGGAATCGCTTTCGGCGGCGCTCGGTTACGGGCGCGTTTCGGGGCGGCTGAACGTGCAGATCGATGATCTCACCATCGAAAAGAACCGGGTGAAGTCGCTCGATGCGCGCATCCGCGTCGCCGAAGACAGCCAGACGCCGCGCTGGATCGAAGGAGAGTTGTTGCGGGCCGCGGCGGAGCGTCTGCTGCATTTCGAACCGCCTCCGATCCTGCCGCCGCGCATTGAATACTCCCATTTCGGATTGCGGATCGAGATTCTGGACGAGGAGCTGCGCGTCTACGGCTCGCACGGCGACAAGGAGCGCACTGTGCTCACGATCAAACTGCTGGGCAAGGAGATCCCGCTGATTTTCGAGCCGCGCGATGCGATCAATGCCTCGCCGTGGTTAGATTCGCTTCGCGGCCGGGTGCGTGAGGCGCTGGAATCTCACCCCTGGCCGAAACCGACCAGCCGGCCCTGATGCCTGCCTGAAAGTCTCGATGGTTGGAAACGTGTTTCTTACTTGAGGAGATGCGTATCGTTGGCCGACGCCGGACCTTCGCGGCCCGTGTATCGCTTCACGCCTTCGAGCGTCCAGATGTTGTCCTGATCGACGCCGCAGTTGGGAGAGATCACCCATTCGCTCCCGCCGTGCAGCCGCAGCACGTTCTGCCCAACGCCGCCGTGAACTCGCGAGTTCGACTGAGCCGGATCGCTCAGCCCCAGCCGCTGGGCCGCGAAATCGATCATCGGCAGCCCGTCGGCGAAGAGCGGATTGTCGTCGGCGGCGACGACCACGGACGAGTCCAGCCGCACGGACGGCCGCACGCCCGCCATGTTCTGGCTCGCGTAGCTGACGTTGCGCGACTCCAGAAAATCGTCGTGATTTCGCACCTGGTCGGAGGGCATCGCCACACTCTCCGACGAGGGGCAGACGAATGCGGCGGCCGGCACGAATTCCGCCCGCACCAGCGGGTAGATGTGCCGTCGATTCGGAACAACCGCGACGCCGGGCTCGGCCGTCGGACGCCACGACGAAACGCTGCTCCAGCCCGCGAAGGGCAGGCTGTCCTTGAATGCATTGGCGTAGGCCTGCATGCCGCGGCCGATCTGCCCGAGGTTCCAGGCGCACGCCGTCCGCTGCGACCGCTCGCGCATGTGCAGCAGCCCCGGAACGCCCACGCCCACCGCCAGCACGATCATCGCCGCGACGGCGAGCACCTCGCGCAACGAATGCAGCCGGATGACGCGCGGAGTGCATGTCCAGCAGCGCCTCGTCGAACGAGCCGCTCGGAAACATCGGTTGGCTTGCGTCTTCAGGTCTCATCGAATCACCGTTTCGCTCTCGTTCGTGTGCCGCCGCCACAGCTCCGCAAAATGATTCACCGCCGCGTGCAGCCTCGATTTCACCGTTCCGACCGGAATGTCGAGCACCCCGGCGATGTCCGCGTAGGGCATCTGTTGAAAATACCCCAGCAGCAACACGAGCCGCAGATGCTCAGGCATCTGGTCCACCAGCGCACGAACCGCGGCTTTCCTCTCCTCGCGTTCGGACGCTTCTCCCTGCGGCTGCTCGTCGGCGGGCACCAACTGACTGGCCGTCGGGCCGTCCTCGTCAATCCCCGCGTCGAGCGTGGTTTCCTGACGCCGGCCGCGCGATCGCAGGTAGTCGCGGGCCTTGTTCGCGGCGATCGTGTACAGCCACGGCTTGAACGTCCGTTGCTGGTCAAAACTCGCCGCCGCCAGGTGAACCTGTACGAACGTCTCCTGCACCAGATCGTCGGCGATCGAGTTGTTGCCGACGAACCGCGTCAGAAACCCATACAGCTCATGGACATAGCGCCCGACGAGGACGTCGATCGCGCCGCCCCGGCCGGTTGCGTGTTCCGCCAGGAGCTGCTCGTCGGTTCGCGGGTCCACGGCACCACTTTCCATACGATTTGCCATGCCAGGGAGTTCTTCCGGCCCTCAGGAGAATTGTGACTTGTTTTTCGACCGGCGTGAAGCGTTATCGGTCAAAATCTGCTGGATTCGCACTCAGATCCAGTATTGTGTCTTGCTCAACCCCTTTGACGGCTGTGGTTTGTGGCTCCCGTGAACCTGCTCGAAGCTGAGAATGTGCGCTGTCACTTGGCCCCGTGCGGCATGCCAAGCGCGGGGTAAGAACGTATCGGTGCCACTGCTCTCGATCAGTGCGGTCTGGGGTTGGAACGGCCCCACTTCCCGGATTCTCCGCGAAAACGGCGACGAAACCCGCTAGGCTATCCATTGCCTGTCGTACTGCGAACGGAGCGCCCGGGTCGGAGTGAGGTCCGGTACCGGTGCGCGGATGTCCTGTTGTCGCACCGGAATCTGTCATGGCTGCGGACCCGATTGCTCGCCCGTCTCACCCTCGCCTGCTGCGGCTGGACCCGCTGACTCCGGACCGCCTTCACGTCATCTCGTCGTGGGTATGTACCGAAGCGGATGCGTACTTCCTGGCGCCGCGGACGCCGCCGCCGATCACGCCTGAGCAGATCCGATCGTGGGCCGCGCCCGGGCATCAGCAGAACGTGCTGGCGGAGGTCGGTTGCGACGGCATCGTCGGCTACGGCGAGGTCAATGAGCTGAATGTCGCACGGGGGGAGTATTGGCTCGGACACCTGATCGTCGATCCCGCCCGGCGCGGAGAGGGGCTGGGCGTGCAACTCACGCGAATGCTGGCACGGCGGGCGTTCGATCGTTTCCTCGCGCGAGCGGTCAGCCTGGTCGTCTTTCCGGAGAATCGCCCCGCCGTGGAGTGCTACAAACGGGCCGGTTTCGAGCCCGAAGGATACGAGACTCACGACTTGCCGCCTTATCGAAAACAGGCCCGGCTGCTGCGCATGGTGTGCCGAGCGAGTTAGGCGGCGGAGCGGATATCCACCGCAAATGCCCCAGTAGCGTCGGACCTCCGAGTTCGACGACAAAGCCGCCGCGAAGCACCACGTCGGACTCGGAGGTCCGACGCTACAAACGTCGCAATTCGGAGTTACTCGACCGACCGCAGAATTCGTCCGTCCGTGTTCCTGACAGATCAGCGGCTCGCCCTTTTTTTCGCCTTCTTGCCGCTCTTGCCGGCGGCGGACTTGCCCGACGGTCGCTTGGCGGGTGAAGCAGCCTTCTTTCGGGCGGCCGAGCGGGCGGCGGATTGTGTGCGCGGGCCGGACAGGAGCTTCTCGAAATGGGCGATGTACTTCTTCGCCGGCATGCGCCGCACCGCCTCGCCGATCACCTCGAGCGCGGCGTCTTCGAGTTTCTTGAAGCGCACGCAGCATTTTCCCATGTCGAGCTTCTTGCCGGTCCTGGCCCATGCGTCGCGGAACCATTTCTCTTCTGGTGAGCCGCCGTAAAGACTCATCAGGTATACCGAGATGTAGTTCTTCTGTGCGGCCAGGCCCGCGAACGGCAGCGGCAGTTTTGGATTGCAGTGATAGCCCGGCGGATAGACGCTATGCGGCACGCAATAGCCGATCATGCCATAAGACATGCCTTCGGCGTAGTCGCGGTCGAGATTCGCCAGAATCGCCTTGCGAATCGCGTTGATCGCGTCGCGGCGATCGGCGGGCAATTGCGCGAGGTATTCCTCAACGGTAGCGGCTTTGCTCTGCATGGCGGCGAAGCATAGCGGAAAACGGCCGTCGCCCAAGCCCCCAAAGGCGTCACGCGCCGATGTACTTTGCGTACAGACCGCGGGCGACGGCCGGATCGCGGGTTCCCTTCACAATCGCGCGGCCGTCCGAAAACAGCGTCAGCGTCAGCGGATCGACGCTGAAACGCAGCAGGAATTCGTTGTGCTGGGGACGGAGATTTCGCAGCCGCCCGGCCAGCTCGCGCAGGTCGATGCGGTTCCCGCCGGCAGGAGCGGCGATCTGCACGGCGTCGCGTCCGCACAGGATCGCGGTCGCCGGCGTCTTCTCGCCACTGAGATACTCAAACTTCCGCTGCTTGCAGCACGCGCAATCGCCCTGCTCGCGGGCGGCGGACATATCGACGCTGCGAACGCGCCCGCTCCAGGCGTCGATCGTCATCAGCTTGCGGTTGAGCGCGTCGAGCTTTCCGGCCAGGATCTTGATCGCCTCGAGCGCCTGAAAACCGGCCACGATCTCCACCAGCGGCCCGAGAACCCCCGCCGTGTCGCAGGTCGGCGACATGCCCGGCGGCGGCGATTCGTCCCAGATACAGCGCAGGCACGGCGTGATGCCGGGGATGACATCACCAATCCTTCGGCGGCGACGCACGCGCCGTACACCCAGGGCAGGTCGAACTTCACCGCGAGATCATTGATCAGAAAGCGCGTCTCGAAGTTGTCCGTGCCGTCGAGCAGCAGGTCGCAATCGCGGCACAGGGGCTCGGCGTTGGCGGGGTTCACGTCGGCGACGACGGCTTCGATCTCGATCGTTGAGTTGATCTTCCGCAGCTTGCGGGCCGCGGCCTCCGCTTTCGGCAGGTTCGCCGCGATGTCGTGCTCGTCAAACAGCACCTGCCGCTGAAGGTTGTCGAGCTCGATGAAATCGCGATCGATGATCCGCAAATGCCCGACGCCCGCCCGCGCCAGCGTATTCGCCAGCACCGTCCCGAGCGCGCCGCAGCCGATCAGCGTGGCCTGCGAAAGAGCCAGGCGCTTCTGCCCGGCCTGGCCCAGCGGCTCGAACAGCATCTGGCGGTTGTAGCGGGCCAGGGAGGGGTCGAACTCAGGCATGGTCGCCTTTCCATGCCAGGAACGAGCTTCGAGTGGCGCTCGCGTTCAGCAATCCGAAAAGAATGTAGAGCCAGCCGTCTGAGTAGCCGTTGGTGATCCAGATGAGCCCGGCGCCAAGTGTGGCGAGCGTCGCCAGAGCTGCCAGAAAGCACCCAAGCGGCGCGGCGAAACGCAGTGAACGAAATTCGGCAAGCGCGACCACTAAGAGCCCGAACCCAACGATCTTCGCCAGCCAGGGAAAGACCGTGCCCACGAACGCGACAAGCGGTTCTTCTTTCGGTGTGACAAAGGAAGTTTCGAATCCGACATACAGGAAAAGGCCGGCACAAACAATTGTAATAATGGGGTCGCCGCCGATACGCATCCTGTCGTGCGTATCGCGCACTTGTCGCAAGTCCTCGAGACTTGGTGCGGGATCCGTCGGTGGCGGCGGTTCGGCCTCTCTGGCGAGGCGTTCCAGTTTGGCGCGTCGCTCGGCGTCCACATTCGGTGAATTCGGCTCGGCCATGGCCACCTCGTCAGGGCGACATTGTGTAATGAGAATAATACCGCCGCGGCGTTTGCGCCGTCAGGTGGGCGGCGTGCGGGACCTACCTCTCAATCATGGCGAGGCGGCGCATCCGAGCCCGACGCGCAAGCGAGGGCGTGACGGCGCAGCGGGTGGATTGCCTTGCTGGCGCGTCGGGCTCGGACTGTCGCCACAGTATTGCAGTACACCCAATAGGTGGGGCCGCGAACCGGGCGATGTGCTATCCTGCCCGCACAGACAAATCACCGGAGGCCCTCACCATGTCGCGATCGCGCTCTGCCATTCTGACGGCGCTCGTCAGCTTGCTATCGGTAGCCGTTGCCGCGGCGGATGAGCCCCGTTGGATCGGGCCGGGGCCCGCATCGCCGGACGGCCCGTGCCCGCTCTTTCGGCGAACGTTCATCCTGCGCGAGGCGCCGCGCTCGGCGAGCCTGCGCGTCGTCGGCTTGGGGCACTACGTTCTGCACTGCAATGGCCGTGTGGTCGGCGACACGATCTTGAACCAGGCCTGGTCGCAGTTCGACAAGTGGCTCTGCTGGTAGGAATTCGACCTCGGCCCCTACCTGAAGGCCGGAAACAACGCGATCGCGATCGGCCTCGGCAACTCCTTCTGGCGCGTCGGCCCCGCAAACGACGCGGGTCGATTTACCAAGACGGATGCAATGCCGGACTTTTCGCATGGCTGGCCGTTCCTGCTTTGGGCTCAGCTCGAATGTGCCGATTCGACCGGCAAGCAGACGATCGTCAGCGACGAGGCCTGGAAGTGGTCGCCGGGGCCGGTGACGTTCTCCAACATCTACGCCGGCGAGGACTTCGACGCCCGACAGGAGCCGCACGGCTGGAACGCGGCGGAATTTGATGACTCCGGCTGGAAAAACGCCCAACCCGCCCCGCCGCCGAGCGGCAAGCCGACCGCGCTCGACGGTCCGCCGATCCGCCGGTTCGAGGTGTTCGCGCCGACGGAGATCAAGCGGCCGGCCGCGGGCGTTTGTACCTACGTCTTCCCGCAGAATTGCTCGGCCCTGGTGCGTGTGACCGTCTCCGGTAAGGCCGGTGCGAAAATCCGCCTGCGGCCCTGCGAATATCTGGAGCCCAACGGCCGCGTGAAATTCACCTACACCTGGGGAACCGGCGACGGCGAAGAGACGTATGAACCGTGGTTCTTCTACGTCGGCGCCCAGTATGTCCAGGTCGACGGTGCGGTTCCGGAAGGCGACGCGAATCCCGACGGGCTGCCGGTGATCAGGAAGCTCGAACTGGTTCACGTACGCGCGGCTTGTCCGGCCGTCGGAGAGTTCAGGACCTCCAGCGAGCTGCACAACCGCGCCATGCACCTGATCGACTGGTCCATCCGGGCAAACATGAGCTACTTCCCCACCGATTGCCCGCACCGCGAGAAGAACTCGTGGATCGAGCAGGACTGGCACATGGCCCGCGCCATTTCCTATCGATTCGATGTCCGTGACTGGTATGCGAAGCTCTGCCGCGACATCGCCGACACGCAGCAGCCCGACGGCCACATCCCGACAAACAGCCCCAACTACCTCGTCGGCATTCCGCCCAACGGTTACTGGAACAACTCCGCCGAATGGGGCATCGCCGGCGTGCTCGCGCCCTGGCATGTGTACGAGTGGTACGGCGATCGGCGAGTCCTGGAGAACGGATACGACGCGGCCCGGCGCTACGTGGATTTCCTGGCCGCATCCGCCAAGGACGGCATCCTGACGAGCAACCTCGGCGATTGGTACGACTATGGCCACGGCAAGGGCGACGGCCCGTCACGCTGGACGCCGAACGAGGTCTCCGCGACGGCCATCTGGGCGCTCGGGGCGCGTACCCTGTCCGGATGGGCGAAGCACCTGGGCCGCGACGACGACGCGACGCGCTATCGCGACATGTACGGCAGGATCGGCACGGACTTCCGCGGCGTACTTTACGACCCAACGTCGAAAGCCGTCCGGAACAACGGGTCGCCGCAGGCGGCAAACTCCGTCGCGATCGCCGCCGGCCTCATCCCCGAAGCCGACCGGGAGGCCGCGATTCAAGCCATCGTCGAGGATCTGGCCAAGCGCGACTGGCAGCAGACAACGGGAGAGGTTCTCCAGGTTTTTCTGATCCGAACGCTGGCGGAGAATGGCCGGGGCGACGTCCTCCATCGAGTCTTTAATCGTGAGGAACGCGGGAGTTATGGTTTCATGGCCCGAAGCGGCTTGACGACTTTGCCCGAGAGTTGGGATGCCAAGCCCGGCACCGGCAACAGCATGTGCCATTTCATGCTGGGGCATCTGATGGAGTGGCATTTCGCGTACGTGGCCGGCATTCGGCAGGCACAGGACTGCGTGGGTTGGACAAACGTGCTGATCGCTCCCCAGCCGCCGGCCGAAGTCACCGGAAAGAGCACGGCGCCCGGGGGGTTGCCGAACTCGACAAACGCCATCCGTCGAGCGGAGGCGTCTTTTGTGTCGCCACGCGGGCGGATTTCGAGCCGCTGGGAGGCTTCCAGAAACGAACTCGTTTTGGTCTACGAGGCCCCGGCGGGAGTCCGGGGCGAGGTGATCCTGCCCGACGGCAGTCGCAGTCCGCTGGTCGCGGGAACGCCGCAGGTCGTCAAGGTTCCCCTTGGTCGGTAGGGGAAACCCGCGAGGTTCGGAACGTTCATCAACTTCGCCGACGGCGGCGCCGCGGCCCACCCGGCGATTCAGGGCGTCCCGGACCGACGGAGCGCTCGCCGCTTTCAACGACACGACGCCGGCTTCTTTTCGTTGCGATTTCTCTATTGACAATCCGCAAATGACGTAGGAACATAGATGTTGGCTTTCGGGCAAACAGTTCAGGTTCGTTCGGGCTCATTGAAATAGGGCGTTCTCAAATAAGCGGCCTCGTTCGAGGTGTTCGATTTCTCGGGTGTTCGGGCGCGCATTTCGTGCGCCAATGACGGCAGGTACGTCGATCGGGTCGTAAGTCTGTCCGCTCGCTGCGCGATCGCGATGGGCCGACCCGCCGCCGGAACATGTTGATAGACCGGAGTTGTGTAAACTCGCGGAAATTCCTACTCATTGTTCGGGAAAGGGGATTTCGATGTCACGGAGTTCTTTCCTTACGCGTCTCCTGTGTACGTCTGCGGCGGGGCTGATCGGCCTCACTGCGTACGGCAGCGAGACACCGGCTGCAAACAGCGGCGACGCTTCGCAAAACGCCAATCCGATCAGTCTGAGCGCCAGCGCCGCCGGCGCGTTGCAGGCTTCCAAAACTGCGGTTCAAGAGGTTAAGGTCGATCCCGCCGTCGCGGCGAAGCAGCAGTTGCTCGCCAAGGGAATCATCCCCACGCCGCCGGCCCCCGGCCCCGGCCAGCGCAGCCCCAATGACAACTGCGTGGACGCGTTCCCGATCGCCTGCGGCGGCACGGTAACCGCCGACACGACCGGCGACACGACCGACGGCTCCTGGCCTTGCGCTGCCGGCGGATCGGATGAATGGTACAGCTTTGTCGCGGCGGATCCGGTCGCAGTGCTGGATCTTTGCGGCTCGTCCTACGACACCGCCGTCATGGTCCTCGACGGCTGCGGCGGCGCTGTCCTCGGCTGCAACGACGATTTCTGCGGCCTCCAGTCGACCCTGACTGTCGGCGGCCTGACCGTCGGCAACACCTACCTCATCGCGGTCGGCGGTTTCGCCAGCAACACCGGCACCTACACGATGACGCTCAGCTGCGGCATTGCTCCCTGCGATGCCGCTCACGCTCAGCCCGGCGACGTCGAAGAGAACGAGCCCTTCGGCGGCTGCGCGGCCGACTACGTTGACGCGTTCAACGGCGGCTGCAACAGCAATCCGCCGGTATTCAGCCCGATTGCCTGCGGTCAGAGCTTCCATGGCGAATCCGGCACGTTCCTGGTCGGCGGCAGCCTTCAGTACCGCGACACCGATTGGTGGCTCTTTGACGTCACCGGTACGGGCGCGATCGTCACGCTGACCGCGACCGGCGACTTCCCGATCATTATTGGTTTCGTCGCGCAGCCCTGCCCGCAATCGTCGTTCATGAGCTATGCGATCGGCAGCACTTGCACGGAAACTTCGGTGACCTCGGCCTGCCTGCCTCCTGGGCAGTACGTGGCATTCGTCGCGCCAAGCACGTTCAGCGGCGTTCCCTGCGGCTCGCAGTACCGTGCGACACTCTCCTGCACGCCGTGCGAACCGCCCCCGCCGCCGGCGAATAACAATTGCGTTGACGCCATCCCGTTGGCGTGCGGCGCAACCGTCTCCGGCAGCACGGTCAATGCCACCACCGACGGCGCCTGGCCTTGCGCGGGTGGCGGCAGCGACGTCTGGTACAGCTTCGTCGCCGGCGATCCCGTGGCGGTCCTTGACCTGTGCGGCTCGCTCTACGACACCGCCGTCATGGTTCTCGATGGTTGCGGCGGCGCGGTTCTCGGTTGCAACGACGACTCGTGCGGCCTCCAGTCGCAGACCCTGAACTGCGGCATTCCGCCTTGCGACGCCTCCCACGCACAGCCCGGCGACGTCGAAGAGAACGAGCCCTTCGGCGGCTGCGCTCCCGATTACGTTGATGCATTCAACGGCGGCTGCAACAGCTCTCCGCCGGTATTCAGCCCGATCGCCTGCGGCCAGAGCTTCCATGGCCAAACCGGCACGTTCCTGGTCGGCGGCAGCCTCCAGTATCGCGACACCGATTGGTGGCTGTTTGACGTCACCGGTACGGGCGCGATCGTCACGCTCACCGCGACCGGCGACTTCCCGATCCTGATCGGTTTCGTCGCGCAGCCCTGCCCGCAGACTAACTTCATGACCTATGCGATCGGCAACACTTGCACCGAAACCTCGGTGACCTCGGGTTGCCTGCCGCCGGGGCAGTACGTCGCATTCGTCGCGCCGAGCGGTTTCAGCGGCGTTCCCTGCGGCTCGCAGTATCGTGCGACGCTGACTTGCACGCCGTGCGAACCTCCTCCGCCGCCGGCGAACGATGATTGTGCCGGCGCCACGCTGATCAACTGCGGCGACACCGTCATCGGCAACAACACCAATGCGTTGAACGACGGCCTGATTCCGAGCTGCTCGTTCGGCGGCGCTCCGACGAATTCGGATGTCTGGTATCGCTTCGTTGCCGACAGCAACAGCGCGACCATCAGCACCTGCGGCGGCGGCACGCTCCCCGACACCGTCATCAGCGTTTACGACGGCTGCGGCGGCGCGGAACTCGCCTGCAACGACGACTTCTGCGGCCTGTTCTCCGAGACGACGGCTGCCGGCCTGACAGCGGGCAACACCTACTACATCCGCGTGGCCGGCTGGAACGCCGCCGCGCAGGGCACCTTCACGCTGGCTTTGTCGGCCTGCGGCGCGACGGGCGCTTGCTGCGTCAGCGGCAATTGTTCGGTCATGTCGCGGACGGCTTGCGCCGCCGCCGGCGGATCCTATCAGGGCGACGGAACGGATTGCGGCGGCGTGAACTACGTCCCCAGCAACTGCACAACGCCGCTGGAGGACATCAGCTCGACCGGCACGCTCGCGGCAACCGCCTCGGGTTGCGACGATTGCGGCGAAAACGTCGCTCTGCCGTTCAGCTTCAATTTCTACGGCGTCTCCCATGCCAACGTCAACGTCGGCTCGAACGGCTATCTGACGTTCGGTGCGACGACCGGCGACTTCTCGAACGATCCGATTCCGAGTGCCAACACCCCGAACGACATGATCGCTCCGTTCTGGGATGACTGGAATCCGGGCGTCGCGGGCGACGTGTACTACGAAGCCCGTACTTCGCCCAGCCGCTTCATCGTCCAGTGGAACCGCGTCCGCCACTTCGGCGCGTCCACCGGCGAGAACACGTTCCAGGCGATCCTGTACGCGGACGGCAGCATCGATCTGCGTCAGGGCGCGATGGACACGACGTTCGTGAACAGCGGCTCGATCGGTATCGAGGACAGCACCGGTGCGACCGGCATCGCCTTCGGCGCCACCCCGAATGACGCCGGCACCAGCGGCGCCTGCTACCACGTCGCCGCCGAAACCACCGGCGACCCTTGCAGCCCGCGGTGCCCCGGCGACCTCGATGGCGACGGCCAGCGAAACCTCCAGGACCTGGCGTATCTCCTGGCGCATTTCGGCACGCCTTCCGGTGCACATCCGGAAGACGGCGACCTCGACGGCGACGGCGACGTCGACCTTCAGGACCTGGCGAATCTCCTGTCGGTCTTCGGGTTGCCGTGCTAAGCGGTTCCGGGAGCGCGATTCCGAACCGATAAGCTGGTTCGGAATCCGGTAGTGCAAGAAAAGCCACCCGCGGCGGCTTCGGCCGTCCGCGGGTGGCTTGTTTCTGTCCTGGCTGATTGTTGCGTCAGGCGTTCTGCGATGCGAAGCGCCTCGATCCGATCACGCTCGTGACAGGTAATGGTGCGGGCATTCGCTGGCGAGGTCGCGACCGCCCGTTTCAGTCGCTACGCGCATCGGATCAGCCCTCTCGCCGAAAACCGTCGCTGGCGGTAACGATCAGGCGCCATCGTTTCTTCGGGTGGTACGGCCGTCTCGGCCGTCAAACGTCTCTTCGGGTGGTACGGCCGTCTCGGCCGTCAAACGGGCGCGACGCCCGCACCACCCACCCGAAACTTCAACCGGGCCTGCCCGCTAGTGTAGCTAGTCAGAAATAGTGCATCACGGGTGGTACGGGCGTCTCGCCCGTTGTCCGACCCGGGCGGGACGCCCGGACCACCCTGTTAAGAT
>JACRLV010000233.1 GCA_016235145.1 Planctomycetota bacterium
GCCGCAGACGCCGCCCGCTTCCGATTCCGGAAGCCAGCGGCAATCGACCGACGCGCCGCCCGCGCCGGAATCGACCCAATCTTCGACACAGGACAACACGCCCTCGACACACGACGGCGTCTCCAACTGCCCAACCGAAGATTGGACTACAGACCTCAGCCAGCTAATCGACGCCTTCGGCAATGCAGCGCAATCAAATGCCGAACCGAGCAATCCGACGTCGGCCTCCCCCAACACGAATGCGCCGAAGCCGGACCAGAATGCGGCGAAGCCTGGCGCTCCGACTGCCAAGTCGGCGGAGCGCTCGTCCCGGCCGCGATCCGCTGCCCCCCTACCGCCCAGCGCGGTCAAGGGCCAGGTCGTCACGTCGCCGGGCGCGCAGGGTTCACAGGTCAAGATCACCGTCCACGACGTGACCACCGAAGAGCAACTGATCCGCGTACCGGTCAACAAATCGGTGCTGGTCGATCTTTCGGTGCCGGCCCGCGAGGTGCGCCTGGCCAAGCCGGAGTTCGCGGACGTGAACTTCATCAATCCGACGCAGCTCATCATCACGGGCAAGTCGTTCGGATCAACGCAGCTCATACTGACCTTCGGCGAAAAAGACCAGCGCGTCTTCGACGTCGCCGTTGATCTGGAGATGGAACGCCTGCTGGCGGGCATTCGCACCGCCGTGCCGCGCTCGAAGGTCAAGGCCCACGCGCTGATGGACTCGATCGTCCTCAGCGGCGAGATCCCGGATGCCGAATCGGCCGACCGCATTATTCAGATCGCGAACGTGTTCTCGACGAAAGTGCTGAACCACATGCACATCGCCGGCACGCAGCAGGTGCTGTTGCGCTGCACCGTCGCGGAAATCAGCAAGAGCGTAACGCGGCAGCTTGGGTTCAACGGCTGGATGGGCGGCGAGAACCTGCGCGACATGTTCTTCGTCAACAACCTGAACCAGATCAATCCGTCGGACATCGGGGCCGTGGCCGGCGCGTCGATGGTCGGCAGGGTTCCGTTCGCAACGGGCGCCGATGGAATTCCGATCACGGGCAACTCGACGCTGAGCGTGGGTTTTCCCCGCGTTCAGATGCAGATGTTCATCCAGGCCCTGCGTGAAAACGGCGTGCTGCGCGTGCTCGCCGAGCCGAACGTGGTCGCGATCAACGGCCAGTCCGCCAGCTTCCTCGCGGGCGGCGAGATTCCGATCCCGATCAGCACGAGCGACACGGTCGACATCAAGTTCAAGGAGTTCGGCGTGCGGCTGAACTTCACGCCCGCGGTGCTGAGCGAGAGCCGCATCCGCCTGAAAGTCGCACCAGAGGTCAGCGAACCCGATTTTGCGAATTCCGTCACGTTCGGCGGCATCTCGGTTCCGGGATTCGCCACGCGGCGCGTCGAGACGACCATCGAACTCGCCAACGGCGAGACACTTGCGATCGGCGGACTTCTGAACGAGCGAATCCGCGCGATTGGCGTCTCCGCCGACCAGGTAACATCCGTTCCGGGCGCGCAATTCGTTCAGCCGAACGACTTCGAGCTCTACCTGTTGAACAAGCAGGAAGGCGAGACGAAGGACGGCGCTCCGGCGCTCCAACCGCGCATCAACCATCATTGGCCGGTGAAGCCGGGCGACGCCTCGGCAGCGCCGAAGGTCCGCGGTCCGGTGGGGCCCACTTCCGGAGACGAAGGTCGCTGAAGTCGCGCGGACTCCGTCCGAGAAATACCACACATCGCATGCGTTCGGCGGCTCAGGCGCAGATTAAGCACCTGAGCCGCCGCACGTTTTGAATACTTCCGCCGGGAAACCGCTTCACAGCGGTTCGTCGAACGAGCCTCACCAAGAAGTGGGACCGGAAGGATACATCATGGAAAACCGAATCAAGCCTTCACTCACCGGGCGCCGGCGGGCGGCAGCTACCGTTTTCGTTGCCATCATGTTGGTAGCGATTATCGGATTCGCGGTCCTGGCCGTGGATGTATCTTCGCTCTACTCGGCACAAGCCGAGATTCAACGGTCCGCGGATGCCTCGGCCCTGGCTGCGGCGTCTGCGCTCGTGTCAGGCGGCGGCGACAACAGCCTCGCTATTCAGCGCGCAGACGAAATGGCGCGCGCCAACAGCGTGATGCTGGTCTCGGCGGGACTGGACGGCCAAAACGACGTGGAGTTTGGCAGCGCGACGCCAACCGGCACGGGCCGTTTCACGTTTTCGCCCGGCGGATCGCCTGTCGACGCGGTTCGCGTGACGGTTCGCCGCACCGAGGGATCGTCCGGCGGACCGATTTCCCTCGGATTCGCGCGGATATTCGGGGTCGCCACGCGCGGCCTCACGGCTCGCGCGACGGCGAGCCTCATTCCGCGTGACATCGCATTGGTGGTCGATCTATCCGGATCGATGGCCTGGGACAGCAGTCTGCTGCTCTGGAACCGGACCGACGGTGGAAGCGCGAATACGCGGGATTGCTGGGCTGCGCTGGATGGGCCGGAGCCCTCGCGGCCATACCTTCCGGGGGCCGAGGACCAGACCGAGTACGCAGGCGACATCGGACCGGCCATCGGCTGGATGAACACCTGGGGAAGTCCGCTCACGCCGGGCGTCTACTCCGTCGCGAGCGACGCCGGACTCTGGCAGATTCGCAAGGGCGTCGTCTCAGCAGTGCCCGTGCAGGTCATCACGAATTTGACCGCCGCTGGTTACAGCGCGGACGAACGTTCGGTGATTACTAGCCCCTCGCGCGACACCAACGCGGGACATTGGCAGCGCCGCTGCGGCGTGATGCTCGGGCTGGCTTCCTGGCGCAGCGGTCGGGTCGGCGGAATCCCCGGCGGTAATGGAGACGCTGTGCTCGACAATGCGGAGGTCTCCTGGGCCGCGTATCCAAGCTGGCGCGGCACCTGGACCTGGACGAATTACGTCGACTACGTTCAGGGAAATAACTGGGCGAACGACTCGTCGATATTCCGTTACCGATACGGCTTGAAATCGTTCATGCACTTCCTGCTCGATAATCGGAGGGCGTACGCACAGACCCCCGGATTATGGGCCACGCCGGAATTGCCGTTGCGCGCCATCAAAGACGCCACGCAATCCATGGTGGACGTGCTCGTTTCTCAACAGACGATGGATCACCTATCGCTCGAAGTGTTCGCAACCACCGCCCGGCACGAGCTGGGCCTGACGGGCGACTTCCAGTCGATTGCCAATACGCTCTATGCGCGGCAAGCAGGCCATTACGACCCGACCACCAACATCGGGGGCGGCCTGGCCCAAGCCATCACCGAGCTGCAATCCGCGCGTGCCAGGGACAACGCCAAGAAGGTGATCATTCTGCTATCGGACGGCGTGCCGAACATTGACGAAAGCGGAAATTACGTCGGCGACGGCGCCGCCAGCGCGATGAATTACTGCCGAACCAAAGCGCAAGAGGCTGCGAATCTTGGATTTACGGTCCACACGATCAGCGTGGGATCCTATGCCGACCGCGGCATCATGCAGGAGATTGCAACGATTGGGGGGGGTATCGAGTTTTATGCGGCGGGCAATCCTGACGAATACACCCAACAGCTACAAGACATCTTCCGTTCGCTGGGCGGGCAGCGGCCCGTGCAGTTGATCGAGTGAGCGGACGGCAGTTTTTGCAGCGTGAAAGTGGGACCGTGCCATGCGGGGAAAATCGGGAAGCGGATACGGCATGCGCCGTTGTCCGTTTCGCCGGGGCGACATCGCGCCGGCGCCGGATCTTCCGGATCCCTCCGCAGCGCACACTGTGGACGGGCGGCAGCGACCGTGAGTAAGAACGTTCGCGTCATTATCGTTAACACGGACGAAGAGGTCTCCGCGGATCTTCGCGCGGTGCTTCTGTCGATATCAGGCGTGAAGATCGTCGCGGAAATCGACGAGCCCGCCCTCTTGCCGCAAGCTCTGGACAGTTTCCCTGCCGAGGCATTGTTGATTCACCTCGACCCGGCCCCGGCCGCCATGATGGACGTCGTCGCGCCGCTGATCGAAGCCCGCAAGAACCGCGTATCCGCGATCGCGATGACCGAGGACAAGGATCCGGATCTCCTGCTGCGCGCCCTGCGCTGCGGCGTGAAGGACATCCTCCACAAGCCGTTCCCGCCGGACCAGCTTCGCGACGTTCTCCTGCGCGTGGCGGGCGAGGGCGGAACAACGGGCAAGCGGCTGGGACGGCTGATTTCGGTGGTGGGAACCGGCGGCGGAGTCGGAGCGACGCAAATCGCCACCAACGTCGGAGTCGAAATCGCGCAGCTCGACACCTGGAAAGGTCAGCCGGAATCAGGCGGCAGGCCGCGCGTCGCCGTCGTGGACCTGGATTTTCGCACGGGGCAGGTCGCTACTCAACTCGACGCCCAGCCGACGTACACCATCGCGGAGCTGTGCGAGACAGCCGAGCAGATCGACACGCAGATGATCGAGCGCGCCGTTTACAAGCACCCAACCGGCGTTCACGTGCTGGCCCGCCCGACCGACATCGCGCAAATCGAACGAATCAGCGCGGGGCAGTGCGCGGGAGCGTTGGCGGCGCTTCAGGAACATTACGACTATCTGGTGGTGGATCTCCCGGCGCGGTTCGATCCGACCACGCGGGCAGTCTTCGACATGTCCGACATCTACATGCTGGCGTTTCAACTGCTGGTGCCATACGTGCGCACCGCAGACCGCATGCTCCAGGATCTGCTGAACACCGGGTACGCGATGGACCGCGTGAAGCTCGTTTGTACACGCTACGACGGCTCGACCGGCTACCTCGAATTGAGCGACGTCGAAGCCACACTGAAACGCAAAGTGGATTTCTTGATTCCATCCGAATGGAAGACCAGCGCAGGCGCGGTCAACATGGGCTCGCCGCTCCTGTTGATGGCGCCGAAATCCAAGCTGCGGCTGGCCTATCGCGCCATTGCGACGGCCATCGCCAGCAGCGGGCAGGACGACGATCAACCCGGAGCGGCGCCCGGTTCGGCCGCACCGGTTGCAAGAAAAGGGCTTTTCGGCGGACTGTTCGCCGGATCGAAAACGTAGTCCGCGGGAACCGCCGCGAGTCCTGAACCAAGATGGGGTGGGTGAATGGGCCTTTTCACGAAGAAGACGGCAGGTGGCGGGGCGGGCGCACCCTCAGCGTCTCCACCGCCGCCGCCTTCGAATTCGGGTTCGTCCGGGGCGCCGCCCTCCGTGGCAACGGCGCCGCCGCCGCGCCCGGCCGCCGACGCGCCGCGCCCGCCGAACGCAGGCGGCCCCGGCAATTCTCCGCCCATGCATCCCAAGTCCGTCAACGTGCAGATGCCGCAAAAGCCGAAGGAAGCCGCGCCGTCGAAGCCGAAGGAGCCCACCGACGACAAGACGCGCAAGTTCCACGAGCTCAAGACGACCATTCACCGCAAGCTGGTCGACCAGCTCGACATGAGCAAGTTGAGCGCCGACTCGTCCGGCGAGCTGCGCGAGCAGGTTCGGCAGGTCGTCGTGGCTTTGTGCGACGAGGAGAACACGCTGCTCAACCAGCAGGAGCGGCAGCGCCTCGCACAGGAGATTCTCGACGAGACCTTCGGCCTCGGGCCGCTCGAGACGCTGCTCAAGGATCCGAAGATCTCCGACATTCTGATCAACGGCCCCTACCAGGTCTACATCGAGAAAGGCGGCCGGCTGAACCTGACGGACGTCAAGTTCAAGGACAACCAGCATCTGCTGCACATCATCGACAAGATCGTCGCGCCCCTCGGACGACGCTGCGACGAAGTCTCGCCGATGGTCGACGCACGTTTGAAAGACGGCTCCCGCGTCAACGCGATCATTCCGCCGCTGGCCATCGACGGCGCGAGCATGTCGATCCGGCGTTTCGGCAAGGACACGATCAACTGGGACGACTACATTCGCTTTAAGAGCTGCGCGCCGGAGATGGTGGAGTTTCTCGAGGCGTGCGTGCACAGCGGGCTGAACATCCTGATCGCCGGCGGCACCGGCTCAGGCAAGACGACTTTGCTGAACAACCTCTCGTCCTTCATTCCGGAGGATGAGCGTATCGTGACGATCGAGGACGCGGCGGAGCTTCAGCTTCGCCAGCCGCACGTCGTCCGCCTGGAAACGCGCCCGCCGAACCTCGAAGGCAAGGGCCGCATCACCATTCGCGATCTGCTGATCAACGCGCTGCGTATGCGTCCTGACCGCATCGTGGTCGGCGAATGCCGCGGCGGCGAAACGCTGGACATGCTCCAGGCCATGAACACCGGCCACGACGGCTCGATGACCACGATCCACGCCAACAACACGCGCGATTGCGTGCAGCGCGTGGAGACGATGGTCATGATGGCCGGCTTCGACCTGCCGGCCAAGGCCATTCGCAACCAGTTCGCCTCCGCCGTGCACCTGATCGTGCAGGCCTCGCGCCTGACCGGCGGCCGCCGCAAGATCATCGCGGTGACCGAGCTTCAGGGCATGGAAGGTGACGTCGTGGTGATGCAGGACATTTTCAAGTTCGAGCAGGACGGCGTCGATTCGGACGGCAAGGCACACGGCCGGATCGTCTCCACGGGCGTCCGTCCGCTGTTTCTGGACCGCTTGGCGGCCCATGGATGCAAGATCAGTCCCAAGATTTTTGAGCCGCGCGACCTGGTTTCGGATTACTAGACGCAGGTGACGGAATGATGACGGCTGCAATTCTGGCAATGGGCGGAAACGACGCGGTGCTGATGGCTCTGCTGGTCGTGGGTCCGTTGATGGCGTTCTACGGCGTGTATCAACTGGTCGCCGACTTGAAGGCCGCTCCGCGCAAGAAGATCGAGCAGCGCTTGCGCGGCCGCGGGCAGCCCGGCATGCGCACAGCCAAGGCGAACGCGGGCGACATACGACGCCATGCGCCCAAGGCGATCGGCGCGATGTCGAACTATCTCGCGACATTCAGCGCAACCGAGAAGCTTCAGACGATCCTCGATCAGGCCAACATCAACTGGAACGCATCGCAACTGCTCGTCAACCTCACGCTCGGCGCGAGCATCGCCCTGGCGCTGATGCTGTTGCTGAAAGTGCCTTTGCTCGTGGCCCTCGGCGTCGTCGGAGCGATCTACGTGCTGCCGATCGTCTATCTGACCTGGAAACTCAAGCAGCGGATCAACAAGCTGGTCGGCCAGCTCCCGGATGTGTTTGAACTGCTCGGCCAGGCGCTGCGGGCCGGCCACTCCCTGGCCAGCGGCATGCAGGTCGTCGCCAGCGAGCTGCCCGACCCTGCCGGTACGGAGTTCGGCCGCGTCTTCCAGGAACAAAACCTCGGCCTGAAGATCGAGGACGCGCTGACGAACCTCGCCAACCGCATGGATGTGCTCGACGTCCGCTTCTTTGTCACCGCGGTCCTGATCCAGCGGCAAACCGGCGGCGATCTGGCGGAGGTTCTGGACAAGATCAGCGGCGTCATCCGCGACCGCATCAAGCTGCACATGACCGTCCTGGCGCTGACCGCCGAAGGCCGACTATCCGGCGCGGTGCTGCTCGCCCTGCCGCTGGTCGTCTTCGGCGCCATGCTGAAGATCAACTATGAGTATGCGACGACTCTGCTCACCCACCCGACCGGCCAGATGATGGCGACCTTCGCCGCCGTGTCGATGCTGATGGGCTGGGTGATGATCAAGAAGATCATCAATATCAAGGTGTGAGGGGAATAGACAATGGCGGAAGGCGAATGGCGAATAATGGAGCACGAACGGCAAAAAGGAGATCCCAGGCCGTTCGGCTGATCCCGGATTCGCGCAGGGTGAAACTCGTTATTCGCTATTCATAACTCGCTATTCCAGACAGGTGCAATATGGATCTGTTGAGTATCTTCATTCTGCTGGGCCTTGCGGCTGGGTTGGTCCTCTACAGCTTCATGCCGAAGCTTCGCGCCAGCCGCGACACGCTCAAACGCCGACTCGAGGGCCGCAAGTCAGTCGACGAGGCGGCCGCCATTCGCGAAAAGGCCAAGGAGAACGCCGCCCAAAGGGCTGTCCGAAAAGCGACCCCCATGCTCTCCAAGCTGATCATGCCGCTTTCGGATGCCGAGCTGAACCAGCTTCGTCTCAAGCTGATGCAGGCCGGCTATCGGCAGCGCGGCGCCCAGACCGTTTTTCTCGCCAGCAAGACCGTCGTCGGCGTCGTCATGGCGCTGGCCGGCTTGTCCGTCGCAGCGGCGCTGGGCTACGACTACCGCGGCGTGCTCGGCGCCCTGGCGTTCGGCGGCGGCATCGGCTTCATCGCTCCGGGCGTGTGGCTGGGAACGGTGACCAAAGGGCGCCAGGACAAGATCCGTCGCGGGCTCCCTGACGTGCTCGACCTGCTCGTCGTCTCCGTGGAATCCGGGCTCGCGCTCGACGCCGCGATCAAGCGCGTCGGCGAGGAAATGGCCATGGTTCACCCGGACGTCTCCGAGGAATTCCGCATCGCGACGCGCGA
>JACRLV010000234.1:0-8393 GCA_016235145.1 Planctomycetota bacterium
CAATCTTCCGCGACCGTGGTTTCTGGTGGTGCATCTTTGGGAGTTGCACCTTCCGCGACAGGTGGATCGGCGGTTTCGCTCGCGGCAATTCGGCCCGACGCCGTACGACCGGGCCGTCGCAACGCTGGATGCGCGCCTCCCTCGATTGCTCGAAGCTGCGGGCCCGGACACGCTGACGATTTTCACCGGCGATCACGGCGAGAAGACGGCCGAGGAGTCGTTTCAGCCCCGCACCGCCGTGATGCAGGCTGCCGCACTCTATGGCGCGGATCGCACGCGGCCGCTCGGCCGCTTCGGTCCGCACAAACTGATCGGCCCAATGGCCACGGCGCAGCTGCGTGCCCGCTATCAGCCTCGGCTGGAGCAATTCTGCCAGCGCAGCGAGCGTCGCCCGATTCGCCACGGAACCTGGCAGCGCCTCAAGGACACATGGCAGATCCTGAAGCTGGCGCCGTCGCTGCGGCTGGCGGACTGGAGGGCGCTGCACTCGGATTCCGAGCGCGGCAGCATGCTCGATCGCACGGGAGCATTGTCGGAAGAGGCGTGCAGCCGGCGGCTCGCGCGGCTGATCGACGCCGTCGGCGACGAGAATCTGTTCGATCTGTACCTGCGGATGTGGGCGGGCATGCTGCGGCTGCATCTGCTCGCCGGGCATGTCGTACACGTCTATGACTATCTCGTGCGGATTCCGCTGGTTCTGCACTGGCCCGGCCGCGTGCCGGCGGGTTTCAACTGCCCGCGCATGGTGCGCCAAGTGGACATCGCGGCGACATTGCTCGATCTGCTCGGCATTGAAGCACCGGCGGGATTCTCGCCCGACGGTCGCTCGTTCGCGCCGCTCATCCGTGGCGATCGCTGGGAACCGCGACCGGCGTACCTGTCGGTCACGGGACAGCCGCGCGACCTGACGCTGCGCGGCGTGCGGACGGAGACGCACAAGTTCACCTACGGCCCGGCGGACTCGGGCGTGCCGCGCGAACTTTACGACTTGCACTCGGACCCCGGCGAGACGGAGAATCTAGCCGAGCGTCAGCCGCAACGTTGCGACGAGCTCCAGCGCCTGGCGGATGGATTCGTGCCCGCGCATGGGCCGACCGTTCGCCGGCTGGATGGTCTGACGCTGCCCGAAAGGCGCGCGGTGGAGTCGCGCTTACGCGAACTGGGGTACGTCGAGTGAGCCGGCCGAACGTGGTCGTGGTCGTGGTGGATTGCGCCCGATCGGACAAATGGCTCGGGCCCGGCCGACCGGTGCAGACCCCGAACCTCGACCGCCTTGCAGCTCAAAGCGTCGTTCTGCCGACCGCGATCGTCGAAAAATCCTGCACCACGCCGAGCTTCAGCACCCTGCTGACCGGCCGCTACAGCCCGCGCCATGGCGTTCACCTGGTGTGGGGCTACCGGCTGCCGGCGTCCGTTCCGATGCTCACGGAGCAGTTCGCTGCGCATGGCTATCGCACGGTCGCCGAGGTCACGGGGCCGCTGCTCGCCGAAATGGGGCTGGCGCGGGGGTTTCATGAGTACCAATATCGCGCGCCGTGCGACCTCCTGAACACCAAGTGGGGAGATCAATTCGTCGAGCGGCTTCGCGGCGGGACATACCATTCGCCGTTTTTCCTGCTGCTTCACCTGTGGGAGCTGCATCCGCACCGCTGCGTGCCTGCGGAGTTCGATCGCCCGGAATTCGGACGCGACAGCTATGAACGGGCGATCTCGGCGCTCGACGCTCAGCTCGCACGGCTCCTTGCGGCCCTGCCAAAGCCGACGCTGCTGGTCTTCACCGGCGACCACGGCGAGAAGACGACCTTCGAATCGTATGCGCCGAACACCGCGGTCGATTATTCGCGGCGCATGCTCGGCGTTGACGAGGCGGACGGCATGGCGCCGTACGAAATCGCCGGCTGGGCGGGGCCGAGCGTCCTTCAGGAACTCTACGGCCGTTCGACGCCGATGATGCGCAGCCTGCGGATACGAGATTGGCGGCGACCGCGGTTTTCGCGGCTGGCGCGCTGGCGCGATCGATTGCGGCTGCTGCGTTTGACGCCGTTTGTCTACCTGCACGACCTGCTTGCGCTGCGCGCCCCGCTAGCGTTGACGGCGATGCTGAAACGCCGCGGGCTGCTCGACGCGTCGCGCGCCCGCGGAAAGGTGGAGCGTTTTTCGCGCTCGCTGGATCAGAATGCGCTGCTCGACATGCACATGCGCATGTGGATCAACTCCTACAAGCGCAACATGCACGAAGGGCACATGGTCCACGTGTACGATTTTCTGACTAAAGTGCCGCTGGTGTTTCACTGGATCGGCGCCGACCCGCCGGCGGCCCTGAGTCGTCCCCGCGTGATCGATCGGATGGTCCGCCAGCCCGACATCCTGCCCACGATCGCGGACCTGGTCGGGCTCGGCGCCCCCGCCGCTTCTGGAATTGACGGGCGGAGCCTGCGTGCGCTGCTTGAAGGCCGGCCGTGGGAACCGCTCCCGGCATATCTTTCGGTCAGCGGTCTTCCGATGGATCTGGAGCTGCGCGGCGTGCGAACGGAATCGCACCGCTTCACATACGGTCCGCACAACCCCGAATTGCCGGCCGAGTTGTACGACCTGACCGCCGACCCCCATGAGTCGAACAACCTCGCAGCACGTCATCCCGATCGATGCGCCGAGTTACGCCGGCTGGCGGATGAAATGGCCGGCGACGAATCGGCGCCGGTAGAGGAGATGGTCCTCAGCCCCGAAGAGCAATCCGACGTCGAGGCGCGTCTGCGGTCGCTCGGATACATCGAATGAACAGCATTGCGGACGCCGCCGGTTCCTCTCCCGCAAAGCCATGGATCGCACCGCCGCCGTGGTGCTGCTGGCGCACGGCGGGACGATCTTCGACGGGCTCTTCTTTGACGACTATTGGCATCGCGTAACGCTGCGAAATGCGTCGTGGACCTGGAGCGAATTGACCGAGACGGCGACGTTCGACTTGCCGGGGCCGCTGGCCAATCTCTGGTGGCAGGAGCACCCGCTTCAGTGGCGCTATGCGCGCACGATCGCGATGGCGCTGATGAAGCTGGAGCAGCAGCTCTGCGGCGGCGATCCCCGCGGCGTTCACGCGTTCGCGCTCCTATGGCATTGGCTTGCCGCGCTCGGCGTCTATGCCATCGGCACATGGGCTCTTCAGCGGCGTCCGCTGGCTTTCGTCGCGGCGGCGCTGTTCGCGCTTCATCCGCACGCCGTCTTTACGCTGGGCTGGACGGCGGCCCGAAACGCCCTCATCAGCGGCGTCTTCTTCTTCGCGGCATTCCACCTGTACGGGCTGGCGTCGCTGGTCGGCCGAAGGTTGCAGGATTCTTACTGCACCAAGCGAGTCCTGCTGACCTGGTTGGTGTGGCTGCTCGCGCTCTTTTCGCGCGAGACGGCGATCAGCTTCCCAATGCTGCTGCCGGTGCTGGACTTTTTGGTCGGCGGTTGGGCGGCGGTGCGGCAGCGGCTGGTGGTCTATGGCTTCTTCGGCCTCACCGCGGCGGCCTACCTGTACTGGCGGCTGTTCGTGTTTCCGATCGCGCCCCCGCCGGAGATCTACTTCACCACGCCCACCGGACTGGGCTATTTCGCCTGGGCCGCGGGCAAGCTGCTGCACATGCTCTTTTCGCACATCGTCTACACGCCGATGTTTCTCGGGCTGGGCACGGGCGCTCCGACCGGCGGCGCTTGGTTGGAGTACGCGGTGATGGCGGCGGCGGTTGCGATTCTGGTCGGCGGCTATCTTCGGCTGGCGCGCGGGCAGCGGCCGCGCTGGGTGAGGCTCTGGTGGATGACGGCGGCCTTTTTGCCGGTCATTCCCGTTTTTGTGATGCCGCATCTCGTGTATCTGGCCGCGCCCGCATTCGCGCTGGCGGTCGCGTCCGCGCTCGCCGTGCTTGGGCGGCGGCGGCAAACCGCGGTGACGGCGGCGGTGCTTGGAATCGCGCTCTGGAGCACGGTGATCTACCGCTACTGCTGGCGCGGCATTGTGCGCAGCGAGCAGCTTGTCTACGCCGACATCCTCTCGTCCACGCCCGCCGCGGAACTCGCAGCCGCGGGACCGCAACGACCCAAGCTGTTCTTCATGAATCTGCCGATCGCCGGCATCTACTCCACCGTGGCGATGCGCGACGCGTGGAATCGGCCGGACGCGGCGGGCTATGTGCTCGCTTTCGCCCCGCACGCGTTGGTCATGCCATACGAATGTACCGTCACGCAACTGAACGCGCGGGAATTCGAGCTGGAGATCGAGGCCGGCGGCGCGTATTTCTCGGGTTTGAGCGGCCGGATGTTTATCGACGGGATGCGCGGCGGAAAGGCGCTTCGGACGGGCGACGTCATGACGGGACCAGAATTCGACGTGACGATCGTCGATTGCGATGAGACGGGCGTGAGGCGTCTGAAATACACGTTCCAACACCCGTTGGATTCGTCCGGGTACTACTTCTATGTCACGACGCCCGATCGCCCCGCCGCTCGGTTGCGGTTTTCCGATTCGGGCGCGGCGCTCGATCCGCCGGCTCCGCGATCCGACGAATTCACAGCCTGGCTGCGCGAACGCGACATCTATTTCCGCATCCTCGATTTCGTGCGCCGCTTCGTGAAGTCGGATTTGTACCTCACGTCGGATTAGCGGAACTGACTTGTAGCGTCGGACCGCCGAGTCCGACTCCCGTCTTCGTAGCGTCGGACCTCCGAGTCCGACGGCATTTTCCTTCCGAAATTTCACCGTCGGACTCGGAGGTCCGACGCTACGACTCCCTCGACGCCGCGTTTCTTTCAGTGAATCACCCTACGGCCGGTCCACGGTCGCCGGTGCTGCGCCCACCCGCGCCCGGCGCAGCCACTCTTCCTGCAATTCCCGGTTTCCGCGGGCTTCGTAGATGTCCACGAAGAGCGCGGCCGCGCGGCGGGTTTCCTCGTGCGCGGCGCCGTAGAGCGCGGTTGCGGCGTCATAAGCCCGTTTGGCGAAGACTTCGGCCTCATCGAGCTTGCGTGCCTGCACAAGCGTGCTGGTGAGCGCACCGATGCAGTTCTGCGTCTCGATGTTCTGCTCACCCAGTCCCGTTCGGGCGCGCTCGTACGCATCGCGGAGCGTCCGCTCGGCGGCGGCAGAATCCTGCCGCGCCGCCTGGGCCCAGGACAGCATTCGCAGTCGGTAGATCGTGTCCCAGTGTTTCGGTCCGAGCGTGCGTTCGCTGGCTTCGACCACCTGCCGCATCAACGATTCCGCGTCGGCGGCGCGGCCCTTCTGACGCAGCAGCGTGGCCAGGTTCATTCGCGCCTCAAGCGCGTTGGGCCGATCCTCGCCCTCGATTGCGGCCCACGCCCGCGCGGCGCGCTGAAGCAGCGGCTCCGCATCATCTATCCGGCCCAGCTCCATCAGCATCCTGCCGAGGCTGCCCGCCGCACGGGCCGCATCCGCGGAAGCCGGTCCGGTGAGAGCCTCGAAGCCGTTCAACGATTGCCGATACAGGCGTTCTGCTTCGTCGCTTTTTCCGCGACTGTGCAAGATCAGGGCGAGGTTCATCCGCGCCGTGCCGGCAAGCGAGGTCGATTCGCCGTAGGCATCCTCGGCGCTGCGCAGCGCCGAACGCGCAAGCGATTCCGCTTCGTCGAGACGGTGCAGCTTCTCCAGTGTGACCGCGGCTTCACTGGTTGTTGCGATCGAATCGCGATCGTCCCGCCCAAGCTCGGAGGCGTACAGGAACATCGCCTGGCGGTACTGCTCTTCAGCCCGCTCGAACTCGCCGATGGCGTGGTACGACGAGCCCATCGTGCGGTGCAGCGCGGCCCGCACCAGCGGTTGCTTCGAGAATCGATCCTCAACCCGCTGCGCCGCCTGGTCGAGCGCCTGCCGGACGCTGACGATCTGGCCGCGGGCATGGGCCGGATCGACGGACGAGAGCATTTCGTGCAGGAACGCGCTCGATTCTCGCGCGATGGCGCCTTCCCGCTCGGCCCGCAAACGCTCGCTGTTCGCGACATAGGCCATGCGCGTGGACGTGACGACCCCGGCGATCAACACCGCGAAAATCCCCGCGGTCCCGACCACCGCGCCCCGATGCCGCCGTGCAAACCGGCTGAATTGGTAGAGAAGCGTCGGCGGACGGGCGCTGATCGTCTCGGAGCGCAGATGGCGGCGGAGATCGTCCGCCAGCGCGCCCGCGGACGAATATCGGCGGGCCGGGTCTTTCTCCAGCGTCTTGCGCAGGATGTTCTCCAGATCGCCGCGCACGGCGCGGACGAGCGCCCCCGCCAGCGGCGGGTCCACTTCGCGAATCGTCCGAAGCACCTCCGTGAGCGGCTTATCGCTGAGGTCGTACGGCAGACATCCGGTCAGAAGCTCATGCAGAATCACGCCGAGCGAGTAAACGTCGCTGCGCGCATCGACGCCGAGCGGATCGCCGGCGATCTGCTCCGGGCTCATATAAGGCAACGTGCCGACGATCTGGCCGCCCTGTGTTTGCAGCGTGTGGCCGCGCACATCCGCGTCCGTCATCCGCGCCACGCCGAAGTCGAGAATTTTGGGCTGCGCGACGGCGGACTGCTCAGTTGCACGCGATTCCGCGCCGTCGGGACTGCGATCGCCGCCGCTTCGAACTTCCGTAACAACAAGGATGTTCGCCGGCTTGAGGTCTCGATGGATAACGCCGCGCTGGTGGGCGTGCTGCACCGCGTCGCAGACATCCGCCATCAACGCCACGCGCGCATTAATCGACAGCTTCTGCTGATGGCAGAAATCGGTGATCGCCGGGCCGTCGACGTATTCCATCGCGAAGAACGGCTGCGCCCCGCCGATCAAATCGGCCGTCCCGGCTTCGAAAATCTGTGCAATTCCGGAATGCCGCAACCGACCCAGGATCTGCGTTTCGTGCTCAAATCGCCGCAGCGACGACGGCGACAGCACGCCTCCGCGCAACACCTTGAGCGCAACCAGCCGCCGCGGGCGATCCTGCTCAGCCAGGTACACGACTCCCATGCCGCCTTCGCCGAGCAGACGAACGACGCGATAGTCGCCGACGCAACTTGGCATTGCGGCCGGTTTGCCGACGGTTTCTTCGATCGCGCCGGTGATGAGCGCGGTCTTCAGCTCGCGTGAACGCCGTTCGTCCGCGGCAAGCAAGTCCATGACCTGCTGGCGCAGGGTTGGATCAACGCAATTGGCGGACAGATATTCCTGCCGCTGCTCGGCGGACACTTTTCCCGTCGCGTCGAACAATTCCGCGAGTCGCTGAAAGCGTTCGGCATCCTCCACGACGCACTCCACCGCTATCCGCAGGCTCAATCGCTCTTGAGCGTAACCACTTGATCGTAGGGCAGGTTGCGAAAACTTGACAGCGCGCCGGCGCAATCTACAATTCCACGCCTTGCCGGCGATGGTCATTCCAGTGGGCGGCGTGAGGCCGCGGCTGTTTTTGACAGGATCGCTTGTCGAGTGCAGTCCGCATCGGTCTCTCGCGAGGGTAGGCGTGTGATCGAAGTTCAGAACCTCACGAAACACTATGGCAGCACCTGTGCGGTGGACGGGGTCTCGTTCAACGTGCAGGAAGGCGAAATCGTCGGCTTTCTCGGGCCCAACGGGGCCGGGAAGACCACCACCATTCGAGTTCTAACGTGTTTTCATCCTGCGACTTCCGGCTCCGCAAGCGTGGCGGGATATGACGTTTTCGCTCAATCGCTCGATGTGCGGAGGCACGTCGGTTATTTGCCGGAGTCGGTGCCGCTGTACCTTGAGATGCGCGTTCGCGAGTACCTGAAATACCGTGCCAAACTCCGCGGCATGGGGCCTGGCGAACGGAGCCGCTCGATCGATCGGGTCGCACAACGGTGCTGGATCAACGACGTGATCGATCGCCCGATCGCGCATCTGTCGAAGGGGTATCGACAGCGCGTCGGGCTCGCCGATGCGCTGCTTCACAACCCGAAGGTCCTGATTCTCGACGAGCCGACGGTTGGGCTTGATCCGACGCAGATTCGAGAAACGCGCTCGCTCATTCGCGATCTTGCGAAAGAGCACACGGTGATGCTCTCCAGCCACATCCTGCCCGAGGTCGAGGCGACCTGCAAGCGGTTGGTGATCATTGCAAAGGGCCGGATCGTCGCGTCGGGGACCACCGATGAACTTCGAAGCCGCGTCACCGGCGAGTCGCGCCTGATTGCCGAGGTGAAGGCGTCGGAAGGCGAGGTCGCGGCGGGCCTGAAGCAGATTAACGGCGTCACCGACGTGCGGTGCGACTCAAACAACGGCTGGACGCGGGCGGCGGTTTCGACGCGCGGCGATCTGCGCGAGGAAATCGCGCGGCTTGCGGCGCAGCGATCGTGGCCGCTGCGCGAGCTGCGCCGCGAGATCGCGACGCTTGAGGATTTCTTCGTCAAAATCGTCGCGG
>JACRLV010000234.1:8477-14140 GCA_016235145.1 Planctomycetota bacterium
GGGCGCCCGCGACGCCGACTGAACCGGAGGTCTTCGTACCGATGCGCACGACGATCGCCATCATGCAGCGCGAGCTTCTCGCCCTGTTCTACTCGCCGATCGCATACATCGTGATCGCGGGTTTCCTGCTGCTCACGGGGATTCTGATGCTGGTCAGCGGCAGCTTTGCGCCGGGCCAGCCGGCGACGCTGCGGAGCTTTTTCGCCTTCACGCCGTATGTGCTGACCATGATCATTCCCGCGATCACCATGCGGCTGATCTCCGAGGAATACCGCAACGGAACGATCGAGCCGCTGATGACCGCGCCGATCACCGACGCGCAGATGGTCGTCGGCAAATACCTGGCGGCGCTGGTCTTCTACGCGATCATGCTGCTGGGTACGTTCGTCTACTTGCTCGTCATGATGTTTTACGGCAAGCCGGATTTCGGGGCGTCCGTCGCGTCCTACATCGGACTTTTGCTGGTCGGGGCCGCGTTTCTCGGGTTCGGCATGTTCACCAGCTCGGTGACGCGCAACCAGATCGTGGCGTGGATCCTGGGAACCGTACCGCTGCTGCTGCTGGTTTGGTTCGCGGCGTTCATCGCGACAAAGACCGAGGGAGTCTTGCGAGAGGCGTTTCAGCGGATCAACGTCGAGCGGCACCTCGACCAGTTCAATCGCGGTCTGGTTACCACCGAGAGCGTGGCGTTTTTCGTCGCGACCGCTGTTCTGTTCGTCTTTCTGAGCGTCAAGGTCGTGGAGTCGAAGCGGTGGCGCTGACGGCGTCGGCGAATTCGGCCGGCTCGGCGCGTTGAATGCGAGTGCTCAGCACAGGAAGTTGATTCATGGCGACTGCAACTTCGATGCAAGCGTCCACGCGAAGGCTCGTTTACGGCGCGAACGTCCTCATTACGTCTGCGTTGGCGATCGCCGTCGCCGCGATGGTCGTCTGGGCGGCCGGGCGCTACGGCGGCCGGGCGGATCTGACCAGCAGCGGCCAGAACAGCCTGAGCCCGCGCACTGTTCAGCTTATCAAGTCGCTCGACACGAACATCACCATCACCGGCACCTACACGACCGCGCTGAAGGAAGTGCGTAAGTACGCCGAAAAGCACCGCAACATGGTGCGTGACCTGCTCGATCTTTATGAAACCGCCGGTCGCCCGCGGATCAGCACCGCGATGATCGATCCGAGCGCGGCTCCTGCTGACGTGCAGAAGCTGCTGAAGCGAATCGTCGAAAAGCCGGCCTATAAGGACGAGGCAACCCCGCATCGCGAAGCCATTGCGGCATTTCCCGAAATTAACAAGCAGGTCGCGGAGCTGATCAGCACCGAGGCGGCTTCACTCAGCGCGATTCTGGACGCCAACCCCAATCTCCAACGCTCGCGTCTACAGGGCCTGTTGATCTCGCTGAGCCAGTTGCAGAAAGCGGCGGCAAACGCCGACGTAGACATCAAGGAGTTGACCGAGTCGGACATCCCGCGTTATGGCGCCGCGGTTACCGCGATGCGGGAGCACCTAAACCTCATCAACAGCACCCTTACGCAGTGGAAGACCTGGATGACCGGCGACGGTCAGCAGACGCCGGGCGTAACACCCGAACTGCGAAAGTTCTTCGGGACTGCGCCGGAGCGCTACAAGACTGTTCTGGACCGGGTGGAAACGCAGCTCGCCAAGACCAACGACCTCAAAAAGGTCAAATTCGAAGAACTGTACGACACGCTGAAGAACGGCGAGTGCATCGTCGTCGAGTCCGAGAAGGAAGCGATCGTCGTACCGAAGCACGAAGCGTGGACTTGGCGCGGCGATCGCGCGGCCCCCACGCCCGACGGTGATCCCGAAGAATTCAGCGGCGAAGCCGCCCTCTCCTCCGCGCTTCTTAAACTCACGCAAACCAAAAAGACTGCCGTGGTGTTCGTGCGGCACGGCGGGCAGCCCCTGCTGAAGGTGGACTTCAACAGCATCAACATCAACGCGATGCGCGAACTGCCGCGGGCGCCCTTTGGCATGATCAACGACGCGATGGGCAAGGAGAATTTCGTCGTCGAGGAGTGGGATGTCGCCGCCGCGCCCGCTCCGCCGGAGATCAAGGACGCCGCGAAAACGATCTACGTCGTGTATCCGCCCATGCCGCCGGATATGTCCAACCCGATGCAGCAGCCGCGCAACATGGGCATAACGCCGGAGCAGAAGCAGGCGATTCTCGACGCGGTGAAGAAGTCGGGGCTGGCGATTTTTCTGGCCGGCTGGCAGCCGCCGCGTTCGCGATTCGGCGGACCGCCATCGCCTTATGAATTCGGCGAGTACCTGAAGAGCACCTGGGGCATCGACGTGAAGTCAGACTATCTGGCGCTGAAGTTCATGCCGACGCGGGACGACCCGAAGCTGATGTACCCGATGATCCTGAGCCAGCAAAACCAATTCCTGATCTCCAGCGACGCTTTCCGCCTGACCGATCACGCGATCGCCAAGCCGCTACAGACTCTTCCCGCCGGACTCGACGGCTCGTGCCCGCTGCTCTACGGCGGCCCGACCAGCCAACCGGCCGGCGTGAAGATCGAACCGCTGATCGAAGTGCCCGCTTCGAACGACGTGTGGGCGTTCTCGAATATTGACCGGGTACAGAGCGACTTGACCAACAAGCAAGGCACGCGCCGCTACGACGACGACATCAAAGCCCCCTTCGCACTCGCGCTCGCCGCGACAAACGAACAGGGGCAGAAGCTCGTCGTCTTCACCAGCGACACGTTCTTCGGCGACGGCGTGTTGAACATCGCGGACTTCGTGCAGGTCGGGGGCGCGCTCGCCCTGGCGGCGAAGTTTCCGGCCAACTCCGATCTGTTCCTGAACAGCCTGCACTGGCTGAGCGGCGAATCGAACCGCATCTCCGTCGGCCCGAAGCAAGGCGACGTGCCGCGCCTGGACGGCCTGAAGGAAGGCCCGGTGGCGACGTTCTGGCGGGCGTTCCTGGTCGGAATCTGGCCGGCGTGCGCCGGCTTGGTCGGGCTGGGCGTCTGGTTCGTCCGCAGGAAGTAGCCACCGACAGGTCCGCTGAAGTGACTTCGGGCCGCTGCATCGATCGAAACGGAACTGCTCGAGGCGTTGAGGAATGAACCCGAAAACAACGATCATCCTGGCTTTGCTCGCGGTCGCTGGCGGCGTCGCCATTCTGCTATCCCCTGCCAAGAAAGCCGACGAAACCGAAAACAAGCCGGAGCAGCCCGCGAAAGCCGCCGCCCTGCTCGATCCAAAGCCTGACAAAGACAGCATCGTGCGCGTGGCGTTCGAACGATCGGGCAAGCCGCGGCTGGCGTTCGAGCGCAGCGGCGCCAAGGACGACTCGGGCCAGTTCGAACCTTGGCGCATGACCGAGCCGGCCGCCGGCGCGACGGATTCGCCGGTGGTCGACGGCCTGGTGCACACGCTGATCGAGCTGACTTCGAAGCGCTCGTTCAAGGCGGGCGGCGACGGCGGGGTGTCGGTCAAAGACGCCGGGCTGGATGCGCCGACGGCGACGCTCATGATCGCCGACAAGACCGGCAAGGAGACCAAGCTGGAGATCGGGCGGCGCGTCCCGATGAGCAACAATTATTACGTGCGCATCGCCGGCAGCGACACGATCCACGAGACCGACCGCGACTTCTCCTACGACATGAAACGCGACGTCGGCGACTACCGCGGGAAGTCGCCGCTGCGCGTCGCCCGCAACAACGCCGTACAGGTCCATATCGATTACGACGGCGCCGCCTACGAAATCGCCCGCAACGGCGAAGACTGGGTGCTGAGCAGCCCGGCGAAGGCTTATGCCTCGGCGGAAAAGGTGAAGTCGATCGTCAACGCGCTGGCCAATGTGCGGATCGACAAGTTCGTCGACGACGCGCCGACGAGCCTCGCGGCGTTCGGCCTGGACAGGCCCTATCTGCGCGTCGCCGTGCGGACAGAGGAAAAGAAGCTGAAGCCGGCCTCGCAGCCCGCTGGTTCGACGCAACCGGTCGAGCCGCAGTTCGAGACAACCGCCAAGACGCACGAAATCCTGATCGGCGGCGTTTCGGACGCGACCAACGGTTTTCGCTTCATGAAGCTGCCCGACCAGCCGTGGGTCGCGACGATCCCGTCGTCGGCAGTCGAACAACTCCTTCCCAAGGACATTCGCGAGATGCGCCTGACGCGGGCTTCCGCCGCCGCGATCACGCAACTGGCGATCAGCACCGGCGATTCGAGCGCGAACCTGACGAAAAAGAACGGCGTCTGGACCGGCGAGGGCGACCTGGCGGAGATCGACGGGGATGCGGTGCAGACGTTGTGCGATACGATCGCAGGTCTGAAGGCGGTCGATTTTGTCGACGACCCGAGCAAGCTGGAGAAAGCCGGCCTCGACAAGCCGCGGGCGACGATTACCGCGACGATCACCGGCCAGGTCGAGCCGCTCGTGGTGCGAATCGGCAACGAGACGGAGATCGGCGATCAGGCCGGAGCGGCGTTCGTTCCGGCGGGGCTGGCCGCCAAGCTGATTGTGCCGCCGATCTCGCTTCGCTCGCGGAACATCTTCAGCGCCCCGGTCAGCCAGATATCCCGGATCGAGCAGCATCGCGGCGAAATCGTAACGATCGTGGAGCGGGCCGGCGATCAGTGGAAGCTGGTCCAGCCGGACGGCGCGGCCGCGGACGCGAGCGGCATGGGAGACATCACCCGCGATCTCTCGTCGCTGCGGGCCAAACGCGTCGTTTCGAAGGGCGGATTCGAGACGCGCGGATTTGACAAACCCAGTGCAACGGTGACCTTCACGATCGACGCAAACGCGTCATCGCAACCAGCCGAATCGCAGCCCGCGGCCTCTGCACCGGCCGCACCCCAAACGCCGGCGACGCACACCATCACGCTGAGCCGGTTCGGCGTCGGCTTTTTCGCGCGGCTGGACGAAAACCCGTATTTGTTCGAGCTTGATGAGACGGTCTATCGGTCGCTGACCGGCGAATTGATCCGCCGCAAACTCTTCGACTTTGACGCCAAGGCTGTTCAACGAATGCGGATCGAGTCGAACAACGGCATGGTCGAGTTCGTGCTCGGCGACGACAACAAATGGACCTACACGCCCGATCCATCGGTGAAGCCCTCGCAATCGAAGATCGTCGGCCTGGCGGGTCTGGTCTCCAACATGGCGGTCGAGCAGTATCTCATGTATCGCGGCGCGGATGTGGCCGCCGCGGAAAAGGGCGCCCAGATCAGCATCGAAGTCGCACTCAAGAACGGCGAAACGGCGACGATCAAGGTACAGCCGCTCCAGCGCGGCGAAGCACCGCGAATGGCGTCGTGGATGGAAAAGGGCTGCACGTTTGTATTGCGGTCCTCAGACGCGGAAGCGCTGATTCGCGGTCTGGACTACTACATCCAGGAAGAGGCCCCGCAACCGCCGCCCGAAGACCAGGGCCCGCCGCCCGGCCTGCCGCCCGGCTTTCCCGGCGGCGGATAGAAACGAAAAACAGAACCCGCAGCGCGGGCGTTGCCCGCAGCCCAAGCGTCAGCGCGCGCCAAGAAGCGTAGCGGACGGCGTCCCGCCGGCCGTAAATCGTCGACTCGGCACGATCGGGGTCGTTCCAGATCTACGGCCTGCGAGACACAGGCCGCTCCCTCGCTCCGTGCATCGGCGATCCCGTCGCCGCTCGAAAAATCTCCTCGCGCC
>JACRLV010000235.1 GCA_016235145.1 Planctomycetota bacterium
CGGCTACTACGATTTCCAAATCGACCGCAACGCCAGTGGCCTCAGCGCGAACGTCGCCCTGTCGGCGGCGACGACCGGCACGCTGATCGGCAACTGGAACGCCGACACAAACCCGACCGGCACGCGCACCAAACCCGGCCTCTTCGGCCCGTTCGGCGCGGATGAGAATCTGCCGGTGAATGTGTCGCTCACGCCCGGCATCAGCGGCGCTCCCAACAGCGCCACGGCTGGGACGTTCGAAATGCGTTTCGACACGGACACCGGCATAGCGCTGCTGCGCGGCCTGAACGCGAATTTGCTGGATTCCGGTCCGCAAGCTCTTGACGTCGAGTTGACGCTTCTGACCGAGAGCTTCCGAACGCGCAATCCGTTCTTCATCTACCCCGGCGGCATCCCCATCACGGTTCCGCTTGGGCAGGTCTCCCTCGGCTCGCTCACGGTGCAACAGACGGCGGGCGACGCCCCGGGCGTGCTGACTTTGATCGACGCGAACCGTTACTCCTTCGTCGTCGCACCAGTGGTGACGATCGCCGGCTCGGTCGAGGTGATGGGCCAGGCATACGACTTTCCCGCGACACCGATCCCATTGCCGCTTGTGGGTGAGGTGGAATTCACCGGCGACCACGCGCTGTTGACCGCGGTTCAGCCGCTGGATCTGTCGAATTCACAGACTCTCGATCAGACCATCCCGGAGTTTCCTTTGGCGCTGCCGACGCTTGATCCGCCGAATCCGGCCAACGTGCTGATGAACCTGGTGCTCAGCGAGGTTTCGACCACCCTGACCGGCGACCTCACGCTGGTCGCTGACGGGCTGATACCGGAGCCGGCGACGATCGGCTTTCTGCTGGTCGGACTCGCGGCGATTTTCCGCCGGCAGCGCACGTAGGGCAGCGTCCCGGCGAAACCCGCATCGATGCAGGGTGGTACGGGCGTCTCGCTCGTCGAAGCCCCGATCTCGACGCTCACATTCGTTTGCGGAAAACCGCGTGCGCTCCATCTCCGAAAAGCCTGATTGGACGGTTATGGAGCACGCGGGTATATCGCACACATGGAACCGGGGCCCGAGCAAACGCCGGAAATCGACGCGCTGCTGACGGATCTGAACGAGCCGCAGCGGCAGGCCGTCACGCACATCGATGGTCCGCTGCTCGTGCTCGCGGGCCCCGGCAGCGGCAAGACCCGCGTCATCACGCGTCGGGCGGCGCACCTGGTTCGCTCGGGCATCGCCCCGCAACACATCCTCGCGATCACGTTCACGAACAAGGCCGCCGGCGAGATGAAGAAGCGGATCGAAGCGCTGGGCGTCGTGCGGGGCATGTGGGTGTATACGTTTCACGCGCTCGGGGCGCGTCTGCTGCGCGAGTTCGGCCCGCTGGCGGACGTGCAGCCCGGCTTCACCATCTATGACGACGCGGATCAGCTCCGCTGCGTGAAGGACGCGATGGAGCTGTGCAAGCTCAGCCCGCTGCTGCACAACCCCGAGTCGATGCGGACGAAGATCAGCAACGCCAAGAACGCGCTCCAGCTTCCCGCCGACTTCGCCAATGCGACCGATCTCCTCGACGTTCGGGCGTTCCACCGCGTGTTCGAGGCGTACGAACAGCTCTTGCGCGATCGCAACGCCGTCGATTTCGACGACCTGCTGCTGCGGCTGGCGCTCGTGCTGCGCGACCGGCCGGAGGTCGCGGAGCGCATGAATCGGCGCTTCGGCTATGTGCTGATCGACGAATACCAGGACACCAACCACGCCCAGTATCTGATTGCGCGACAACTCACGCGGATTCATCGGAATCTGTGCGTGACCGGCGATCCGGACCAGAGCATCTACGCCTGGCGCGGCGCGGACATTCGCAACATTCTCGAATTCGAGCGCGACTATCCTGACGCGGTCGTCGTGCGGCTGGAGCAGAACTATCGCTCTTGCGCGAGCATCCTGCGGGCGGCGTCGAAGCTCATCGCGTGCAACCGCAAGCGCAAGAAGAAGGATCTCTGGACCGAAAACCCGGAAGGCGAGCCGGTTCGGGTCTGGGAATTCGACGAAGGACGCGACGAGGCGGAGAAGATCGCGGAGACGATCGCCGCGATGCGCGGCGCGGGGCGCAGTTGGTCGGATTTCGCCGTGTTCTACCGCATTAACGCGATCTCGCGCGGACTTGAAGAGTCGTTGCGGGCCCGCGCGATTCCATACAAGATCGCCCGCGGCGTCGAGTTCTCCAACCGGCGCGAAATCCGCGCCACGCTGGCCTACTTGCGCGTCATCGTGAACCCGGCGGACAGCATCGCGCTGCTGCGAATCATCAATACGCCCGCCCGCGGGATCGGCAAGACGACGATCGATCGGCTTGTGACGGCTGCGGCGGACCGCGGTTGCGCGCTGACGGAGATGCTGCGGAATGCCGATGACGTACCGAGTTTGAAAGGCGCCGCGGCGAAGGTGCGGAAGTTCGCCGATCTGCTGGACGAATTGAAGCAGTACGCGGCGGGAACGCCGGCCGAAGCGGTCAGCGCCGTGCTGGAACGCAGCGGACTGGAGAAGTCGCTGCGCGAGGAAGTGGACGACGAGGGCGAGGACCGCTTGGCGAACGTGCAGGAATTGGTCTCCGCCGCCGTCCGCTACGAAGAAGAGGCTGAGCAGCCGTCGCTTGAGGAGTTTCTTCAACGCATCAGTTTGGTGAGCGACCAGGACGCGGTGGATGAAAGCGCCGGCGTCGTGATGCTGATGACGCTGCACGCCGCGAAAGGGCTCGAATTTCCGGTCGTCTTCATCGTCGGGCTCGAACAGGGAATGCTGCCGCACGAACGATCGCTGAACGCCCGCAGCAAGGACGAGATCGAAGAGGAGCGGCGGCTGTGCTTCGTCGGCATCACGCGGGCGCGGGAGCAGCTCGTCCTCTCGCATGCCAACACGCGCGTCATCCGTGGGGCGTGGCTGCCGCGGACGGCCTCGCAGTTTCTATCCGAATTGCCCGACGACAGCGTCGTTCAGGAGTCGATGGCGGGTCGCGAGCCGCCGTGGATGAAACGCCGGCCGATGCTGGCGGACAGCGACGAGCGATCCGATGACGAGGCGGCGGATGAAGATGCGCCGGCGCAGCCGCCGCGCCTGCGGCTGCATCGCGGCGGTGGGGACGAGGACCGCGCGTTTACGATGGATCAGCCGACTGGTCGCGTGGATCCGGGCGCGGCGGCGTCGCCATTCGCGGATTGGCGGCCGCAGATGTTCGTCATGCACCGCGATTTCGGCGTCGGCCAGGTGGTGTGGGTGCGGCCCGGCCCCGGCCAGACACGGGCCGCGATTCGCTTTCCGGCGCACGGGGAGAAGACGTTCATTCTGGAACTCGCGCCGATCGAGAAGTTGCAGCGAAAGCCGGACCGTAGCTAGTGTGGCTAGTGTGGCTAGGCAGAAATAGTGCATCACGGGTGGTACGGGCGTCTCGCCCGTTGTCCGACCCGGGCGGGACGCCCGGACCACCCTGTTAAGATGCAAACTGCGCGACTAAATACACTAGTCAGGAATGGTGCATCACGGGTGGTACGGGCGTCTCGCCCGTCGTCTGACCCGGGCGGGACGCCCGGACCACCCTGATAAGATGCAAACAGCGTGAGTAACTACGCTAGGCGGGCGCCGCGGCGGATGGCAGCGCATGGGCGCCGGCCTCGACATGCACGCAGGCGACAGATATGGACCTTAAGCAACGGATCGACATGGCGGCCGGCCGGATTCCCGCCGATCTCGTCCTTCGAAACGGGCGAATCGTAAACGTGCTCTCGTGCGAGGTGCATGAAGGCGACGTGGCGATCGCCGGCGACCGGATCATCGGCATCGGCGCCTACGAAGGCCGCGAAACCGTGGACCTGCGCGGGCAGTACATCTGCCCCGGATTCATCGACGGCCACGTACACATCGAATCCTCGCTGCTGAGCGTGCCGGAGTTCGCCCGGCTCGTCTCAACGCGCGGCACGACGGCGGTCATCGCCGACCCGCACGAGTTGGCGAACGTGATGGGCATCGAGGGCGTGCGCTTCGTCCTGACATCCAGCAAGTTTTGCCCGATCCACGTGTTTGTCATGCTCAGCTCGTGTGTGCCTGCTTCGCCGTTCGAGTCGGCCGGCGCCGAACTCGGCGCGATCGACCTCGAACCGCTGCTGAGCGATCGCTGGGTGATCGGTCTGGCGGAGATGATGGACTACCCGGGTGTGATCGCCGGAAGCGAGGCCTGTCTTGAAAAGATCGCGATGGTCGGCGATCGCACGATCGACGGCCACGCTCCCGGCCTGACCGGCCGCGATCTGTGCGCGTACGTCGCCGCCGGCATCGCCAGCGACCACGAGTGCATCTCGGCCGGCGAGGCGCGTGAAAAACTGCGGCTCGGGCTGCACATCATGATTCGCGAGGGCAGCCAGGCTCGAAATCTCGACGCGCTCCTTCCGCTGGTCACGCCCGAGACCGCCGATCGATTCATGTTCGTCACCGACGACAAAGACGTCGAAGATCTGCTCGACGAAGGCCACATCGACCACATGGTGCGGCGAGCGGTGCAGGGCGGCCTGAACCCGCTGTTGGCGGTGAAGATCGCATCGCTAAACACCGCGAACTACTTCGGCCTGCGGCGGCTTGGCGCGGTGGCCCCGGGGCGGTTGGCGTCGCTGGCGATTGTTGACGATCTGCGCGACTTTCGCGTCCGCCGCGTCTATCACGCGGGCAGACTCGTCGCGCAGGACGGCGCGTCTCTGCCGATGCCCGATGTCCGCAAGCCGCCGCTTCTGCGCAGCAGCATTAACGTGAAATGGCTGGAGCCGGACCAGTTCGCCGTCCCGGCTCCCGCCGGCGAAAGCGCTTGCCGCGCGCATGTGATTCAGGTCTACGAAAACCGGATCGACACCGGGCGAACGGTCGAGACGTTGCCCGTTCGCGACGGCGCCGTCCAGGCCGACCCGCAGCACGACATCTGCAAGCTCGCCGTGATCGAGCGCCATCAAGCCAGCGGCGCGACGGGGATGGGCTTCGTGCGCGGATTCGGGCTGCGCTGCGGCGCGATCGCGTCCAGCATCGGCCATGACGCGCATAACCTCGTCGTCGTCGGCACGAATGACGCGGACATCTTCGCGGCGGCGGTGCGGCTGGTGAAGCTCCGCGGCGGCTTGAGCGTCGTGCGCGACGGGCAGGTGCTTGCTGAAGTCGCGCTGCCGATCGGCGGGTTGATGAGCGAGCTCGACGCGACCGCGTTGCGCGGCCAGTTGCACGCGCTTCATGCGGCGGTCTCGACGATCGGCGGAACCCTGCGCCGCCCGTTCATGGCGCTTTCCTTCCTGACCTTGTCGGTGATCGGCGAGCTGAAGGTTACCGACCAGGGCTTGGTCGACGTCGGCCGGTTCCGGCTGATCGACCTGCTCGCGCAGCAGTAAGACCGCATACGACCCAACCCGCGGCAGGCGGGACTCTTACCAGCGGCTACAATTCCCGGAGAGTCGGGAAGCTCTGCTTCACAGGAGTACCAGCGTGGCGAGAGTGATTCTTCTGGCGTTGCTCGCAGCAGGCGGTTTGCTCGGCGGTTGCCCGCAACTTGGCACAACCACTCCGGCGGTAAACGCAGTCGCGGCGGTATCTTCGACGCGCGGTTCATCGCCGCTGCGGGTGTCCGTTTCGGGCGACTCCTCGACTGCCCGCTCCGGCAGCATCGTTCGGTATAGCTGGGATTTCGCGGGTTTGGGGTCCGCCGAGGGCGTCACCGCCGATTTCATTTTCGCGAACCCCGGGACATACACGATCACGCTGACGGTCGAGGACGAAGCGGGCAACACCGACATCGACCGAGTGGATGTGCAGGTGCAGGGTTCGACCGCCGAAGCGGTCATCGTGGCGGATCGGACCAGCGGACCGGCTCCGCTCATCGTGCATTTTGACGGTTTGTCGAGCAACGCCGTCGACGACACGATACGCGACTATTACTGGACCTTCGGCGACGGCGAATCCTCGCGCGACAGCCAGCCCGTGCACATCTACAGCCGGGTGGGCGAGTTCAACGTCACCCTGCGCGTCGTCAGCGGCGGCGGCATCGAGGATGAGGCGTCGATCGCCATCAAAGTCTCAGACGCCGCGGAAGCGACGCTGCAATTCAACGGCAGCCAGTTGGCGACGCTCTCGTCCGGCACGTCCGACCCGCTGAGCGCCTTCACGCTCGAAGCAATGCTGAAGGCGGATAACGACGGCGGACCGGTCGCCGCGTTCGGCTCGCCCAGCATTTCGCTCGAAGTCTCGCCCAGCGCCGGCCGCGTGCGGCTGCGCGTCGCGGGGCAGACGTTCGACGAAACGACGGCGATCAGCGCGGGCGAGTGGACATTTGTGGCGCTGCGTTTCGACGCCGCTTCGGGTTTCACCGTGTACTTGGGCTCGCGCGTCGTACTGACGGCCGCGTATGCTTCAAACGTAACGATCGGCGACATCACGCTCGGGGCCGGTTTCCGCGGCAATCTCGGACGCGTGCGGCTTTGGTCGACGGTTCGGGACGACAGCGAACTGGCCCTCGACGCCGCGGGCACCGTCAGTGCCGGCGCGGGCGAATTGCTCGGCGACTGGCCGATTGATGACGGCGCGGGCCAGACGCTCCGCAACCGCGCGGCCGGCGGCCAGCCAGGCTTGCGCGGGGCGAGCACGGCGTTGGAGACGAACGACCCGGCGTGGAGCAGCGACGCCCCATAACTCGACCGGCGTCTTCGCCGATTCGCCTTCTGCCATTACACTTTTGCCCCATGGCGAAGTCCGAAACAACCCGAACGCGAAGCCCGAAGGCTGCCGTTGATGACGCGCGCGAATTCGCCGCCGCCGCGGCGCAACTCGCCGCGGACCTGAAAATCATCGACGTGCAGATCCTCGACCTGCGCGGGCTCTCCAGCCTCGCGGATTATTTTGTCGTCGGGACAGGGCGATCCGACCGGCAGATGCACTCCGTGCTCGACAAGCTGGAAGAGCAGGCGATCGCGATGGGGCGAAAGCCGTTCAAGGTCTCGGAC